>JAJDVR010000033.1 GCA_022826025.1 Gemmatimonadota bacterium | reverse complement strand
TCGGGCCCGTGAGTTGGTTGTTAAGCAGGTCCAAGGCTTCGAGGCTGCCTAGATTCCCGATCTCTGGCGGAATCGGGCCTGTGAGTTGGTTGCCTTGGAGAGTCAACCCTTCGAGGCTGCCTAGATTTCCGATCTCCGGCGGAATCGGCCCGCGAAGGTTGTTTCCTACCAGAACGAGCCTCGTCACACGACCATTGGAATCGGTTGTCACGCCGGCCCACTCGCGGAGCGGCGCATCGGTCAGCCAGTTCCGGTTGTTGGTCCAGTTGGGACCATCGGTGGCTTTGTACAATATCTCCAGGACATCGCGGTCGGATTGGGAGGCGCCGCAGTCAACCCCGGTACCCTGGTGATTTTCGATGCCGGCGAGCCAGGTACGAAACGACGCTTCGAGTGGCACGCACAGGCCTGTGTCGTTGTAGTGGAACCAGGAGAGCGGAAGACCCTCCAGTTCCAGCGGTAGCGGCCCTGTCAGAGGATTGTGGTTCAGGTGCAGGTTCCCCAGGTCGGCGAGGTTGCCGAGTTCGGCCGGGACGGAGCCCGTTAGGGCGTTGTGGTTCAGGTACAGCCCCTCCAGATTGGCGAGGTTGCCGAGTTCGGCCGGAATGGCGCTCGAAAGACTGTTATTCCCGAGGTTCAGCCATTGCAGGTTGGCGAGGTTGCCGAGTTGCGTCGGGATGGTCCCGGAAAGACTGTTACTCCTGAGGTCCAGTACCACCAGATTGGTGAGGTCGCCGAGTTCGGCCGGGACGGAGCCCACCAGGTCGTTGTGGCTCAGGTACAGTGCCTCCAGATTGGCGAGCTTGCCGAGTTCGGCCGGAATGGCGCTCGAAAGACTGTTATTTCCGAGTTCCAGCCATTGCAGGTTGGCGAGGTTGCCGAGTTCGGCCGGGACGGTCCCGACCAACCGGTTGTGGTTCAGGTACAGAAATGCCAGGTTGGCGAGCTTGCCGAGTTGGGGAGGAAGGGTGCCGCTCAGACCATGGGGCAGGATGTCGCCCGCTTGGCTGTCCCACCGGCCCGACAGGTCGATCCGCGTGACTCGGCCCGCCGCGTTGGTGTCTACGCCGTACCAATCGGCCAGCGGCGCATCCGTCAGCCAGTTGGTATTGTCCGTCCAGTTCGGGCCGTCGGTCGCATTGTACAGCGCCACCAGGGCATCCCGGTCCGTGTTGCTCGCGCCGAAGGCGACCGTCCCCGGGCCGCCGTCGCTCCCGACCGTTACCGGCATGGACGCGGCGCTGAATGACGCGTGCGCCGGGTATCCGCTGATCGACACTTCGTAGGTGCCCGGTGCGATCCCGTCGAACCGAAATGATCCGCCCGTGGTCGTGGTGGCCACCGTGCCATCCGACAGGGACACCGTCACGCCCTCGAGCCCGCGGCCTTCGATCGTCACGTCGCCGGCGATCGAGCCGGCCGGAGGCGGCGCGGTGCCGCTGTCGCTGCAGGCGACGACCGAAACGAAGACCGCCGCGAGCCCCAGGCCCAGAACCTTCCCAAGGCGCTTGATCATCGGTATGTCGTCCCTTCCGGAGGCGCGTGAAGCCGCGGATGCCTGGCGACCAGCCGTCACGATATCTGATCATAACGTGCTGATGGCACGACAGCATGGCGGTAGCCAGAGACAATATCGCGATACTTCTAACGCCGCAATCGAAACCGAGGTGACGCAGGGAGCGAACGGACCGTCGCGATCCTGGAAGACAGCCCGATCGACGCTCGCTGTGCTGGTGGACCGCCCGGTAGGGCCGGATGACCTGGCCGGCTACCCGGACCGGGGTATCGACTGGTACGACATCGGCGGGCTCAGGTCCGGGTCGGATCCGGCACCCGCCGGAGCAGCAGCAGCCCGATCAGCATCAGCGCGGTAAGCACGAGGAAACCGGGGCGCTGGTTGCCCGCTGCGATGAAGGTGGCCAGGCCGAAGAGCAGCGGACCGAGCACCGACGAGGTCTTTCCGCAGAAGGCGTAGAAGCCGAACATCTCGGCCTCCCTTCCCTCCGGAATCAGGAGCGACATATAGGCGCGGCTGGCCGACTGTACGGACCCCAGGCCGAGGCCCGCGACCATCGCCAGGCCGTAGAACACCGGCGTGGTCTGCACGAAGTAGGCGGCAATGCCGGCGATCACCCACATGATCAATACGCCGGTGAGCACGCCCTTGGGGCCGAGCCTGTCGGTGGGTTTGGCCAGCACGAATGCTCCCGCCAGCGCCGAGAACTGCACCACCAGGAAGAGGATGATGGTATCGGTCTGTTCGAACCCGAAAGTCCCGGTCGCAATCACGCCGGCCATTACGATGACTGTCAGAATGCCGTCGATATAGAAGAAATAAGAGAGGAGGAAACGGCGTAGATCGCGCAGGCCCCAGACCTCGCGCAACGTGACGTGGAAGCGCCGGAGTCCCCAGACCGCCGCCTCGCCCACCCGCATGTCGCCGGCCCGGTCGGAGGGCAGATTGCGGAAAGCCGGGATGGCAAAGACGAAGAAAAAGCCCGCCACCAGAAGCCAGACAGCTTCGATTTGGCCGGGGAAGAGCACCTGCAGGAAGACCAGCGCGAGCACGAGCCCCAGCGCTGAACCCAGATATCCCCAGCCGAAACCGTAGGCGGAGACAGAGCCCCGCTCCTCGGGCGGAGTGATGTCGGAGAGGTATGCGTTATAGAAGACGACGGCGCCTTCGAAGCCGATGTTGGCGACTACGAAGAGGGCGAAGCCGGCGACCACCATCCCCGGACCGACTGTAACAAGCAGCGCCACGCCTGCGAGGCAAAACGCCACATAGATGGCCATGAAGCGCTTGCGCAGTCCGCTACGGTCCGCAATCGCGCCGAGCAGAGGTGCTGAGAGAGCCACTACCAGCGCCGAGAGTGAAACCGCCCAACCCCACCACAGCTCCCCCTGTCCTCCTTCGCCTCCGACCACCGTGGATACGTAGAAGACGGGGAACACGGCCGTCGTCATGACCGCCGGGTAGATCGAGTTGGCGAAGTCGAAGAGCACCCACGAGCGGACCTGGCGGCGGCGCGTCGCCTCCGCCTCGTTTCTGTTGGCGCGGGTGACCGCGGGCGGGCGGGATCGGGAGCCTGCCCGCTGGCTCACTGCCCGCCCCCCGGCCTCCGGTAGCGCACCGGTGGCGGGGGCTCGTCCGCGAAGGTGACCTTTCCGGTCTCGAGCAGGCGGAGCGCTTCATTGACGGCGGTCTCAAGCTGCGGGTCGCCGCCGGAGATCACGGGGGCGGGGTCGTTGCGCACCTCGATGTCGGGCGCCACGCCTTCCGCCTCCACGGCCCACTCGCCGTTCACGTCGAAGAAGCCACCCCGCGGGGCCACGAAGCCGCCACCGTCGATGAGGGGCGGAGTGTCCCAGGTTCCCACAAGGCCGCCCCACGTCTTGGTGCCGACCAGCGGCCCGACGCCCTTGAAGCGGAACAGGTAGGGCAGCAGGTCGCCGCCCGACCCGGCGCGCTCGTTGATCACCATGACCTTGGGCCCGAACAGCCCGGCCATCGGCTGGGTCCACGGCTTGCGGTCGCCCGCGCGCGAATTGAAGTAGCCGGTGAGCTCGCGGTCGAGCATGTCGACGATATAGTCGGCCGCCGAGCCCCCGCCGTTGTTGCGTTCGTCGATGACCGCCCCCTCGCGGTCCTGCTGGGCGTAATACATGCGGTTGAAGTACTGGTATCCGCCCTGTCCGGTGTTGGGTAGCCACACGTACGCCAGCCGGCCCCCGCTCATCTCGTCGACGCGGGCCTGGTTGGCCTCGACCCACGCCCAGCGGCGCAGGATGCCCTCGTTGGCGACGGGCTCCACGATGATGTCGCGGGTCTCGTCCATTGAGGGAGCGGGTCCAACCGTCAGGGTGATGGTGCGCCCGGCAGTGCCCTCCAGCAGCTCGAAGGGGTTGGTGGGCACCCGCAGCTCCGCCCCGTCCACGGCCAGGAGGTAGTCGCCCTCCGACACGTCCATGCCGGGGATGGACAGCGGCCCCGCCGTCCCGGGCGTCCAGTCCCCGCCGTCGTAGATGCGCGTGATGCGGTAGAAGCCGCCGTCCTCCTCCAGGTCCGCGCCCAGAAGGCCGGTGCGCGGGTTGTCGAGCTCGGGATAGTCGCCCCCGCGCACATACGAGTGCCCCACCGCGATCTCGCCCGAGAGCATGTCCAGCAGGTGGTTGAAATCCGAACGGTGGCGCACGTCCGGGAGCCACGCCGAATACCAGTCCCAAACATCGTCCCACGGCGCCCCGTGCTGGTTGTCGACGTAGAGGAAGTCGCGCATGAAGCGCCACCCGTCGCGGAGCATCTGCTCGTACTCGGCGGTGGGCTCGACGCGCACCCGCATCCCGCCGAGGTCGAGGCGGCCGTCGTTTCCGCCGGGAGCGCGGGCAGTCCCCACCACCCGCCAGTTGGGGCCGGACCGGAAGAGGAGGTGCTCGCGGTCGTGGGACACGGTGACCGCGGTCGCCTGCTCGACGAAGTCCTCCGCCTCCCTTTCCTCGACGGAGTACTTGAGCAACTCTCCGCCCCCGAAGCCTCCGCCTTCCATCACGAACACGGTCCCCTCGGGCCCGGGCGCGAGTCCCGCGTAGTCTTCCAGGGGCAGTCCGGGCGCGTCGATGATCCGTTGGGCAATGCCCTCGAAATCGATCGAGACGGCGGCGGGCGCGTCCTGGCCGGAACGGGACGCGTCGTCCTCTTCGCCCTCGTCATCATCCTCCGCCTCCTCGTCGCTCCGCGGCAGGAAGGGCGAGGGCTCGTCCTCGTCCAGCAGCGCCAGATAGAGAGCGCGCGTGACCGGCCGGTCGTAGGAGGTCATGTCGAGCCAGCCGGTGTTCAGGCCGTAGTCCGTCGAGGCCAGGAAGTAGAGGTACTTCCCGGACTCGTCCCACACCGGGGTGATCGCGTCGGACATGCCGTCGGTGAGCTGGTGCGTCTCACCAGCCTCGGTGTCGTGCAGGAAGATGGCGCGCAGCTGGTTGTCGAGGCGGCGTGCGTAGGCGATCCAGCGCGAGTCGGGCGACCACACCGGGTTCATGGTGCGCTGCGGGTGCGCGAAGCGGTCGGTGTCGACGTGTTCCACCTCGCCCGACTCCACGTCCAGCACCAGAACGCGGTAGTGCGTGTCGGTGAAGGCCAGCTTGCTCCCGTCGGGCGACCACTCGGGCCGGAAGTAGAAGGATGGCTCGGCGATCCGGATGCGGCGCGGGTTCGCCCCGTCCTGCTCGGCGATCACGAGCGCGTACTCGTCGGCCGCGTCGTTGAACCAGGCGATTTGCGACCCGTCGGGGGACCACGCCGGATGCCGGTCGGCCACCCCCGGGGTGCGGGTGAGGTTGCGCCACGACCCCTCCTCCGCGGGCACGCTGAAGATCTCGCCGCGCCACTCGAAGAGCGCCCGCTTGCCGGTCGGGGAAAGGCGGGCGTCGCGCATCTGCGCGGACGGAACCTGCTCCCAGCGCGCCCGCGACCAGTTCATGTCGCCGGCCACGTGGATCTCGAGCCCGCGCGTGCGCCCGGACGCGGGATCCAGTTCGTGCAGATACCCGGCCTGCTCGTAGACCACCACGCCGTCCCCGGCCCCCAGCGATTTCACGTCGAAGTCGGCGTGCCGCGTCATCTGGCGCTCCGCCCCCGTGCGCGGATCGTATGACCACACGTTGCTGGCCCAGTCCCGCTCGGACAGGTAGTACACCACGCCGTCCATCCACACCGGGTCCATGTGCCGCTCGCCTTCCCACGAGGGCGTGGTGCGCTCCCAGTCGGCGGTCGAGACGATGCCGATCGGCTGCGCCTGCCCGCCCCGGTAGTTGCGCCACTCCGGGTCCCATTGGCCGATCTCCTGGTAGGCGATGTATTCCCCGTCGCCCGACATCCCGCCCAGGTACGCCTGCGGGAGCGCGAGCGGCGCCGGCAGCCCGCCCGCCGGCGGCACCGTGTAGAACTTCCAGAGCTGTGTGGGCACCGCGTCCCGGCCCGACTGGAAGAGGATCTCGCCGTCCGGCGTCCACCCCTGCACTACGTCGGCCGCCGGATGCCAGGTGAGCCTCCGTGGCTGGCCGCCTGTGGCGGGTATCAGGTAGACGTCGGTGTTGCCCCCGTACTGTCCCGAAAAGGCGATCCACTGCCCGTCCGCGCTGAAGGCCGGATCGGTTTCCGCGCCCTCGGAGCTGGTGAGCCGCACGGCATCGCCCCCGTCCCGGCCGGTGAGCCACAGGTCGTTGGCGTGCACGAAGACGAGCTGCGTCGCGCTCACGTCAGGCTGCCGCAGGAAGCGGGTGCCCTGGGCCTGGGCGGGGTCGGGGATGCCCGCAACGGCGAGGGTGGTCAACCACGCCAGCGCGTGGACGGGGGCGAGACGGGACCGGGAAGGGACGGGACGCGACATCGGTTGGGCTCCGTGAGGCAAGACGCGTGAAGGCGATGCTTCGGAAGCTGACGCTCGCGGGCGGAGGCGCAAGGAGAACGGGCTGGCCAGGGCATGTGATTCGGGCACAAAGCGCCGTCGAGTGGCGGCAGGCCCGCGCTTGCTCGCAGGGCGCTTGCGCCGTAGGCTGGCTACCAGGAAACGTCGCTTCGCAATCCACCCTTCGGAGGGAACCCGAGATGGCATCGAACAGCCGCTCCTCCATCTCTCGCCGCACCTGGATCGCCGCTACCTCCGGGGCCGTCGCCGCGGGCCTGATCAAGACGAAGGCCGACGCCGTCAAGCTGGTGGCGCAGGAGGCCCCGACGGCGCCCGACGACCCCACCAAGGTACCGGGCCGCTTCACTTCCGAGGTGGGCGTGCGCGCGCCCGAGGAGCGGCCGCGGCGGCTCACCCGCTCGCAGACGCTCTCCAGTTCGTCGCGCACGCCGCTGCAGGAGCTGCAGGGCACCATCACGCCGGCCGACCTGCACTTCGAGCGCCATCACGCCGGCATCCCCGACATCCGCGCGGGCCGTCACGAGCTGCTGGTGCACGGGATGGTCGAGCGCCCGATGGTCTTCTCGATGGCGGACCTGAAACGCTACCCGTCGGTGGCGCGCACCTACTTCCTCGAGTGCTCCGGAAACGGGGGCGGGGCGTACAATCGCGAGCGCATGCCGGTCGAGATCAGCCCCCAGGCCCTGGACGGGCTTCTCAGCACGAGCGAGTGGGTGGGCGTCCCCGTCAAGACCATCCTGAACGAGGTGGGGGCCGATCCGGCAGCGACCTGGATCCTGGCCGAGGGCGCCGACGCGGCAGTCATGTCGCGCAGCGTGCCCATGGAGAAGATCATGGACGACGCCCTCCTCGCCTACGGCCAGAACGGCGAGGCCATCCGCCCCGAGCAGGGCTACCCGCTGCGTCTGCTCCTTCCCGGCTGGGAGGGCAACGCCAGCGTCAAGTGGCTGCGGCGCATCGAGGTAACCGACCGCCCGACCATGACCCGCGACGAGACATCCCGCTACACCGACCCGCTCAAGGGCGGCCTTTCCCGCCAGTTCAGCTTCTTCATGGACGCCAAGTCCACCATCACCTTCCCCGCGTATCCCTACACGCTACCGGACCCGGGATGGTGGGAGATCCAGGGGCTCGCGTGGACGGGACGCGGGCGTATTACACGCGTCGACATCAGCACCGACGGCGGCCGCAACTGGAGCGAAGCCGAACTTCAGGAGCCCATCCTGCCCAAGTCGACGGTCCGCTTCCGCCACCTCTGGAACTGGGACGGCAGCGAAAGCCTGCTGATCAGCCGCGCGGTCGACGAGACCGGCTACGTGCAGCCCACGGTGCAGCAATTGTGGGAGGCGCGTGGCGAGCGCACGGCGTACCACAACAACCAGCAGCGGGTTTGGAAGGTCGGGGCGGACGGCTCCGTCACCTTCGGGCTGGGAGACCTGGTATGAGGCGGCTCGGGCTGGCAACCGTGGTCCTCGCCCTCGGCTGCGCGCCCGCCGGATCCTCGTCCGGCGCCGGTTCCGCGGACGGCGCCGAGCCACCCGAGCTCTTCGGGTTCGGGAGCGCGGCCTCGGCCGAGCGCGTCGCCATGTGGGACATCGACGTGAGGCCCGACGGGGAGGGGCTGCCTCCCGGGAGCGGCACCGTCGCAGAGGGCGAACAGGTCTACCTGATGCAATGCATCGCCTGCCACGGTCCCACCGGCACCGAGGGGCCCAACGATGTTCTGGTGACGCGCGAGCCCTGGGAGGAGTGGCCGGCCGGCCGCACCGTCGGCGGCTACTGGCCCTACGCCACGACCCTCTACGACTACATCGTGAAGGCGATGCCGCAGCTCACCCCCGGCACCATGACGGCGGACGAGACCTACGCGGTGATCGCGTACATCCTCTACCTGAACGACCTCGTGCCCGAGGACGCGGTGATGAACGCCGAGACCCTGCCGTCCGTGGAGATGCCGTATCGGGACCGCTTCGTGCCCGATGACCGAACGGGGGGCGGCGTTATCCGGTAGCAGGAGGCGCCTTCACGCGCCCCCGGCGGGCACCAGCAGCTTGTCGCGCAGTTGGCGGACGTCCTCGCGGATGTCCTGGATGTCGATCCTGAGGGCGTCAATGTCGTGGCGGACGTCCTCGCGCAGGACGTTCATTTCGCCACGCATTTCGTCGCGCAAGTCGCTCATTTCGCCACGCATCTCGACGCGCAACACGCTCATCTCGTCGCGCAGACGGGTTTCCATCCTCCCCATGTCGCCGCGCAATTCACTCACCTCGCCGCGCAGGCTGACGAACAAGGTGATCTGGAGCCCTGTCAGCGTTACGCCGACGGCAAGAATGGCGATCAGTTCCTGGCTCAGCTTCATCACCCGCCCCCGGCGGGCACCAGCAGCTTTTCGCGCAACTGGCGGACGTCCCCGCGGATGTCCTGGATGTCGAGCCTGAGCGCGTCGATGTCGTGGCGGACGTCCTCGCGCAGGACGTTCATTTCGCGCCGGATATCGTCGCGCAGGACGTTCATCTCGCGGCGCATCTCGTCGCGCAAGACGCTCATTTCGCCACGCATCTCGTCGCGCAAGTCGCTCATCTCGCCGCGCAGGCTGACGAACAAGGTGATCTGGAGGCCCATCAGCGTTACGCCGACAGCAAGAATGGCGATCAGTTCCTGGCTCAGCTTCATGCGTTCTCCTTTCTCAAGTCACGGATGGAGTTACGCAGGTGCTCAGAACCTTGATCGCCGATCGAGAGAGCCAGCTCGATTCAATGCCTTGTGCGCGGCACCTCGC
>JAJDVR010000119.1 GCA_022826025.1 Gemmatimonadota bacterium | reverse complement strand
CCATTCCATTTCCTCTTCGCCGGCGTCTGCGATGAGGTCACGCTGCATGGCCACCAGTTCGCGGATCGCCCCATGAGCCGCCCCCAGCCCCTCGAGGAGGTCCTCTTCGGGCACCTCGACCGCGGCACCTTCGACCATGGTGATCGCCTCGGCGGATCCCGCCACCACCAGGTCGACGTCGGAGTACTCGAGTTGCTGGAAGGTGGGATTCACGATCCAGGCGCCCTGAATCCGGCCCATGCGCACCGACGCCACCGGGATGTGGAACGGGATCTTCGACATGTTGAGCGCCACCGAGGCGCCCATCAGACCGAGGACGTCCGCGTCGTTCTCCTGGTCCGCGCTCAGGATGTAGCAGATGACCTGCGTCTCGTTCATGTACCCTTTCGGGAACAGAGGGCGGATGGGGCGATCGATGGAGCGCGCGGCCAGGATCTCCTTCTCGCCCGGCCGGCCCTCGCGCTTGAAGAAGCCCCCGGGAATCTTGCCGCCGGCATAGGTCTTTTCGCGGTACTCGACCGTGAGAGGAAAGAAGGGAAGGTGTGTAGGCTTCATCTGCGCCGTGGCCGTGCACAGCACCATCGTGTCGCCAAAACGAACGAGGCAGGCCCCGTGGGCCTGCCTCGCCATGCGCCCGGTCTCCAGGACCAGGGTGCGTCCTGCAAACTGTCGCTCGATTCTTTTCAGCATGCTCTGACCTAGTGGCGGAGACCGAGGTCCGCGATGAGTTCGCGGTACTTCTCGTAGTCGGTCCGCTTCATGTACTCGAGGAGCCGCCTTCGCCGGCCCACCATCTTGAGCAGACCCTGGCGGCTGTGATGGTCCTTCTTGTGTTCGCGGAAGTGACCCTGGAGATGATTGATTCGGTGGGTCAGGATCGCGATCTGAACGGGGGCGCTGCCCCGATCACCATCATGAACCTGGTACTTCCGGATGACTTCTTCCTTTACGAATCCCATCGCGGGAACGCCTCCTCAAGAGTCTGAACGCTACAAGGGAAGCCCGGGCGCGAACCCACTGACTTGTAAACGGCGACCAAAGCTAGCCATAAGGGGTGGAGGCTACAAGGCGCGCGCTCCAACCCGGCAACACGCCTCAGCTTTCGCCGAAAGCCACGTCGGTCCTGGCGGCCATTACGAAGTCGTTTACATGGAGGTTGCGGATCTTGTGGGTCCACCAGGAGACGGTGACGCGCCCCCACTCCGTCAGGAGAGCCGGGTGATGTCCCTGCTCCTCGGCGAGCGCGCCCACGCGGTTGGTGAACGACAGAGCCTGGACGAAATCCGGGAAGGAGAAGACGCGCTCGAGACGGGGAATGCCGTCGCGCTCTACGATCTTCCAGTCGGGAATCTGTGGACGCCAGGCGGAGATTTCGGCTTCGCTGGCCGGGGGCGCTCCCACCCTGCACGGTTCGCAGGTCTGCCGGGTCAGTTCGGTCATGGTGTCATCCGGGATCTGGTCTGTGGAGAGGAGTGGCGGTCGCGGTATTCGGTCAGGATGCGGCGCGCAAGCCGGACATCCTCGTTCATCCGGCTGACCAGTTCCGCCACGCTGGCAAAGGACCGCACACGACGGAGCCGTTCGATGAGATCCAGCTGGAGCTCTGCCCCGTAGAGGTCGGCACCGTAGTCGAGAAGATGCACTTCGATCGTGGCCGGGGAGCCGGGGAAGGTAGGGCGCGGTCCGATGTGCAGGGCTCCGTCCCACGCCCCCTCGGGCAACCTGACGCGCACCGCGTAGATCCCCTCGCCGGGAATCAGCTTTCGCGAGTCCCGAATCTCGAGGTTGGCGGTGGGGAAGCCGAGGCGCCCTCCGCGGCCATCACCCCGGACGACCACTCCGCGCAGCGAATACGGACGCCCGAGCCCGGTATGCGCGGCGCGTACGTCGCCTTCCAGCAGCGCCTTGCGAATCCTGCTCGAAGACACGGGACCGCCCCCGGCGACGATGGGCGGTACGACCTGGACATCAAACCCCAACTCCGTTCCCATCGCATCCAGGGTCTCTGCGTCTCCGGACCGCCCGCGGCCGAAACCATGATCGTAGCCGATCACGAGCTCCCTCACCTTGATGCGGGCGACCAGAATCTCTTCCACGAAGCGCCGGGGAGTATAGCGCGCCAGCACCCGGGTGAAGGGCAGGAAGACGGCGTAGTCGAGTTCGCTCTGCGCAAGGATCTCCTTCTTCTCGACCGAACTGGTCAGGAGCCCGGGCGCGTCCTCCGGCCTCAGGACCTGGAGCGGGTGGGGACGGAAGGTCACCAGGACGCTGGGCCTGCCCGTCTGTCGGGCTCTCCGGCCCATTTCGCGCAATACCTCCCGGTGGCCCAGATGGACCCCGTCAAACGTCCCCACCGTGACCACGCTCCCCCGCTCGCAGCGCGGGACCAGCGCGGGTCGGCCAGATCCCGCGCCGCGACCCTCCGTGAAGCCGGACGCCGTCACCGGAACACCTTGCGCGGGCGCAGCACGCCGCCACGGCCGACCCCGATGGCGACCAGGGTTCCCCGCTCGAGCGCCACCACCGGATCGGCGTCGGGCACGGGCTCCAGGGTCGGTTCGATGGCCTGTCCGCAGGCCAGGCGCCCGGCGTCCTCCTCGTCCACGCGTACGGCGGGCAGGTGCGCCAGTGCTCTCGCGGCGGGCAGGTGCGCGGCCGCCGGCACCTCTTCGCGCAACTCGCCGGCAGGCACGGCGTCGCGGACGCTCAGCGAGCCCACCGCCGTGCGCCTGAGCGAGGTCAGGTGGGCTCCGGTCCCCAGCGCGTTCCCCAGATCGCGCGCGAGCGCCCGGACGTAGGTTCCGGAAGAACAGCGCACGCCAAAGGTGACGAACGGAAGCGCGCAGTGGATTTCCCGGATCTCGTACACTTCGACCGGAACCGGCTCGAGCTCCACCGTCTCGCCCCGGCGAGAGCGGCGGTGGGCGGCGGTCCCCTGCAGCTTCTTGGCGGAATAGCGCGGCGGAACCTGGAGGACCGGGCCCTGGAGCGCCTCGAGGGCGTCCCGGACGGTGCGCTCGTCCAGGTCACGCCACCCGGAGTTCTCGTCCACGATGTCCCCGTCCAGGTCGTGCGTGCTGGTCGACACGCCGAGGCGGGCGGTCGCCAGATAGGTCTTGTCCATCGCCGACAGGTACTGCGAAATGCGGGTGGAAGGGCCGAGGCAGAGCAGCAGCAGCCCCGAAGCGAAGGGGTCCAGGGTTCCGGCATGGCCGACGCGCCGGAGGCCCAGCCGCGCGCGTGTCTCCCGGACGATGTCGTGGGAGGTGGGGCCGATGGGCTTGTCGATCAGCAGCACGCCTTCGTGAGGGCGGCTCACGCCTCCTCCCCTTCCCCGGCTACGCCGTCGCCGGGGAGAACGTCCTTGAGGATCTGTTCGATACGCGCTGCGTGTTCCAGCGATGTGTCTTCGACGAAACGCAGCTCGGGTACGCGCCGGATGTGGAGTTCCGCGCCCAGCGATCCCCTGATGAACGGCGCCGAGGCGGCGAGCCCATTCATGGCCCGGTCGCGTTCCCGGCCGCTGCAGTCCAGCCTTACGAAGACCCGCGCGAACGAGAGATCGGAGGTCACCCGGACTTCGGTGACCACCGGTGTGCCCACACGGGGATCGCGCACCTGGCTGCGGAGGATGCGCGTTATCTCCCGCTGCAGCTGGCTGTTCACCCGGGCGAGCCGTCGAGTCATCTGCGGTCAGGGACCGGGGCCGAAGAATCGGGCGCCCACGCCAACCCCCATGCGATTCCGCGCGCGCCTCAGGCCAGGGGATCGCGGACCGTCAGTACGACGACGCGCACATCGGCTTCCACGAAGCTGCCGAGGTGGCCCCGAATCGACTCCGCGTGACGCCCTTCCGTGGTCACGAAGACCGCGGTAAGACCCGCTCGCGCGTGCAGCTCCCGCATGTGGGTTTCGGAGACCCCGACGTTGAAGCGGTGGCGCATGCGGTCCTTCAGGGAACGGACGACGCGGCGCTTGTCCTTGAGGGACACACAGCCTGGGAGCAGCAGGTCCCAGGAGACCGCCCCGATCACCACGGCCGGCGAGCCGCCGGACCGCCCGCGGCCTCATCGCGCGTGGGCACTTCCGGCCAGGGTGCGCGCGACTTCCTCGACCACGAAGCACTCGATGACATCACCCACTTTCACATCGTTGTAGTTGGCGATTCCTATCCCGCACTCGAGCCCGTTGCGGACCAGCTTCACATCGTCCTTGAACCGCTTGAGCGAACCGATCTCCCCGGTGTACGCCACGACGCCGTCACGGATCAGACGCACCGTCGACTGGTGTTCCACAACCCCCTCGCTCACGTAGCAGCCCGCGATGGTGCCCACCTTCGTCACCCTGAAGGTCTCGCGCACCTCCGCGCTTCCCACGACCTTCTCCAGGCGCTCGGGGGCGAGCATGCCTTCCAGAGCGGCGCGCACGTCGTTTTCCGCATCGTAGATGACGTCGTAGACCTGGATGTCCACGCCTTCCCGCTCGGCCAGCTGCCGGGCGTTGACGTTCGGACGCACCCTGAAGCCGATGATGACACCGCCGGCGGTACGCGCCAGCAGAACATCCTCCTCGTTGATGGCCCCGACTGCCCGGTGGACGATCTCCACCTGCACTTCCGCTGTGCTGAGTCGCTGGAGCGTATCCGACACCGCCTGCACCGAGCCGTCCACGTCGCCCTTGATGATGAGCGGCAGAGTGCTGACCTCACCAGCGGACAGGATCTGGGAGAAGTCGCCGAGCCTGATTCCGCGATCCTTGATGCGAAGGAGTTTCTCGCGCTCCAGGCGCTGGCGGGTGCTCGCGATCTCGGATGCACGGATGGCCTCCATGACCTGCAGAGTATCACCCGCCTGGGGCACGCCTCTGACGCCCAGGAGCTGCACCGGGATGCCGGGACCCGCCTCCGCTACCACCGCCCCGCGCTCGTCCAGCAACGCCCGCACGCGGCCGTCGAACTTGCCGCAGATGAAGTCGTCGCCCACTCGAAGAGTACCCCGCTGCACCAGCACGGAAACGACCGGGCCCTTCCCGACATCCAGCCTGGCCTCGATCACGGCTCCCGTCGCCGGACGGTTCGGGTTGGCCTTCAGTTCGAGCAACTCGGCCTGCAGCAGCACCTTCTCCAGCAGCTCGTCTATGCCCGTTCCGCTGCGGGCGGAGATCGGCGCCACCAGGACGTCGCCCCCGAAGTCCTCGACGGTGACGTCGTGATTGAGAAGCTGCTGCTTGACGCGGTCGGCGTCTGCCGCCGGCAGGTCCATCTTGTTGATGGCCACCACGATCGGGACGCCGGCGTTGCGCGCGTGGGAGATCGCCTCGATTGTCTGCGGCATGACGGAATCGTCCGCCGCGACCACCAGGATCACGATGTCGGTGACGTCGGCGCCCCGCGCGCGCATCGCGGTGAACGCGGCGTGGCCCGGCGTATCCAGGAACGTGAGCGAGCGTTCGCCGCCCACTTCAACGTGGTAGGCTCCGATATGCTGGGTGATGCCACCGGACTCGCCCGCGACGACGTTGGTGTCCCGGATCGAGTCGAGCAGCTTGGTCTTTCCGTGGTCCACATGGCCCATGACCGTGACCACCGGTGGGCGTGGCACAACAAGCTCGGGGTCGTCCTCTTCCTCCGCCTGGCCTTCTTCGGCGGCTCCGTACTCCTGCTCGCGGACGGCGGTGAAGTTGAACTCGTCCAGCAGCATCTCGATCTGGTCAAAATCCAGCCGCTGGTTGATCGTGACCATGAGGCCCAGACTCTTGAACGCCGAGCCGATGAGTTCGGTCGAAGAGATATCGATTAGCTCCCCGAGTTCGGCTACGGTAAGGAACTCGTTCACGCGCACGGTGGTGGCCTCACGCTCTTCCTGCTTGCGTGCCTCCTCCTTGCGGGCCTCCTTTTCCTCCACCCTGGGACGGGTGTCACGGCTCTTGCGCCGACGCCGGCCGCCGCCCTTCAGTTCGGCCATCACGCGCTGGATGTTCTCCTGAACGGCGCCCTGGTCGACCCGCTGGCGTCTTCTGCCCTTCTTCCTTCCCCGCTTGCGTCTACCGTCCGGCCCGTATCCCTCGGCCTGGATGCGCACCTGGCCGCCGGGCCCCGCGCTGGCCGCGGGAGCCAGTCGGGGCGACTGGCGCACGACACGAACGGGACCTTCGGGGCCCTGACTGCGCGCCGACCGCAACTTGGGTCGGGCTGGAGTCGGCAAGGTCTCGGCCGCGGTGACGTTCGCTTCGCGCGCCGGGGCCGCAGGGCTCAGGTCGGAGGAACCCTCCGCCGGAGGTTGCGCGGAGGTTGACGACGGGGCCGCCTCCGGCGACGCGCCGGAGGCGTCCGGGGAAGCGGGCTGGCTCCCGGACCGTGGGTCGGAGACCGCGTCCTGATGGTCGGTCGAGAGTGAGGTGGAGGCGGACCCGCCCTGGGCATGCTCTGCCGAACCCGGCTGATCGCCAGTGTCCGCAACCTGCGCCGCCGCGGCCGCGTCGGCGGCCACGGCATCCTCCCCACCGGTGGCCCCGGCCGCGTCGCCATCGAGCTGGTCTGTGCCGGCCGGCAGCGACCCGGTTCCGGTGTCGAGGGCTTCCGGACCCGATGCCGCGGACTCCAGCGACGACGCTTCACCGTTGGGTGCGTGTTGTCCCGCGGAACCGGCATCCCCGGCGGGGTCCGTCGCATCGCCCTCGGACGGCAGTACGGAGGCTGCTCCTGACACGGGCTCCCGCGCGCGGCCCGACCCTTCCGCCGCCCCACCGGATGCCAGTATCGAATCGCCCGGTTCAGCCGCCGAGCCCGGGCTCTCGTCGATCCCGACCGCGGACGCCACGGGCACAACTTCGGCTTCGCTGGGTGCCACGCGCCTGATTCGCCTGCGACTGCGCCTCCGCCGGACATGGGTCGACCGGACATCTTCGAGGGCGGCCTGCACCGCTTCGCGGGTTCCGAAGCCGCTCTGTCGCCGCTCGCGCTCGATTCGCGCCAGGAGACGCGAGACGTCGTCGCCCGGCACGAAATCCCTGTCTCCGTGCAGCGCTACGCCCATCTTGCGCAGTAGCGTCAACAACATCCGCGACGAGACCCGCAAGTCTCTCGCAAGCTCGAACACCCGCATGCCCCTGGACTTCCTCCCTGGTTGGCTTCCCTGGCCCGGCTACCGAACCCCGTCTACGCCGTGCCCCGGCTGTCTCATCCGTCTGTGTGCTCTCCGTCCGCAAGAGCTTCGGGTTGCGCGTCTTCCTCGCCCTCGATCACGGTCAATTCGTCGATCAGCGCGACGATCTGGTCTACGGCATCAGTAGAGAGTCCCGGTATCGCCAGGAACTCGCCCCTCTCAAGGTTAATGATCTGGAGGAACGTGGTGTATCCCGCCCCTCCCAGCGCCTCCAGCGCATCGCCCGGCAACTCCAGTTCCGCGAGCGGAAAATCGGACGTTTCGTAGTTCTCCTCGGCGTCCGGGAAGATGGCCGTGTCCGCTCCCCGCTCAAGCCACTCGCGAGACCCGTAGAGGTCGATCTGCCACCCGATCAGCTGCGATGCCAGGCGAACGTTCTGTCCGTTCCGGCCGA
>JAJDVR010000063.1 GCA_022826025.1 Gemmatimonadota bacterium | reverse complement strand
GACCTGGGCTCGTCGGTGCGGCCCATCCTCGGAGCTCTCTCGCGGCACCTGGAGCTTGAATGCGCGACCCTCACCGTCCTCAACCGGCGGACATCCGAGATCCTGCTCCAGGAGGCCGTGGGTCTGACGGACGACCAGCGTGAGCGCGCCCGATACAGGCTCGGCGAGGGCATCACTGGACGCGTCGTCGAGACGGGCGTCCCCGTCGTCATTCCGTCCGTCGCCACCGAGCCGCGCTTTCTCAGCCGGGCCCGTCCGCTGGAGGAGCGCAACGAGGCCGGCTTCGTCTGCGTCCCGGTGCGGCACGGTAACGAGACGATCGGAGCACTGAGCGCCGAGCGCCCGTGCGCGGACGCGACCACCTTCGACGAGGACATCCAGGTCCTCTCGGTGCTGGCGTCGCTCATCGCCCACGCGGTGCGTCTCCGGCAGTTCGCCGAGGAGGAGAAGGCACTGGTTGCCGAGAACCGGCGGCTTCGGCGGGAGCTGGCCGACAGGTACAGGCCCGACAACATCGTCGGCAACTCGCGGGAGATGGTCCCGGTGTTCGAGATGATCGGCCAGGTCGCGGGGAGCGACGCCACCGTGCTGATCCGCGGGGAGAGCGGCACCGGCAAGGAGCTGATCGCCCAGGCCGTGCACTACGGGAGCCGCCGCTCCCGCGGGCCCTTCGTCCGCGTCAACTGCGCGGCGCTCCCCGAGGGGCTCGTCGAAAGCGAGTTGTTCGGCCATGAGCGTGGCGCGTTCACGGGTGCGCTGAAGCAGCGCGCGGGCCGCTTCGAGAGGGCTTCGGGCGGGACGATCTTCCTGGACGAGATCGGCGATCTGCCGCCTTCCGTTCAGATCCGTCTGCTTCGCGTGCTGCAGGAGCGCGAGTTCGAACGGGTTGGCGGGAACAGAATGCTCAAGACCGATGTCCGGGTCGTCGCCGCAACGAACCGGGATCTCGAGGCGGACATCGAGGAGGGCCGCTTCCGGACGGACCTCTACTACCGGCTGAACGTCTTCCCGATACACGTGCCGCCGCTGCGCGACCGCCGGACCGACATCATCCTGCTCGCGGACCACTTCGTCGAGATGTACAACACGCGGCACGGGCGCGCGATCGTCCGGCTCTCCACCCCCGCCATCGATCTCCTCATGGCCTACCACTGGCCGGGCAACGTGCGCGAGTTGGAGAACGCCATCGAGCGAGCCGTGCTTCTGGCCGACGGCGACGTGATCCACGCCCGCCTCCTCCCGCCCAGCCTCCAGATGGCCACCCCGGGGGCCGGGCGTTCGGGACCGCTCAAGGTCCAGCTGGATGCGCTCGAGAAGGAGCTGATCGTCGACGCCCTCAAGGTGAGCCGCGGCAATCGCGCCGCCGCCGCCCGCCAGCTCGGCATCACGGAACGGGTGATGGGGCTCCGCGTCGCCAAGTACGGCCTCGACGGGCGCTGACCCCGCGACCTACAATTCTGTAGCTTCCTCCAAAATCCTACCAAAATGTAGGAACGACTGCCTTCGGCCGTGTCCCCATCCGCCTGCGGCACGTCCCGCAAGAACAGCTGCAGCAACAGGTTGGGGATCCGTGCACCTCCCCAGGCACGCCGCTTGCCCACGCACCGTCCCGTAACCGGTCGCGGACCGAGCAGCCCGCGGACAGATCCGCGCGCCCACGCCCACGCTGGACCGACTCCCCGGGAGGTGAACCATGCGGTTCCTCATGACGCTTGCGTCAGTCGTGCTCCTCGCCGCCTTTCCCGATGCGGCCGCCGCGCAGACGCCCTCGGCGGCCGACGCGCTCTTCGCGGTGAACAACACCTGGATGATGGTGGCGACCTTCCTCGTCTTCGTCATGCACCTGGGGTTCGCTACCCTGGAATCCGGGCTGACCCAGTCGAAGAACACGGTGAACATCCTCTTCAAGAACATGGGGATCATCGCCATCGGGCTGCTCACCTACACCCTGGTGGGGTTCAACCTGATGTATCCCGAGGAGTTCGCGCTCGGCGGGTTCCTCGGCTTCACCGGGATGGGCGTCGGGACGGACGCCGCCGGGGTGACCGCCGAGTACAATCCGGGCTACACCTACTGGACGGACTTCCTGTTCCAGGCGATGTTCGCCGCCACGGCGGCGACGATCGTGTCGGGCGCCGTGGCCGAGCGGGTGAAGCTCGGTTCGTTCCTGCTCTTCGCGACCATCTACGTCATGTTCGTCTATCCCGTGGTCGGGTCGTGGAAGTGGGGCGGGGGCTGGCTGGACGCGCTGGGGTTCTACGATTTCGCCGGTTCGACGATTGTCCACTCCGTGGGCGGCTGGGCCGCGCTCGCGGGCGTGATCTTCCTCGGCCCCAGGCTGGGCAAATACGTCAATGGCGAGATCCGGCCGATCCTCGGCCACAATCTCCCGCTCGCCGTCATGGGGATGTTCCTTCTCTGGCTGGGGTGGTTCGGCTTCAACGGGGGTTCGGTGCTGAGCGCCGACCCGGGACTCGTCTCCTACGTGCTCGTCACGACCTCGCTCGCGGCCGCCGCCGGCATCGTCGGAGCCATGGCGACGACCTGGGTCGTCCACAGGCATCCGGACGCCTCGATGGTCCTGAACGGGGCGCTCGCCGGGCTCGTGGGGGTCACCGCCGGCGCGGACGTGGTGAGCGTTACGGCCGCGGTCATTATCGGCCTTGTCGCGGGGGTGATCGTCGTCATCTCCGTCGAGACCTTCGACCGCGCGAAGCTCGACGATCCGGTGGGGGCGATTTCCGTGCACCTGACGTGCGGCGTCTGGGGGACGCTGGCCGTGGGGATCTTCAGCGCGGATCACAGCCTCCTCACCCAGCTGGTGGGCGTGGTGGCCTGCGGCGCCATCGCCTTCCCGGCCGCCGCGCTCATCTTCCTCCTCCTCAGGAGTACCATCGGTCTCCGGGTGAGCCCGGAGGAGGAACGGCGGGGTCTGGACCTCGCGGAGCACAACATGGAAGCCTACCCGGACTACACGATCTTCACGGCTCGCTAGACCACCCAAACCAGACGGGAGTGCATGATGAAACTCGTGATTGCATACGTTCAGCCCGACCGGCTGCACAGCGTGAAGGACGCCCTGGCGGAGGTGGAGGTGAACCGGATGTCGGTGACCAACGCCCTTGGCTGCGGGCAGCAGGGTGGGTTCACCGAGACCTACCGGGGAGCGGACTTCGAGGTGAGGCTCCGCAAGAAGGTGCGCTTCGAGATCGCCGTAAACGACAATTTCCTGGAGCGGACCAGGGAGGCGATCATCAAGGGCGCGCGCACGGGGAACATCGGAGACGGTGTGATCTTCGTGCTTGAACTGGCAGAATGCTACCGGATCCGGACGGGCGAGGACGGCTCACCCGCGATCGGCTGAGGTCTTGCTGATCCGGTACATGCGGACATACTGAACGTCCAGATCGTCGGTCCAGACTCCGAGCACGTAGTCTTCGCCGATCTCGAGGTAGGGCGCCTGGTACTGGATGAAGGCCCGGTGGAGCCCGGGGGGCAGCGTAACGCTTCCGAGCCAGGTGCCGTCGGGGGCGTGGATCTCGAAAGGCGGCGGCTCGGCGCCGGCCACGTAGTACGGCTGGAGCCACAGGTGCCCGGTCCCATCCACGTGGACGGAACGGAGAACGGGGAGGTGCGGCGCCCTCGGGAATCCCCGCCACATCCGCCGCAATCCCGCGACCCTTTCCGCCGCGGCCTGGTCCGGATCCGTGAAAGCGATCTCCACGATGCCGTCCAGGTGAAGTTCGAAAAGGGCGTTGGTCGCGTCGCGGGGAGCCAATTCACGGCGAAAAACGGCCGTAGTCGCGCCATCGCGGGGCGAGATCAGACGCACCGACCAGGCCTCCGTGTCGATCACAGCGAGACGCCCGGCCGCGGCACCGTACTCCGGCCCTTTGGCGAAGACATAGGTGCCGTGCGAGTATCCTCCCCCTTCCCGGACCCGCACGTGCGCTTCACCGCCCGGCAGCACCAGCAGCGACGGGACGGCTCCGTCCTCAAGGTCCAGCGCCGCCAGGCGCTCCAGGGGCCATCGTGCGACGCCGTTGGGAACCTCGTCGCCGGACTCGATGAAGCGGACGATGAGCAGGCCGTCCACGACACCCACCGCCTTGTCGGCCATTGTGATCTGGCCGGCGGCCTCGCCCTCGGTAATCGCCACCCGGTAGGCTCGCGCCAGGCGGCCCTGCGGATCGAAGAGCTGGGCTCGCAGCAGCGCTCCGTCGTACGTCACCAGTGAATCGCCCGCCGCGGTGCCGACGAAGTCGAGACTTCTGAATTCACCGGGTCCGTCCCCGGACCTCCCCGCACGCCACAGGAAGTTGCCCGCGGCGTCGTAGCCGCGCAGCTCCGATGCTGCGCGCTCTGCGACCACGATGTCGCCATTGCTCAGCCGCACGGCGGCGACCACATCGGTGAACAGGTATTCGGATGCGCCGGTGACGGTGCCGATTTCGAGGAGAGGCTCCGGTTCGACGGTCCAGCCCTCACCGGGGCCCCACA
>JAJDVR010000039.1 GCA_022826025.1 Gemmatimonadota bacterium | reverse complement strand
GGCGCTGGAGCGGCTCGCCGGTGTCGATGTCCTGATCGTCGACAAGACGGGTACGCTGACCGAGGGCCGCCCGACCCTCACGGATGTGACGGCGTTCGGCGACACATCCGAGGACGAGGTGCTCGCGCTCGCCGCCGCGGTCGAGCGCGGCTCGGAGCACCCACTGGGCGAAGCCATTCTCCGGGGCGCGGACAGGCGGGGCGTCGAGCCTCTCGACTTGGTCGACTTCGAGGCAGTGACCGGCGGGGGTGTGACGGGCCGGGTCGAAGAGTCGGCGGTCGTGCTCGGCAACGCGGCGCTGATCAGCGCGCACGGAGTCGACGTTTCCGCGGCCGGTTCCCGGCTGGCCGAGCTCCAGGGCGAGGGCAAGACGGCCATGCTTCTGGCCGTGGATGGCGTGCTCCGCGGGATCGTCGCCGTCGCCGATCGCATCAAGGAGACGACGCCGGGCGCGATCCGCCACCTGCGCGCCGCAGGTCTCGAGATCATCATGGCGACGGGCGACAGCCGCCGAACCGCCGAAGCCGTGGCCCGTGAACTCGGGATCAACGAGGTGCGGGCCGAGATCTCTCCCGCGCAAAAGGCTGCGCTTGTCGCACAAGTCCGCGCCAGAGGTCTCTCGGTGGCGATGGCGGGCGACGGCGTGAACGACGCCCCCGCGCTGGCCGGCGCGGACGTGGGCATCGCCATGGGCACGGGTGCCGACGCGGCTGTCGAGAGCGCGGGCGTGACCTTGGCGAAGGGCGACCTGGGAGGCATCGTGCGGGCGCGCCTCCTGGCGCAGCGGACGATGCGCAACATCCGCCAGAACCTGTTCTTCGCCTTCATCTACAACGCCGCCGGCGTGCCCGTTGCGGCGGGGGTGCTCTTTCCGGTCTTCGGCATCCTGCTCTCACCTATGCTCGCCGCTGCGGCGATGAGCCTTTCCTCGGTCTCGGTCATCGGCAACTCCCTGCGCCTGCGCAGCCAGGATCTATACGTTGAGTTTTCAACAGATGGAGCCTAAGCCAGGCTGGACTCCCCGGCTGCGGAGACACCGCGTCCGGCAGACGCTTCACCGCCTACCCTCCCCGCAACCGGCTCACCACGAGCGTGGGCACGTCGAATTCGTCGCGTTCCAGGTGGACCACGAGACCAGTGGGTCCGAATGCGGCCGGCATCGGCGGGTCGCCGGCCGGCAGCGTGCCCAGGTATTCGCGGTCCGCGTTGAAGACGTCTATCGGGCCTTCGTCCAGCCATGGGTTCTCTCCACGTCGCTGGATCCAGAGCCCCCCGTCCCAGGTGGCTTTCAACCCAAGCACCACGGGGATTTCGTGATAGAACCCGCGTTCCTGGATCCTGCGGCGGCGCCCCTCGACATCCGGTGTGATGAAAGGCACCCCTGTCGAGGGAGGCCTCTGCGCCCACTCTTCGAGGCGGTCGAGGTGGTAGTCGATCGTCGCCCGCCGGATGCGCCGGGATACCCCTTGCGGCGCGAGCGGCCGTCTCAGCACGTCGGTCACCGATCCGTCGGGAGAGGCGAACCTGATCGCGTACGCGGAGGAGTCGGAGTAGGCGATGGTGCCGTCGGGCAGCACATCCCAGACAAAGGCGGGCTCGAAGTATCGGTCTTCCATCGATGCGACCACCTTCGGCCAGTCCTCCTGGTCGGCAGCTGACAGCTCCGTATCCGAGCGAGGGGCTCTCCATCCCTGGAGGATAGGCTCCTGCGCGATCTCATCGCCGGAGAGGTCCAATGTCTCGAGCGCGCGGTCGTCGGCCCCGGGCGGAGTCTCGTCGTCCTCGTGTCCCATGCGGCGGTTCGCACGGTTCGCCATTGCGACCAGCACACCCGCGACCCCACGGGCGATGATCCTGTCGCCCAGCGGATCGGCCCGAATCTCGCTGTGAAAGAGGGCGCTGGATGCAGGCCAGCCCTCGTCGCTCATCCGGACGAACCGCTCCAGTCCGCCGTCCGGACTGAACACCTGGATCGCGGAATGACCCATGTCGGGTACCGCGAAGCGGCCGTCCCGCCACACCGCGAAGGCGATTACGCTCTGAAACTCCCCCGGCCCCTCGCCCTCGCGACCGACCAGACGCACAAGTTGGCCGTCGGGTCCGATGACGACGACCCGCTTGTTCATGGCATCGAGGATCAACAGGTCGCCGGCTCCATCGAAGCTCGCCTGCAGAGAAGGTGCGGGCCCGAAGAAGGCCCATTCCTCCCGCGCGCTCGCGCCGCCCACGCGGTACACCTCGGTCATGTCGACCGTCAACGGCTGGTCCTGCGCGGAGGCCGGGGCGGCGAGCAGGGTCGCTGCGATCTGGCAGGCAACGGCCAAGGCCGCCGCGCAAACGGGGGTGGCTCGAAGGAACAGCTTCATCGCGGGGTTCTCCCCTGAGCGGACCGTGGAATCCGGACGTTCCCGATGATACGGCTCTTCGGCATCGTCATGCGAGCCGGGGCTGGTCCGGGGGTTCGCACCGCGGGCGAGGAGCCGGCCCCACTCAACACGCGATGCGCCGCGGCAGACGGCCCGGCACCGCCGCCCTTCGCACGTACCTGGCCACCTCGCGCATGCCGTCCACGCCGATCCGGGCACCGAGAGTCTGGTTGTAGTTGGTCGTGGCGTTGATGTCGTAGGTATAGCGGTCCCCGCGCGCGTCCTCCACGAATTCGATCCCGGCGATCTCGATCCCTTCCTCGAGGCAGAGCCGGATGTACTTCCGCACCAGTGGATCGTCCGCAGTGATCGGTGACGTGCTGAAGAGGGCGGTCGCACCCGCGTCGTTCGCGCCTGTGCCGTTCGCGCCCCTGCCGCCTGTGCGGCTCGCGCCGATCCGGAGTTCTTCCGGCCGCGGGGGCATCGGGTTGCACACGTCCGACGGGCAGAGCTCGAACCCGTCCGCCGTCGAGCTCCGCATGGCGAACACGAAGCGGCCCCCGACGATCTCGACCCTCGTGATGAACGGCTCGGGCGCGCCGATGTATTGCTGGAGGATCGTCCTGGCGCCGGGCCCGGCGTCGAAAGCCTCGCCCTCGAGGTGCCTCTCGAGCTCCCCGGAGTCGCGGAAAAGCCGGATGCCCAGACCTTTGCCTCCCTGATCGTGCTTCGTGATGAAGGGGCCATCGAAGGTCGCCGCCGCTTCGAACAGATGCTCCCTCCCGATGGCCAGCACGGTGCGTGGCGTCCTGATTCCGTGTCGCCGCAGGACGAGATCCTGACGAAGCTTGCTCATCTCCAGCTCGAAGGCGCACAGTCCGTTGATCACGCGACGGCCGTGGGACTCCAGCCAGTAGAGAAGGTGGCGCGCCAGCTCGACGGTGTGGACATGGCCCCGGGTGTGCGACGAGGGGCTGATGCGATTCATCCAGATGCCATCGGGAGGAGGTGTCGACGGATCGATGATCCCCTCGTTCACATGCACGAGGCGCACCCGAAGGCCCTCCCTCTCAAGCGCTTCCTGAAGGGGCGGAATCCAGAGGAGGTTTTCGTAGAGGATATTTATCTTCGGCGGAGCGGGGCCGATCATGGATTTTCTCTCGCTATTGAGGGGGATCGAAGGAGCTCGAAGGCGGCCGCGCGGGACCGGCGGGAGCACGAAAAAACCGCCCGGATCGGCTGATCGGGGCGGCTCGGAGGCGGCGTGAGCTCGGGACTCAGCGCGTCAACACACCCGGATCCAGGCGATGCAGGGACAGGAGCACCTACAGGCGCAGGTCCGTCTACAGGTGCAGGTTGCTCCGCGGGGGCGGAGGGATCGGATGTCCGTCGCGTGGATCATGGCGACGGAAGATGTCGGAATCCGCTTCGCGGGACAACGGCAGACTTGTTGGAGGTCTCCCGGATTGATGCGGTGCAGGCACACCTCGCGTCGAGGCGGCGGGAGACTGGTGATCGCCTACGCGCTGTTGACAAAACGCACACATTGGATATTGATTGGTACATGCACCCGGACTTCGATTGGAACACGGAGAAGAACCAGCGACTGGTCGAGCAACGAGGCATCTCGTTCGAGCGTATCGTCTCCGCGGTCGAGCAAGGCGGTCTGGTGGATGTCCTCGAGCATCCCAACCAGGAACGGTACCGCGGCCAGCGGATCTACGTCGTCGACGTCGAACGTTATCTCTACCTGGTGCCGTTCGTGACCGGCGCGGACGGCACGCGGTTCCTGAAGACAATCATCCCGAGTCGAAAAGCGACCAGGCACTACCGGAAGAGGCGACCATAGTGAACGACCAACTGAACACCGAAGAGCGGGAAATCCTCGAAAAGTTCGAACGGGGTGAATTGAGGCCTGCCTCAGAGGCCGACCGCGAGATGGAGACCGCTCCTCGAGCGGCCCGCAATACCTTCAACAAGACCCGGCGAGTCAACCTGCGGGTGACGGAACTCGACTTCTCGCGAGCGCACGCGAGGGCGCGGGAAGAGGGCATTCCCTATCAGACGCTGTTGTCAAGCGTCATCCACAAGTATCTGGCGGGGCGTTTGGTGGAGAAGCCGCGCCGCTGAACGTGGCCGGACGGGCTGAGAGCCCCGCCACCCTCTCACGGCGCCTGAATCTGGAAGCACTGCCGTCCGGAGCCATGCGCCCACAGGTCCCGTAGCTCGAGGTGCGCAGCCACTGGATCGTCGACCCGGCTGGTGGCAACGGGCGAGCCCGGCCGATGGCAACCCTGACAGCTCCTCTGAACGATCGGAGGGCTTCCGGTTGCTCTGGTTGGTCCCCCGGAATCCGTACCGAACGTGGCGCACACCTCGTAGCGGCCATCGTCGAGCGCCCGATACCCGTACATCTCCGAGCTGGTGGGATCGCTGGTGCTGATCCTCAAGCCGGGTTCGGCCGCCAGGTCGTCCAGCGATGCCGGAAGCCGCCCATATCGAGTCCGGTAGAGATCGGCGGCCGCCGCGATTCCGTGCAGGTCGGTCACTCGCCGATCGTCGATCCGGCGCTCGCGCTCCTCCGCGGGAGATCCCAGGAGTGCCAGCCCGAACACCACCGCCGCGACAACGGTCGCTCCGGAGGCTCCCAACACGATGGATCGTGGCGAGAGGTTCATTCTGCCACCTCCTCCTTGCGCACGTCGCGGAGGAAATATCCAAACAACGAGCCGGTGATTGTGGCGACAGTGAGGACCTTCAGCGCGAACCGGACCGTCAATTCGCCGCCGAGAAGGTTGTAGACGATGCTCGTGACCACGCCGATGAGGGTGGCAGCGCCAATGAAGAGTGACAGGTACGTCAGCGATTGCCGGACTCGTGAGAGCCGTCGACCCGGGTCTTTGCGGACAGCCCGATCATTCGTCCAGAAGACGAAGGCGAAGACGGGGAACGTCGCGACCAGGAAAGAGATCGACCACCGGATCTCCTCTCGCGTCATCGCCAGGGCGGCCGCGGGATCCACGGAGGGATCAGGGAACGCTTGGTGGATGAACGCGAAGAGGAGGCTCCCCAGGCTGATCGCGCTGCCATACAGCGTGCCGAACAGAACGAGGTAGAGGAAAGCCTCGCGGGCGGACAGGTATGGTGCGGGGCGGGGAACCGGGATCGGAAACGCGACATCGGCGAAGCCGCCCAGGGCGCGTCGCACCTGGTCTTGCGGCCACCCGGCCTCGAGCAGCACCTCCCTGAGTTGCTCTCGGGGCAGGCTTCGCTCCAGGCCTGCCTTCAGGAATCCGGAAATCTGCTCGTTGACGGCCATATGCCTGTTCCTCCCTTGAGGGGTCGATCCCGATGCTGTTGACGGTGTCAACATAACCCGCGACGTTGACGACATCAACATTGCTGATCATCATGGAACCGATCACCTTTGGGCATGACCCTCGACGGCAGCCCCTATCACCACGGAGACCTGCGCGCGGCGTTGCTTGCCGAAGCAGCCGAGATGATCGACGAGGGAGGGACCTCTAGCGTGACGATGCGCGCGATCGGGCGGCGCCTGGGCGTATCGCGGTCCGCACCCTATCGCCACTTCGCAGACAAGTCCGCGCTCCTGGTTGCGGTCGCCGCCGCCGGCTTCGATCGCCTGCGAGACCGCCTGGAGGCAGTGGGCGCGGGAGCCCCGGGCGCCGGGATCGAGCGGCTCCAACAGGTCGGTGAGGAGTACGTGCGCTTCGCGCTCGAAAACCCGGGGCACTATCGCCTGATGTACGGCAAGGAAGCGATCACTCGCGAGGACCGACCCGAGCTCCGCGAGGCCGCGAACGCGTTATTCGATGAACTCGTGCGCGTCGTCCGGACATACCAGCAGAGCGGAACGATCAAGCGGCGGGATCCCCACCTGCAGGCCTACGTGGCATGGGGTGCCGTGCACGGCCTGGCGTCGCTGCTGATCGAGGGACAGATCCTCACTGCAGTGGATGTCGATGGGCTGATCCGGCAGACCACCTCTACACTCCTGGACGGGATGCGCGCCGGTCGCTAGAGGCCGTACACGAACGATACGCTGACCGCATAGAACGCGATGTCGCCGAGCGCCAGATCGAAAGTCGCAGGCGTCCTGCCGTCCTCGAGCACCGGTGCATGACTTCGCAGCAAATCCCATTTTCCAGGCTTTTGGATATCGCGGTAACGCGCATAGCGCCCTCGAAGCGCGATGCGGAATCGCTCGTTCGCCTCCAGCGCCACCCCTCCGATCAGGTTTGCTCCGAGCGTCGATTCGGCCAAAGGGAGTGACGTGTAATCGGCCGTGCCCGCGGCGCGCGCCTGCCACGCGGGAATGACTGTGTCCGCCGCGGGATCCACGCCGCCCGCAGGCGCGAACCCGTCGGCGAGCGTTCGTCGGACCCGCAATCCCTCAAAGGTGAGTATGACAGTGGACCGGCCGCCTCCGACGCCGACAAACGGCGTATAGCGCGACGAATTGTTGAAGTCGAGGAGTACGTTCACGAACATGTCCGAGATGGTGAGCCCCGACAACCTGGCTGAAGGCGGTTCGACCGCGCTCCATTCCCGCGCGGGCTCCGCGGCGAGGGGGCCCGCGTCCAACAGCGGCGCCGAGGTTCCGCCCAGCGCAGTGTTGTTCAGTTCGGCTTCCACCCGGATCGGACCACGTGCGTACCCCAGCGCGAGAGCGGTGGCGCTGGTCATGGTCTCCGCGCCGCGATCAAACCGCACCGTCGCGAACACGCCGGATCCGAAACCGGAGCATGCCGGATCGCGCGGGACCATCGCGGGGTCGGGATGCAGTAGCCGGTCACAACGCGTCGGCTGACTAACGCCATTGATGCTCCCCCGAAAGGTCAGCGCATCCGAATCCCCGAAATCGCCCCGCACATAGAAGCCGTCCCGCCCCTGGGCCGCCGCCGCCACGGGGGCCGCGAACCAAACGAGCGCGACCAGGATTACCGCCGTCGCGAGACGGGCGCCGGTGGCGGTCTTTTCGTTGGCGGCCATCTGGCTGTCCCTCCTCTGAGTGGCTTTGCGGTTTCGGTTGACGCCGTCAACTTAGTCCGTGACGTTGACGATGTCAACATCGGCAGATGCGTCCCAACTTGACGCCCTGGCCTGCTTCTTCTCGCCTGACCTACTCCCGCCGTGTTGCCTTCCACGCCACCGCGTGCGGCACCCCTTCGCTCGCCAGTTCTTCCAGGATGGTTTGCACCTCGTCTGCGAGGCGCTCGTCGAAGAGATGGGGATGGTCGAGGTACCAGGCCACCCACCCCGCGCTGCGCAGGTGGTCCTTGAAGGAGCGGCGGTAGGACTCCCACATCTTGTCTTCCATGGCCCCGGTTTCGTGCTGGTAGAGCAGGTTGGCCATGTGGCGGAAGACCGCCGTCATGTAGGAGTCCCAGCGCAACCGCTCGCCGGCCGTGAGCCGGTCCGGACCGTCGGCCGCCCGGGCGAGGAAATCGGCCAGTTCGGGGTCGCGGAAGACGTGCTCGAGCAGGCGGATGCTGTTCTCGACCATCGCGTTGAAGGTGGCCGCGCGTACGCTCCTCGTGTTGCGCCGCGTCTGCTCGATGCCGAGCCGCATCCGGCGCGCGACCAGAAGCAGCGACAGCACGACGCCTACGGCACCGATGAACTCGCCGAGGTTGCCGAGGATGTCGAAGTTCATTCGGGAAGGGTCAACGCTGTGAAGGTGCAATGCTTCGCGCTAGCCGGCCGCCGCACTCGTCAGGCAGGGAAGTGCTCGTTGTCGATCGCGTCCAGCATGCCGCCGGAGGCCAGTTGGCGGAGGAGGCTGTTCTCGCTGTGGAGCATGTCGTAGGTCCAGGATAGCGCGGGGGCGCTCATCTCGTTCAGCGCCCGCATGTCCTCCTGCGGGAGGGTGACCTCCAGGTACTGCAGGCTGTTCTTGATCTGGGAGACCTTGCGGGCCCCGACCATCGGGATCACGCCGCGGTCCCGCACCCACGCCAGGGCCACCGCGGCCGAGCTGGTCCCGAGGCGGTCGGCGATCTCGTCCACCTTGCGAGCAATCTCGTACGACTTCTCGTCAAACGGGAAGGCGGCCTGCTCGAAGCGCCCGCCGTCGTAGCGCCGGCTCTCCGTGCTGTCGCCCCGCGTGTACTTGCCGGTCAGGAAGCCGCCGGCCAGCGGCGAGTAGGCGTTGACGCTGATGCCGAGCGAGCGGGCGCAGGGAATGACCTCGAGCTCCAGGTCCCTCGAGACCAGGTTGTACCGGTACTGCAGTGCGGAGATCGGCTCCCAGCCTCGCTGCTCGGCCACCGTCTGGCCCCGCGCCACCACCCACGCAGGAGTGTTGCAGAGGCCGAAGTGCAGCACTTTGCCCTGCTGCACCAGGTCGTTCACGTTGCGCATCACGTCCGCGATGTCCGTGCTGTACTCCCAGAAGTGAATCCAGAGGAGATCGATGTAGTCCACCCCGAGGCGCTTCAGGCTCCCTTCTACCGATTGCACCATGCTCTTCTTGTGGTTGCCGCCGGCGTTGGGATGGTCCCGGATCCTCGGGTCCTTGCCGCTGTACAGTGTGTTGAGACTGAGTCGGGTGTTGGTGTACTTCGTCGTCACGACGTAGCGATGGCGATCGGACGCGACGAACTCGCCCAGGATCCGCTCGCTGAGACCGTCGTTGTACACTTCGTTGGCCGTGTCGAAGTAGTTGCCGCCCTTCTCCGCGAAGGCCTCCAGGATCCGGCGGCTCTCCTCGGGTCCGGCGGAGCTGGGGGACTCCGTCGACATCATCATCGTGCCGAGGCAGACCTCCGACACGCGCAAACCGCTCTTGCCCAGCAGCTTGTAACGCATTCTCAACCCCTCCCGTCGTACGCGCCGCTCGGGTCGTGATTTGACCGTTTATCGTAGTGTTTGGGAGAACCTTCAACAACCTCCGGTGGCCGGGCATTGACTCTGAGGCTGGTATCTGGCGGAATCGCTTGATCTTACGGGATTTCGCGGTCGAGTTCCCGCCGTTTGACTCCCGCCAAGTGAGATTTCAGTCCCCCGCCCCGCGCCGGGCTTCCAGAGCCGTCCGAAGCTGTCCCTCGTCGGGCCTCTGGTAGCAGTTGAGCACCGTCTTGGCGTTCCGCCAGCCGCCAAGCTCGCAGAGCACCTTCAGCGGCTGGTCCATCAGGTCGCTCGCAAACTTGCGCCTCAGCGAGTGCCAGCCCCTGCGATGCTTCCGCTCGATCCCCGCGAGTTGCTCGGCCCGGCACCACCAGACGCGCGGCTGCGACGGGCTCACAGGTTTCAGGGGATGCTTCGCCGATGGCAGCACCGGCGCGTCCGCGATCCCGGGGCTCCTCTTCCACGCCTGCCTCAGCACGGCGAGCGCCTTTGCGGACAACGGCGTCCGGTGCTCGTATCCCGTCTTCTCGTGCTCGCTGCGCCACCGGATGATCTCGCGGTCGAGGTCGATATCGCCCCACCTGAGGTGCCGAATGGCCCCGATTCGGTGCCCGGTCTCATGCGCCAGCACGAGTGCGACGTGGAACCGCCACCCGACCTGCCGGGACACCTTCAGAAGCGCCCGGTATTCCTCGTCCGTAACGACAACGCGAGTCGGGTTCTTCTCGACGGGCTTCCTGAGTCCCTTGAGCGGGTTTCTGTCGAGGAGCAGGCGGCCGTTTTCGTCTCTCGACCTCGCGGCCCAGTTGAGCACCGCCATCAGGAAGGTGAGATCCCCGTGGATGGTC
>JAJDVR010000106.1 GCA_022826025.1 Gemmatimonadota bacterium | reverse complement strand
CTGGGCGACCCCATCGTGGCCGGGCTGGCTCTCTCGGACACACGCATGATCCTGTCGGGGGCAATCCCGGCCGCCGTGCTCGCCCTCCTGGTCGACGGCGCCCTCGGCCTGGCGGAGAAGCGGGTGGCGCCGGGAGGGGTGGCGGTGGAGTGAGCGCGGATCCCGGGCGTCGGCCGACGGTTGCTCGGTGACGGCCTGTCCCGACGCAGAAAAAATAGTTTCTGCGGAAACTTTTCCGGCGCTCAATCAAGACGCTGCGTCGGCAGTTCTTGACAACGCTCCGGTCCCAGTGAAAGGAGAACAGGTGGAGATGTCCCAAATTTACATCTGATAGTCCTATTTTTCTATTGACGACTTCTGAAGCCGCGATTCGACAACATCCGAGATCCTCGCTGGAATAGTCGCCAGGCGCGCTACAAGGGTCTCTGCAGGCGTTTGGCTCGCATTCTCCCCAGCGAATGGCCCGGGACGTCGACATCTCTTCTCCGGGGGTGTTTGAGAGAGTCGAATATCCTCTTGTTATATTTATCCATGCGATGAGGGTATCCCCAATCCAAGGAGCAATCCGGTGATCATGCCCACAACGACCCGTGACAATAATCAGTGGAAGCGCGAAGTGACTGTCGAAGAAAATAGTTCCGCATCCTGCGTCGACGGGGCTTCCGCATCCGATGAGAACGATGAACTCCATCAGTTGGGTGAGCGCATCGCGGACCTTGCGGCGAGCATCAACGCCGCTGAAGGACGGATGATGGCGCTGCTCGCCGACTTCGATCGCCGGGGCGGATGGAAGGACGACTTCGGATCCTGCGCCGAGTGGCTCGCCTGGCGGACCGGCATCAAGATCGGACCGGCGCGCGAGCGGGTTCGCGCCGCGCGGGCGCTGGAGAATCTGCCGCGAACCTCTGAAGCTCTCAGGAGCGGCCACCTCTCCTATGCAAAAGTCCGCGCGATCACGCGCGTGGCCACCCCGGAGAGCGAAGAGACTCTTCTGGAGTTTGCGCGGGCGGCGTCAGCGGCCCGGCTGGAGCAGAGGGTGCGCATGTGGAAGCAGTTGTCGCGCGAGGGAGAATTGACGGCCGAGCAGGTGCGGCACCGGAACCGGGCTCTCTCGGTTTTCGTGGACGGGGACGGGATGTATGTGGTCAGGGGCCGGCTCGAGCCGGAGGTCGGGGCGATGCTGATGCGGGCAATTGAGGCGGCGGCGGACGCATTGTATCGGCGGGAGGAAGACGGCGGAAAGGATGTGGGGCAGGATAAACCCGGAGAGAGAGGAGCCCACGAGGAAGCCGGAGTTCGGGAGAGATTCCCCAAGCCCACGCAGCGATGGGCGGATGCCATTGGGCTCGTGGCCGAGCGAGCGCTGGCGGCGGGGTTCGGCGAAGACTCCGAGAACGGCCCGGACGAATCCGGGACACGCGCGGAACGATATCAGGTCGTCATCCACACCGAGGCTGCCACGCTGGCCGAACAAGGCGAGCCCGGTCGCTCAGACCTGGACGGCGTGCGCGTTTCCTCGGAAACGTCGCGGCGCATGGCGTGCGACGCTGCGACAGTCGAAATGGTGCACGGCGTGGCTGAAAAAGTGCGCGGCGAGGCTGAGATGATGCCGGCCGCAATCGCCAGCGGACCGGTGCTGAGCGTTGGCCGAAGGACGCGCACGATCCCACCCCACATCCGCCGGGCCCTGGAGGAGCGTGACCGTGGTTGCCGCTTTCCGGGGTGCGCCAGCCGCTTCACCGAAGCTCACCATGTCAGGCACTGGGCCGACGGAGGCGAGACCAGCCTGAGCAATCTGCTGCTCCTCTGCCGGCGCCATCACAGGGCTGTTCACGAGGGGCGGGTCAGGGTATGCGCGGACCGCGCGGGTCTGGCGCTGTTCTTCACTCGCAAGGGGAAAACGATGGCGGACGCCCCGGAAGCGACTGGGGTGATCGGGTCAGGCGCTCGAGTCGACCTCCCGGCTGTTCGTCCGGGTCCCTTCTCCAACGGAGCCGCTCAATACCGGGATTCGGATGTTCCCTGGGCGATCGAGGCCGCGGCGCGGGAGGCCGTGGAGGAGACGCTCTAGTGCCGTGGAGGAGACGCTGTAGGGACGGCGCTACAGGCCCGTGGAGGGAATCTCACAGGCGTTGCAGAAACCACCAGTAGTGTCCCTCGGGATCGCGGGCTTCGTATGTGCGTTCGGTCCAGTAGCCCTCGCCGTAGTCCTGGGTCGCCGGCTCGGTCGTGATGGCGGCTCCGGCTTCGCGGGCATGCTCGCAGTGGGCATCGGCATCGTCCACAAAGACGCACAGCGCCTGCGTGTTGGCGCCGCCCGCGGCCTGCGGAGATCGGGGGTAGGTGCGACCGGGCGTCAGACCCGCCTGCCCAACCATGATGAGGCCGCCGTTCATGGCAAGCTGCGAGTGCACGATCCGCCCCTCTTCGTTCTCGATCCGGACGCGAACCGTGAAGCCGAAGGCGCTGGTGAGCCAGTCGATCGCGGCTGCGGCGTCATCGTAGAAAACGGCGGGCGTGATTCTGGGCCAGCCTTCTGGGGGATTCTTCATGGGGTTCTCCGTCGGGAGGTGTCCGCGGGCGGCTTCGATTACGCGCCGGGGCAGCGCGCAGCCGTTGTAGCCGGCGCATCGCCACGATACCGGCCCACGGTCCGAGCGCCAAGGCTCCGAAGGCGACGCGCCAGCCGAAGCGGATCTCGAGTTCGACCGTCATCCAGATCGTGGCGGCCGTGAGCAGGAAGCCGAGCGAGGTCTGGAGAGTCAGGGCGGTGCCGACTGCGTGCCGGGGCGCCACCTCGGTGACCACCGCGCTGAACTGTGCGCTGTCCGCGACCACGGCGAACCCCCACACCCCCGCGACCGCTGCGACCAGCCAGAACGGAGCGGCGAGCAGCCAGCCCATCACGGCCGCGCAGGCCCCGCTCACCGCCATCGACCAGATCGTTACCCGCTCGCGGCCCAGGCGGTCGGCCCAGGTGCCCGCCATCACCGCCCCCGCCCCGCCGATGGCGATCGCGCCGAACCCGGCCACCCCCGCCAGCCCCGCGGCGGAGACCGCGCCAGCAGCGCTGCCGGTGAGACCGCCGTCAGCCGTGCCGATGAGGTCGCCGGACACCACAGCACCCCCGCCGCCGGCAAAATAGTCGCCGAAGAAGAGCGCGATCGTCGCCCACATCGGGTAGAGCTCCCACATGTGCCCCAGGTAGCCCGCAATGGCGAGCCGGGTTTCGCGGTGACGGAGCACCACTCCGGCCAGCTGCCACGAGAAGGGGCGGCGCTCGAAGCCGTGGGGCCCGTCGCGATACGTCGCCAGCACGAGGAGCCCGCTCACCGCGCAGGCCAGCGACGCGCCCGCGAGCACCAGTGCAGCGCCGCCGCCCTCCACCGAGGTCAGCAGGTACGGAACCGCCTTCCCCACCGTCAGCGCCCCCACGATGGTGCCGATGGCGAAGCCGCGCGCGTCCCGGAACCACGTCGCGATCATCTTCATCGCCGGCGGATAGACCCCGGCCAGGAAGAAGCCCGTCAGGAAGCGCAGAACCAGCGCCGACCCATACCCTGGCGCGACGAGCATCAGCGCGTTCACGCCCGCCCCCAGCAGCGCCGAGACGCAGAAGTAGCGCCCTGCCGGAAAGATGTCGGCGAGGTTGAGGAAGGCCGCGACCGCCGTTCCCGCCACGAACCCCAGTTGCACGACCGTGGTCAGCCACCCCGCCTGTGCCTCGCTCAGCCCCCATTGCGCGGCCAGTTCGGGCGACAGCGCACTGGCGGTGAACCAGAGCGACATCCCCATGAGTTCGGCCACCGCCAGCAGGGCGAGGGTGCTCCAGGCGCGGGGAGAGATTCGGGCCATGCGAAGTCGCTTGCGGAGATGCGGCGAGGAATCCGGGGATCTGGTGCGCCGATCCCGCGTCCAGGTTCTCTGAAGACTCCCAAGCCTACCGCGATGCGCCGCCCTCCGCCACGGAGCTTCGGCCGCCGGGGTTTCCACGGACCGGTTGCGTCCTTTCGCCGGGCCGTGCGTCTATTCAGTCAGAGCCAACCGGCGAATGGACGCGGAACCGCGCGACACCATCGCCGACGCGACACCACGGAGAATGCACCATGCGAATCCAACTCGCCCTCAACGTGCGCGACGTCGACGAAGCCGTCGATTACTACAGCAAGCTCTTCGGCGCCATGCCCCACAAGCGCCGCCCCGGATACGCCAACTTCGCCCTCGATGAGCCGCCGCTGAAACTGGTCCTGTTCGAGCAACCCGACGCGCCGGAGCGCATCAACCACCTCGGCGTTGAAGTCTTCGACCCCGCGCAGGTGCGGGAGGCGGGCGCCCGACTGGAAGCGGCCGACATTCTCACCGAGAGCGAGGAGCAGGTCGTCTGCTGTCACGCCGAGCAGACCAAGGTCTGGTCCGACGAACCTCAGGGATTGCGCTGGGAATGGTACGCGATCACCGACGATGCCCCGGCCCAAATCGCGGCAACGGTCGGCTGCGACGGCCGCGTGGCGGAAGCAGCCGTTCCCGCCGTCGGTAGCTCGGCCGAGGTCTCCGCGCCGGCATGCTGTGAAGCCTGACGGCCAGCACCCGGGTGGCCAGTCCCACGGGGTGAGCCGTGGATCGAGCGCGGCAGCCGATGACGATGAACAACTGCACTGGTCCGAGTTCCAGAGTCGGCTGCGCGGCTACGTGGCCGGCCGCGTCGATCCCGCCTGGACCGACGACGTCACGAGCGACATCCTGCTGCGGCTCCTTGAGAACAGAGAGCGTCTGGAACAGGCCGGCAACCCGTTCGCCTGGGCCTACCGGGTCGCCGCCAACGCGATCACGGATCACTACCGGCGGCGCGCCGTCGAGTCGCGGGCCCTGGTGCAAGCTCAAGCCGAAGCCGCATCCTCGCCTTCGACCGCGGCTGCGGAGGAGAGTGAGGCGGAGCGGCGACGGATCGAGGCGTGCCTGATGCCATTCATCCTCGATCTGCCGCCGAAACAGGCGGAGGCCCTCCTCCTCACCTCGTTCCAGGGCCTCAGCCAGACGGAGGCCGCCCGCCGTCTCGGGCTCAGCGTCTCGGGCATGAAATCGCGTGTCCAGCGAGCACGCGCGGAACTGAAGCGGCGGCTGCTCGCCTGTTGTGAGTTCGAGATGGACCGCCGAGGCCGGGTGATGGGGATGCTGCCGCGGTAACGGCGCCCGCGGGGCTGCGGAACTCCTCGGGGCCCCCTCCCCCCTACCGCATCAGCCTCAGCGGCCCCTCCGGCGGAAACAGCGTGAACCCGACCGCCTCCAGCCGCTGGCGGAAGCGCGCCACGTCGCCCTGGAACACCGCATTGACGTCGTCCAGGATGGTCTGGAGCGCGGTCAGGGCGTTATTCATCGCCTGACGCTCGTTGGGGGTAGGGGCATCCCAGGAGCTGGCGAGCGGGCCGGCGGCGGCCTGCACGTGGCGTACCGTCGCCCGGCCGCCGCATCCGCCCTGGCACTCGGGGCCGGTAAAGTGGAGCTCCAGCAGCCCGCGCACGACCTCGGACACGGTGCGGCCCTCGCCGCTCAGGGCATCGTCGTCCGCCAGGGTGGCGAGCACCACGTCCAGCCCGTCGAGAGCGCGCTCCAGGCGGTCCTGCGCCTCGTTCGCGGTGGTGATCCAGCCGGCGACCTCCCTGCGCGCCGCGATCTTGGCCGCGCGCGCCCCCGGATCGTACGGGAAGCGGTGGTCGGGGATCACCTCCAGCGTCTGCGCACCCGAGCCGGCGCCGGCGTTGACCCGCACGGAGTAGGTCCCCGGCATCACCTCGATGCCGCCGCCCCCGGTCTCATCGCGCAGGTCCCACACCACCCGGTTGAGGCCCGGGTCGGTCGTGCCCATGAGGGTCCGCACCACCGCCCCTCCTCCGTCGGCGATCTGCACCTCGGCGCTCGCCACCATCTCGCCCGGCGCCAGCCAGTAGTGAATCAGCGCCCCGTACGGCCGCCTGGGCCCGATGAACATGGTGTGGCCGACCGAACGGTAGCCCGTAAGCCCCATCCCCTCCGACTGGGTGTGCTGGCGCACCGGCGCGACCGGCATGACCTCCACCGGCCGCGCGGCCACCGTCGGATCGGCCGCCAGCGCCCGCAGCGGACGCACGTCATCGACCACCAGCGCCGCGCGCCCGTGCGTGCCGAGCGCCAGGTCGCCGTCGCGCGGGTGCACCACGATGTCGCGCACCGGAGTCGGCGGAACCCCGGGATGCTTCCACCAGCTCGCCCCGCGGTCGAGGCTCACGTACAGTCCGAACTCCGTCCCCACGAAGAGCAGGTTGGGCTCCTCCGGGTCCTCCTCGACGACGTGCACGAAGCCGAAGATGTCGTCGCTCGCGATGGACTGCCACGACGCCCCGTAATCCTGCGTGCGGTACACGTAGGGCGTCCAGCTGCCGCGGCGATGGTCGTCGTAGACCATGTAGGCGGTGGCGGGATCGTGCTTTCCTGCCTCGATGTGCGGGATCCACGTCGCTTCGGGCACGCCCGGGACGTTCGCCTCGAGGCTGGTCCATGAACCGCCTCCGTCGCGGGTCACGTGCACCCGCCCGTCGTCGCTTCCCACCCAGATCAACCCCTCCTCGAGCGCGCTGGGCGCGATGGTCAGGAGGGTCGTGTGCTCCTCGGCCCCCGACGCGTCGATGGTGAGCCCGCCGCTCAGGTGGGCCTGCTGCTTGGACGGGTCGTCGGTGGTCAGGTCGCCCGAGATGATCTCCCAGCTCGAGCCCTGGTCGCGGCTCCGGTGCACGAACTGGCTGCCGATGTAGATCGTGGCCGAGTCGAAGGGGTCGGTGGCGAAGGCCGCGTTCCAGTGGAAGCGGAGCGTTTCGCCCTCTGGATGCGCGGGGCGGATGGCCTTCCGCTGGCCGGTTACCCGGTCGAAGCGCTGGAGGTTGCCGCGCTGCGACGACGAATAGCCGTAACGCGGATCGCTCGGATCCGGCGCCCCCACGAAGCCGTCCCCGCTCACCACCCGGTGCCAGTGCGCGTTCATGACGCCACGCCCGCCCCAGACATCCGACGGCCCCCACCAGGAGCCGTTGTCCTGGAGGCCGCCGTAGACGTTGAACGGGATCTCGTCGTCGACCTCGATGTGGTAGAACTGGGCGAACGGAAGGTTCTCCACGAAGCGCCAGTTCCTTCCGCGGTCATACGTGAACGCGATGCCGCCGTCGTTGCCCAGGATCATCCGGCCCGGGTCGTCGGGATCGATCCAGAGCTCGTGGATGTCACCGTGGATGATGGCGCTGGGCACCACGGTGGTGAAGGTGCGGCCCGCGTCCTCGGACATCGTCACGGCCCCGTGCAGCGAATAGATGCGGTTCTCGTTGGACGGATGCGCGCGCAGATCCGCGTAATAGAAGGGTCGTGGCGCCACCCCGGGCGCATCGGAAATCGTCCTCCAGCTGCGGCCGCCGTCGTCGGAACGCAGCAGCTCGCTCCGCTCGGCCTCCACCAGCGCGTACACCACGGAGGGATGCTCCGCCGGAATCGCCAGCCCGATGCGGCCGAGATCCCCGGGCGGCAGCCCGTCCTCCCCGGTGAGCTGCGTCCAGGTGTCGCCCCCGTCGCGGGTAACGTGGAGGCCGCTCCCGGGCCCGCCCGACTCAAAGGCCCAGGGCCAGCGCTGATGCTCCCAGAGCGCCGCGAAGAGCTTGTCCGGGTTGGCCGGATCCATGATCAGCTCGCCCGCGCCGCTGCGCTCGTTGGACTGCAGGACCGCCTCCCAGCTCTCGCCTCCGTCGCGCGTGCGGTAGACCCCGCGCTCGCCGCCCGTGCGCCACGTCGGCCCGAGCGCCGCGACATACACGATGTCCGGATCGGACGGGTGCGTGAGCACGCGATGGATCTTCCCCGAGTCCTCGAGCCCCATGTGGGCCCAGCTCTCGCCGCCGTCGCCGCTCTTGTAGATGCCGTTGCCGACCCCGGCGCTGTTGCGCGGATTCCCCTCCCCCGTACCCGCCCACACGATCTCCGGGTTGGGCTGGAAGACGGCGACGGCGCCGATGCTGCCCACGGGCTGGTCGTCGAAGACGGGCCGCCAGACGTGCCCGCCGTCGTCCGACTTCCACACCCCTCCGCTCGCCGAGCCGACGAAGATGACGTTCCGGTTCGAGAGCACCACCTCGACGTCGGACACGCGTCCGCTCATCCCCGCGGGCCCGATGGGACGCGCCTGCATCACGGAGAAGTGCTCGGGTGCGACGCTCTGGGCGCTCGCCGGCAGGGTGCTGACAATCGTTGCCAGAAGGAACGTCAGGTTGATCCATCTCATGCGAAACATCGGGGTACCTCTACTTGGCGCGGGAGAGCGGGAGACAAGCTACTGACATCTGCTGATAACTCTACTGACATCTACTGTACACCAGTTCAATTCTCGGTCACGGGACGTGGCTTCCCTTCTTCCTCGGGTCGCTCCGGCGCTTCCCAGTCCGAGTTGCCGCGCACGTAGAGCTCCAGCCAGCGCAGCTCCTCCACCAGGCGCGTGCGGTGATGCCGGGGCTCGGAGATGCCGTGGCCCTCGCGCGGGAAGAGGAGGAAGCGGCTCTCGACGCCGAGGTGCGTCAGACCCGCGAAGAAGTTCATCGACTGCGCCATGGTGTCCGTCTGGTCCCGCTCCCCGTGGAAGAGGATGGTCGGGGTGGTGACCTGGTCGAGGTGGGAGTAGGCGGACCGCTCGAGCCAGTGGTTCCGGTTCGACCACGGATCGCCGCCCAGGTACCAGCGCAGGACGTCGAAGTGGAAGCCGGTCCCGAACTCGCTCTGCCAGTCCGACACCATCGCCCCCAGGCTCGCGGCCTTGAAGCGGTCGGTCTGGGTGATGGTCCAGCCGCCCAGGATGCCGCCGTAGCTCCAGCCCTTCACCGCCAGCGAGTCGGGGTGGGCGACGCCGGTCCCCAGCACGTGGTCAACCCCGGTCATGACGTCGTCGTAGTCCCCGCCCCCGATGTCGTTCATGTTGCCGCGCAGGAGCTCGTCGCCGTAGCCGGAGGAGCCGCGCACGTTGGGCTGGATGATCGAGTATCCCGCCGCGGCGAGGATCTGCGCGTCGGCGTCGAAGCCGCGGGTGAAGACGCCCGCCGGGCCGCCGTGGATCTCGAGCACCAGCGACTGGGCCTCGGGATTGAGGCTGCGGTAGAGGATGCCCTCGATGGGGAGTCCGTCGCGGCTGGTCCACTGGACGACCTCGGGCTCGGCCAGCTGCCGCTCCGCCACCCACGGGTTGGCCTCGGTGAGGCGGGTGCGGGCGCCGTCGTCCATCCCCGCGGAATAGATGTCGCCCGGAGCGGTGGGCGTGTTGTGCGTGAAGGCGTAGCGGGAGAAATCGGAGGAGAAACTCGGCGCGGAGAGGATGCCGTCGCCTGAGGAGATGGCCTCCAGCGCGCCCGATTCGGTGTCAAGCCGGTACAGGTGGGCCACCGTCCGGTCGAGCCCCGCGAAGTAGAAGGCGTTCCCGGAGGGATGCCACTGGGGCGTGCCCCGGATGTCCACCATCATGTCGGGCGCCATCTGGCGCACCTCGCCGCTCTCGATGTCCATGACGTACAGGTTGCCCTGGTCCAGCTCCCAGGTCTCGAGGTCCGGCGCGCCGAACGCGAGCCGGGTCCCGTCGGGAGACCAGGCCAGCGAGCTCTCCGGCGCCTCGTTGTCGGTCAGGTCGCGGGTCTCGCCGCCAGCCACGTCGAGAAGCGCGATCTCGGAGAGATAGCCGTCGTTGCGCTTGTTCTCGTGGCGGTAGGTGTAGGCGACGCGCTCCGCCCCGGGCGCGACCGCGAACTGGCCGATGCGCAGGTTGCCGGTGGTGAGACGCCGCGCCTCGGCGTCCTCGTCATCCTCCGGGTCCAGCGCGATCATCCAGATGCTGGACCACTCGCCGCGCGTCTGCCCGTTGGGGGCCTCGTCGACGAAGATGGCGTCGTAACCGTCCTCGCGCCGCTCCTCCTCGTCGTCGGGGAGGGAGTCGTTGGCGAGGAAAAAGATGGAGTTGGCGTCGCCCCACTCGAACGAGCGCACCGAGGTGGGGTGCTCGGTCAGCGCCCGCGCCTCCCCGCCGTCCGTACGGATGACGAAGACCTGCCGCCTGCGCTCCCCCCCGTCGCCGCTCGAACGCAGGAACGCCACCCAGCGGCCGTCCGGGGACCAGCGTGCGCCGGAGTCGCCGTCTTCGCCGGTGAAGCGGCGCGCGTCCGAGCCGTCCGCGTTCACGATCCAGAGCGACGTGGTGCGCTCGTTCTCGTCCCAGTTCAGCTCGGAGCGCGAGAACAACACCCGCTCCCCGTCCGGTGACATGCGCGGGTCGGACACCCGCGTGAGGTTGATGGCGTCGTCGACGCCGAAGGGGGTTTGCTGCGCGGCAGCCGATGTGCCGCCGAGGATGGAGACGATGGCGAGGAGCGCGAGAACGGCGACTCCGTGCGCGCCTTCCTGAGCCCGAGTGATCCGTAGAGCGAACATGTTCCCGACCTGCTGCAAGGGTGACCGGATCCGGCTCGCGGACCCGCTGCCGCGCCGGTTGGACGGGACGCTCCCGACGCCCCGGCGGGGTGGTGGCAATATGCCCGGAGCGGGTTCGGGGCTGCAAGCGCGCGCGGGAGCCGGACACCTGCCCTTGCCCATCCCTCCCTCGCCACAGAGCTTGCAGCGTCGCCGCGTGAAGGCACATGCCGACGTGCGTACAAGGGCGCCTGCCAGGCCGGGACGGGCGGTTCACGGAACCCGGATCCGGCACATTCCAGAGAGCAACGCAACACCATGACCCAGAAGCCACGCACGGCGCGCCGGACGCGCCTCTTCACCGAGTCCGTCATCCGCGAGATGACGCGCGTCGCGCAGGAGTGCGGGGCGTTGAATCTGGCCCAGGGATTCCCGGACTTTCCGGCGCCGCAGGTGATCAAGGACGCCGCCTGTGAGGCCATCCGGAAGGACATCAACCAGTACGCGATCACCTGGGGATCGCCGCGCTACCGCGACGCGCTGGTGCGCAAGTACCGCGAGTGGTACGGGATGGAGGTGAACGGCGAGCGCGAGATCACGGTCACCTGCGGGGCCACCGAGGCGATGGCGTCCATCATGCTCGCGGTCATCAACCCGGGCGACGAGGTGATCGTGCTGGAGCCGTTCTACGAAAACTACGGCCCGGACGCCATCCTTTGCGAGGCCACGCCCGTGTTCCATCGGTTGGAGCCGCCGGAGTTCCGCCTGGACGCGGCACGGCTCGAGGCGGACGTCACCCCGCGCACGCGCGCCATCATCCTCAACACACCCAACAACCCCACCGGACGCGTCTTCGACCGCGAGGAGCTGGAGGGGGTCGCCGACATCTGCCGGCGCCACGATCTGCTCGCCTTCACGGACGAGATCTACGAGCACATCTACTACGAGGGCGAGCACATCCCGCTGGCCACGCTCCCCGACATGCGCGAGCGCACCGTCACCGTCTCCGGCGCCTCCAAGACCTACAGCGTGACCGGCTGGCGCCTGGGCACCATCGTGGCCCCCGCCGACCTGACGGACGAGATCCGCAAGGTGCACGACTTCCTGACCGTGGGCGCGCCCGCCCCGCTGCAGGAGGGGGTCGCGACCGCGATGAACACGCTCGGGCCCGAGTTCTACGACGACCTGAAGCAGAGTTACCTGGCGAAGCGGGAAGTGCTGTACCAGGGGCTGCGCGAGGGCGGGTTCCGGTGCTCCCCCCCGGAGGGCGCCTACTACATCATGGCCGACTTCTCGGACCTCTCCGACGAGGACGACGACACCTTCTCTCGCGCGCTGGGACGCGACGCGGGGGTGATCCCGGTGCCGGGGTCCAGCTTCTTCAACGTGGAGGCCGGGGACAGCACCTATGTGCGCTTCGTCTTCTGCAAGCGCATCGGCAGCCTGGAGACGGCGAGCGAGCGGCTGCGGGCGTTCGCGCGTGCGGGGGCGTAGCAAAGGCGCCTACTCCGCCACCTCCCGCAGGGTCTCCAGCGGCTTCCGCCGGAGCACGCCCCGGCTGTTGGCGAACCCGGTGACCACGGTCAGCGCGACCACCACCAGCCACACGGCTGCGACACGCCCGAGCGGCAGGTGGAAGTTCATCTCGAAGAAGAACTCGACCAGCGCCCACGCCGAGCACGCGCCCAGCAGCGCGCCCGTCAGCCCGGCGAGCGTGCCCAGACTCGTGTATTCGGCGAGCAGGACCCGGCGTACGAGCGAGCGGCGCGCGCCCAGCGTCTTCAGGAGGGCGCTCTCGCGCATCCTCTGATAGCGGGACGTGGAGAGGGAGCCCACCAGCACGATCACGCCGGCGAGGGCGATGAAGAAGGCGAGGAAGCGGATGGCCCCGCCCACGCGGCCGAGGATGGTGTCGAGGACCTCCTGGATGAGGGACAGGTCGAGCACCGAGACGTTGGGGAGGCTGAGCACCAGGTTGCGCTGCATGCGCGCGCGGGCATCCGGGTCGACGATGCGGGCCAGGCCCAGGTAGGTGCGCGGCGCCTGGTCGAAGACGCCGGGCTCGGCCACCACCAGGAAGTTGATGTCGAAGCGGTCCCAGTCGACGCGGCGCAGGTTCTCCACGGTGGTGGTCACGGGAACGCCCTGGACGTCCCATGTGATCCGGTCGCCGATCCCGACCCGGAGATCGTCGGCCAGGCCGGCGTCGAGGGAGACGCCGTCGGGCGGGCGGTCACCGTTGTCGCCGTCGGGGGCCGTCCCCTCCCCCCACCAGCGGCCGGCCACCAGCTCCTCGGTGTCGGAGAGTTCGGCGCGCGAGGTGTTGCGGTAGAGGCGGCGCACCGCCCAGCGGGCCGGGCCGCCGTCCCTGCGGTCGCGCAGGATCTCCGCGGCCGGGCGGCCATTCAGGCTGGAGATGCGGGCCGGCACCACGGCGGTCAGGTCGACCGGGCCGCCGCCCGCTTCCGCCACCAGCCCGGTCACGCCGTCCCGCTGGTCTGGCTGGACGTCGAAGAAGAGCAGGTTGGGCTGATCCTGCCCGCCCTCCACCGAGAGCGCGCGGCCCAGGCTCGCCTGCACCACGAGCACGGTCGTGATGAGGAAGGCGCCCAGTCCGAGCGCGAGCATGACGGCCGCGGTCTGGTTCTGAGGCCGGAAGAGGTTGGCGACGCCCTGGCGGACGGCGTAGGAAGCATGCGCCGGGAAGTACCGCCGGGTGAGGCGGGTCAGCGCGACCGCGGTTCCGTAGAGGAGCAAGAGCGCCGCGCTCAGGCCGGCGGCGAAGGCGAGGCCGTGCTCGGGCTCGGGGGCCTGCCAGAGGCTGAGCAGCAGCATCCCGCCAACCAGAACGCCGAACGCGAACACACGATCCAGCTGTGATTTCGCCGTAACCTCCGGCTCGAAGTCGGCGCGCAGGGCCTGGAGGGGGGCGATGCCGCGGATGCGGAGGAGCGGGACGAGCGCGAACAGTGCGGCCGCCGTCATCCCGGTCACCAGCCCCGCGACCACGGCCGTCCGATCCACGCGCGCCTCGATCGTCACGGGCAGCACATCGGCGATCAGCAGGGGCAGGAAACGCTGCAGCGCGATCCCCCCGGCCACCCCCGCGAGCGAGCCGACCAGCCCGAGCGCCACCGCCTGGAACAGGTAGGCGTTGAAGACGCTCCGCTCGCGCGCGCCGATGCAGCGCAGCACCGCGACCGCAGTGGTCTTCTCCTTAACGTACACATGGATCGCGCTTGCCGCGCCGATGCCCCCGAGCAGAAGCGCGGTCAGCCCCACGACCCGCAGGAACCAGGCGAGCACGCGCGTGCCCCGGGTGAGCCTGCGGGCCTGGTCCTGGGCGGTCACCGAGGTCACTGCCTGGTTGCGGAAGAAGCGCCAGTGGCGGCCCTCGAGGTCCTCCGGGTCCTCCCCCGCGGGCATGCGCACGTAGACGTGGTAGCGGGCGACGCTGCCGAACTCGAGCAGACCGCCGGCGGCGAGCCCGCTGCGGGCGACGAACACGCGCGGGCCGATGGCGCTCTGGAAGCCGATGTCGGTGGGCAGGCCGCGCACGGTGCCCAGAATGACGAACGAGGAGGTGCCGACCTGCAGGGTGTCGCCCGCGCCCACGCCCAGCTGGATGGGAATGGCCTCGTCCACGATCGCGACTCCGGGCTCGCTCAGGCGGGACCAGATCCCCGGGGGCGTGGTTTCCACCCGCCCGTAGAGCGGGAAGCCCCCCTCCACCCCCCGCACCTGGGTCAGCCGCGTGGCCCCGCTCCGCGGTGCGTACACCATGGACACCAGCCCGGTGACCCGGGAGAGGCGCCCTCCCTCCGTCACCACCGAGTCGGCGATGGCGCGAACGCTGTCGGAGATGGGCGCGTTGGAGGTGAGGCGCAGGTCGGCGCCCAGCAGGAGCTGCGACTCCTCCCTTATCGACCGGATCACGTCGCCGCTGAAGGAGTGGACGGCCACCAGCGCGGCGACCCCGAGCGCCACCGATGCGGCGTAGGCCCCGATGCGGCGCACGCCCGCGCGGCCCTCCCGCCAGGCGAGCCGCAGCGAGAAAGGGATCACCCGGCGAAGCCGCCGGAATGCCCGTTCCGGCGGTCCGACGTGATGCGCCCGTCCCGCAGGGTGATCACGCGCCGCGCGCGGGCGGCCAACTCCAGGTCGTGGGTCGCGAGCACGATGGTGGTGCGGCACTCCCGGTTGAGTTCCTCCATCAGCTCGACCACCACCGCCCCGGCCGCCGAGTCCAGGTTGCCCGTGGGCTCGTCCGCGAACAGTACAAGCGGCCGGTTGGCGAAGGCGCGGGCGAGCGCGACCCGCTGCTGCTCGCCTCCGGATAGCTGCGCCGGGTAGTGTTGCATGCGCTCGGCGAGCCCGACCCGCTCGAGCAGCTCGCGCCCCCGCACGCGCGGCTTGACCCGGGACCCGCGCCCGGCACTCCCCGACGCCGTTGCGCGCGGGGCCAGCTCCAGCGGCACCATGACGTTCTCCAGCGCCGTGAGGGTGGGCAGGAGGTGGAAGGTCTGGAAGACAAAGCCTACCTTTTCCGCTCGAAACGCGGCCCGCTCGTCGGCGGTAAGGGCTGACAATCGCTCGCCGCCCAGGCTGACGGAGCCGGTGGTGGGCGCGTCGAGCCCCGCGAGCAGCCCCAGAAGGGTGGTCTTGCCGCTTCCCGAAGGACCCACCAGGGCGATAAAGTCCTCTTCGGGGACGCTCAGGTCGATGTCGCGCAAGACGACCAGCGAGCGGCTGCCGCGCCCGTACTTTTTGCTCACACCTTCGGCGACGATCATCATGTGGAGACGCCTGACGGCAATCGGCCTGCTCACGTTCCTGCCCGCTTGTGGGGGAGCAGAAGACCCGGATGCGTTACGTTCGCCGGATCGGGAAGTTGCGGCAACGGACGCCACCCGCGAGGCCGCCTCGTCCTCGGCGCCGGCTGCGTCACAATCCGCCGTCTCTACGACAGACATCTCACCCGAGCGCGGTGTTGTCCTCTTCCTGGGCACGAGCCTCACCGAGGGCTACGGCCTGGGCAACCCACAGGAACACGCCTTCCCCGCGAGGGTCCAGGCGCGCATCGACCGGGCCGCACTGCCCTTCCGGGTGGTGAACGCGGGCGTCGGCGGCGACACCAGCGCGGGAGGCTTGCGGCGTCTCGGGTGGCTGCTGCGCATGCCGGTGCGCGTGCTCGTGATCGAGCTGGGCGCCAACGACGGCCTGCGGGGACAGGATGTCGATGCCCTGCGCAACAACCTGCTGGCCGTCATTGGGCAGACCCGGGCCCGATACCCGGAGGTCGAGATTCTGCTGGCGGGCATGCAGGCGCCTCCGAACCTGGGCGAGCGCTACGCCGGAAGTTTCCGCGCGGTCTTCCCCGAGGTGGCCCGCGAAGCGGAGGTCGCTCTCATCCCCTTTCTCCTGGAGGACGTGGGCGGCATCCGCGAACTCAACCAGGCCGACGGCATCCACCCTACGGTGGAAGGGCACGAGATCATCGCCGAAACCGTCTGGGCCAGCCTGGAGCCGGTGCTGCGGCGCATCGACGCCGGCTGACCACGAATCCCCCTCACGATCCCGGAGCACAGCATGGCGGTGAAGTTCTTCAGTTTCCTCGCGGTGGTCTTCATATCGCTGCTCGCCATCGGGCTCATCCTCCCCGGCACCTGGGAGGTCGAGCGCTCGCTGGAGATGCCCGCGGTCCCGGAGCAGGTGTTCGCCTACGTCAACGACGTGTCGCTCTGGGGCGCCTGGACCGACTGGCCGGAAGCCGCCGCGGAGCGCTTCGGCCCTCCAAGCGGGGTCGGAGCGGGGCGGAGCTGGAACGATCCGGAGTTCGGCGACGGCATCTTCACCATCGTGGAGAGCGTCGCCGGGGAGCGGGTCGGCTACCGGGTGGAGGTGGAGAGCGGGTCGATGATCACCGAGGGGACCATCGACCTGGACCGGCTCGACGACGGCACCCGCGTGACCTGGCGAGAAACCGGCGACTTCGGGTGGAATCCCATCCTGGGATACGTGGCGCGTGCCATGGACCGGCTGCAGGGCCGGGAGATGGAGGTGGGGCTGGAGCGACTGCGTGACGCGAGTACGCCCTGATCCTGCCCGCGTCAGTTGAGCTGGCGCGCCATTTCCAGCAGTTCGTCGTTGCCGCGCGTCCGCCCCATCAGGCCGAGCAGCTCGGTCATGGCTTCAGCCGGGGATTTGTGCGACAACTGGCGGCGGAAGGCACGCGAGAGGGTGAGCGCCTCGGGCGAGAGCAGGAGTTCCTCGCGTCGTGTAGCCGAGGCCACCAGGTCGATGGCCGGGAAGATGCGCCGGTCGGCCAGGTCGCGGGAGAGCAGCAGCTCGCTGTTGCCCGTGCCCTTGAACTCCTCGAAAATGACCTGATCCATGCGCGATCCGGTGTCGACGAGCGCGGTGGCGACGATCGTCAGCGAGCCCCCGCCCTGCGCATCGCTGATATTGCGCGCGCTGCCCAGGAACCGCTTGGGCTTCTCCATCACGCTCGCGTCCAGCCCTCCCGAGAGCGTGCGCCCGCTTCCCTCCTCGACGTTGTTGTGGGCGCGGGCGAGGCGCGTGATCGAGTCCAGAATCACGACCACGTCCTGGCCCATCTCGACCCGCCGGCGGGCGCGCTCCATGGTGATCTCGGCGACCGCCACGTGGCGTTCGGCGGGATAGTCGAAGCTGGAGGCGATGACCTCGCCGTACCCGCACATCTCCATCTCGGTGATCTCTTCCGGACGCTCGTCCACCAGAAGGATGTAGAGATGGCAGTCCGGATGGTTGGTGACCACCCCCTGCGCCACCCGCTGGAGGATGGTCGTCTTCCCCGCCTTCGCCGGAGCCACGATCATCGCCCGCTGTCCCTTGCCGAAGGGACAGAAGAGGTCGATGACGCGATTGGTGAAGTCGGGCTGCCCATAGTGCGTGATATCGCACTCGAGCTTGAGCTGATTCCGGGGGTGGAGCGCGCTCAGACGCGTGAACTCGGGACGGTCGCGCAGCGCATCGGGCGGCTCGCCGTTGACCGCGACCACCCGCGTGAGCGGGGGCGCCTTGCCGTTGCGCGGCCGGTTGCCGACGTCGCCGGCAATCTCGTCCCCCGTGCGCAGTCCGAAGCGCCGGATGACCTTGGGGCCGACGTACACGTCCTGCTTGGACGCAGTGTAGCCGAATTTCTGCAAGCGGATGAATCCGGATCCGCTGCCGAGAACCTGAAGTATGCCTAGGGGTTGCCTGTCCGACACGATACGGGTAGGGGGTTGCCGGGTGCGACGGGCTCTCGCGGCCCCTGGAGCGCGGCCGCGAAACGGAGAGACTGCGGTACTTCTCCCTTACAGATTGGACAAGGTGCCGCGCGCGCACAAGTGCAACCGGCGCCGGAACGCTTCCGCGCCCGGCGCCGGCTCCCCGTCCCCCCGCCCTTCCGGCCCCGCCGCAGGCTACAGGCTCATGTCCCTCCAGGGTCGCCCGACGCGGTTCAACGTCCGCCGGAACACCGCGCGTCGCGGTGCCGCGCGCTGGACCGAAATCCTTCGGCCCACGGGGCCGACGGGCGCCCCGCGCACGACCCCGCCTCGCCCCCGCAGGCGCGCCTGATCCTCGACCGAGCCGCTCACCCGCATCTCGCCGCCGTCACGCATGATCGTGAGCGTCATGGCCTCGTCCTCCTCGTAGGAGCGCAGGATGCGGCGCACGTCGCCGGCCGAGTCTATGGAGCGCCCGTCGATGGCCAGAATCACGTCACCGGCCTCGAGCCCCAGCGGGTTGTCTTCCTCCGCGTCGGTGACCAGCGCGCCGGACTCGGCGTCGAAGTAACGTCCCAGGGCGGGGTTCAGCGTCACCAGGCTGATGCCGTGCGACGCGCGCAGCCCCATCACCGCAATCGCCGAGCCACCCTCCGGATACCAGGCATAGTCGTCCCACTGCTCGCGCATCTGCTCCGCCACCTCGCGCGCCCGCTCGCTGGCCTCCCGGGCGCGCTCGCGGGCCTGGTCCATCACTTCCTCCACCCGGTCCGCGTCGAACCCCATGGCCATCCAGGTGGGGCGAGGTTCGACGGTGGCCGATGCCGTCGTGCCGTCGCGCAGGTACTCGACCTCCACTTCCTCGCCGGGCTCCAGCTCGCGCGCCAGAAACAGCAGGCGCTGGCTGGGCACGGACCGGTCGGCATCGACACGCTCCTCCAGGTCCGCGTCGGCCAGGGGCTCAAGCAGGCTGTGACCGTCGAGCGAGGTGATGATGTCGCCTTGCCGGAGCCCCGCGTCGTCGGCCGGACCGTTGTCGGTGACCCCCTGCACCTCGGCGCCCTGCGCGTCGGTGTCCGCCGCACCCAGGCTCAACTGGATCCCGAGCAGCCCGCGCGACATCAGATTGCCCTGAAGGCGAAACAGCCCACGTTCGGGGCCACCCCGCCCGCGGCGGTCGCGCTCCTGTGCCTCCAGCACCGACGGCGCCGTCAGCGCGAGCAGCAGGCCGGCCGTCCAGAAGGCCGCGCCGATCCTTCTCGTTCGTCCGCTTCCCGTCCTCCGCTTCTTCCTCAACATGCGATCCTCCTCTGTTGCCCCACTCGTCGTCGTCCGGGATGTCGCGCGCCGAACCGGACTTCCGGGAAGCCGCTGGCGCGCGCCATCAGACCATCAGACGCGCGTGGGGAAGGGAGGGTTGCACCGGGTCAGCGAGACGGTGATGTACGGCCGCTTTGGGTTGCAGCCGAGGCCCGTTGCCCGTTATGAAGCGCGACCCTCTGCAGGGCGTTGCAAATCGTCAAAAGCAACAGGGTGTTGCTTCCGGAGTTTTGCAACACTGGGCGGAGGGTTGGTACCGGGACCCTCACCAGCAGCTGCTGCCGGACAGCGCGGGCGCTACTGCGGAAGCGCGAGCGCCACCAACTCGGCCGCATGGCCGCGGTCGCCCACCGCGACCACGATGAACTGGCGCCCGTCGGCCAGGTAGGTCATCGGGACGCCGGTCTGGTTGGCGGGGAGCTCGAACTCGTGCACGATCTCACCGGTCGCCTTGTCGTGTGCGCGCAGCTTGTTGCCGCCCGACCCGAAGGCCGCGAACATGCCGCCCCCCTCCCCGGCGAAGAGCAGGGTCCGGGTCACCATGGTGCCGCCCCGGTCGGGCTTGCCCGTGGGCGGGACGTCCACCCCGGCCAGCGCCGGATGCTCGCGCACATAGTCGGGGGTGTCGCCGTTGGGCCTCATCCAGACGTGGTCGCCGGTGTTCAGGTCGATGGCGGTGATGCGCCCCCACGGCGGCTTGATGAGGGGCAGTCCCTGCGGGCCGCCCCCCCGGACCCGGCGGAACGCGCGCCCGGAGATGTAGTCCATGCTGGAGATCTCCGGGTCGTTGATGAGACCGTGCACGGACGGCGACGTGACCGATGTGACGTACAGGATGCCCGTCTCCACGTCGACGGATCCGCCCGGCCAGTTGGCGCCGCCCAGTGACCCGGGCAGCACCAGCGTGCCCAGGGTGCCGTTCGGGTCGTCCAGGTCGATGACCGACGGCGGAGTGTATAGCGGCCCGATCACCAGCCGGGAGACCATGTCCAGCGCCTCCGCGCGCAGCTCGGGGGTGAAGTCGATGAGGTCGTCCACCGACACGCCCTGGCGGTCGAAGGGGGCCGGGCGGGTGGGGAACGGCTGGGTGGGGGCGGTCCACTCGCCGGGCACGTCGCTGGGCGCTACCGGCCGCTCCTCGATGGGCCACACCGGCTCGCCCGTATAGCGGTCGAAGACGTAGGTGAACGCCTGCTTGGTGACCACCGCCACCGCCGGGATGGTGCGCCCGTCCACGTCGATGTCGAGAAGGATGGGGGGCGCGGGCGGATCGTAGTCCCAGATGCCGTGATGGACCATCTGGTAGTGCCACACCCGCTCGCCCGTGCGTGCATCCAGGCACACGATGCTCTGCGAGAAGAGGTTGTCGCCGGGGTGGTGGCCGCCGTAATAGTCGCCCGTCGGGGCTTCGATGGGCAGGTAGACGTAACCGCGCTCCAGATCCGCCGAGAACGGGGTCCAGACCGCCGCGTTGCCGGTGTAGCGCCAGGACCCGTCGAGCCAGGTGTCGTTGCCGTACTCGCCCTCCTGGGGGATGGTGTGGAAGATCCACAGACGCTCGCCGGTGCGCACGTCGTAGCCGCGCACGTGGCCGGGCGGCATGTCGGGCTTCGGGGGCGAGCTTCCGGACGGCAGCGCCGTCCCTACCACCGCCACATCTCCCACGATCACCGGCGGGGAGCTCGAACCCAGGGGGTCGTTGTCGATGTCGACCTCGCGGGGGCCGAAGTCCCTGCGCAGGTCGACGATCCCGTCCTGGCCGAAGGCCGGGTCCGGCCGTCCGGTCTTCGCGTCCAGCGAGACCATGTGGTAGGCAGGGGTGATCACCAGGACGCGCTCCGCCTGGCCGTCGGTCCACCAGGCGACCCCGCGTCCGGAGTTGGCGCGCGGAGCGGTCTCGCCGCGGACCCCCTCGTCCATGCGGTACATCCACAGGGTCTCGCCGGTGGCCCCGTCGATGGCGACCACCGCCCGCCGGTAGCCCGCCGTGACGTACAGGGTGCCGTCCACGGCGAGGGGGGTCACCCGGTAGTTGAACTCGGGCCGGTCGCCGAAGTTGCGCGACTCCCAACGCCACGCGATCTCCAGGTCGGCGACGTTGTCCGCCGTGATCTGGTAGAGGGGCGCGTACTTGGTGCTCCCCGCATCACCTCCGTAGTAGAGCCAGTTGCCGCCGGTCGTCCCCTGCTGCGCAACGAGTTCCGGCGCGGCTGCCGGTGCCGCCAGCACCGCGGCCACGAAGACCGCCGCGGCTGGCAGGAGGGTTGGACGGGGGCGGGCGCAGTGCGTGGACCGAGGGCGACGCGAAGTGTCGTGCATCGGGGCTCCTGGCTGCGGGGACGCGCACTCGGCGCGCATGCGGGCACAGGAGCGAATGTCGTGCGCGACGGCCCGCTTCACAACCGTACGGCCGGGGGGTGCCTGCGAGAGAGGGGAGAAGCCGTTACCGGCCTCGGGGGAGGGCCTCGACGCTCAGGTCGAGTGCATCTTGAAACTCCACCGCCGCGGACCCGATCGTTTCCGGTCCGCAGCCTGCTCACCGGAAGCCGTCTCGGGCGCCTCGGCCGCCGGCCGCGGGCGCTCGGCATCCCCCGGGAGGGACATCGCCTCGAGAGCCGCGTCACGAGTTTCGTACACGGGGATGATCTTGTCGAAGCCGCTGAGCGAGACGACGGCGGCAATCGCCGCCGGGAGCCCGCACATCCCCATCGCCTTCCCGGATCCGCGAAATCTCTTGATCAGCACAAGCAGGACGCTCAGACCGGCGCTGCTCATGTAGGAAAGGTCGCACAGGTCAAGGAGGAGGGCTCTTTCGTCCGACAGCACCTCCGACACCAGGGCTTCCCGGAACGCCGCGCTGTTCACGCTGTCGACACGACCCATGGGCGCGGCGATCAGCACGCCGTCCATCCTTTCCCAACTGACCTTCAGGTCCATGGTCTACCCGGGCACTTGCGTGGTATGGGGATTCAGAGCGCACTCCGACAGAATACCATCGCCACAAGCTGCAGGCTTCGCCACCCGGTGTCAACACGACTCGGGTTCACTTCCGGATGATCCACCCACGGCGCGGAATGCCCCGCCGGACCAGTTGAACCGGTCCCGGAACGGTGATACGATCCCGTCGCCAACGGTCCCCGGGACGAATTCCACGATGCAATCTGCGAGAACATGAGCGGGACGCGCGAGAGCAGCAGCCGCACCGACCGTTCAGGTATCCACTGGCTCTCGGCGCTCGAATCCGAGGCCATCGAGATCATCCGCGAGGGCATCGCGGCGGCGGCCCGACCCGTCATGCTCTATTCGATGGGCAAAGACTCGTCGGTCTTGCTCCATCTGGCCCGCAAGGCGTTCTGGCCGGCGCCTCCTCCCCTTCCCCTGCTGCACATCGACACCACCTGGCAGTTCCGCGAGATGATCTCGTTCCGCGACCGCATCGTCGCCGAGGCGGGTGTCTCACTCGTGGTTCACGTCAACCGGGAAGGGCTCGCGGCCGGCGTGGATCCGTTCTCGCACGGATCGGAGCGCTACACCGACGTCATGACCACCGAGGCGCTGCGGCAGGCTCTGGACGCCGGGGAATACGACATCATCTTCGTGGGCGGCCGACGGGACGAGGAGAAGTCACGCGCGAAGGAGCGGGTGTTTTCCTTCCGCAACGCGGCACACCAGTGGGACCCCAAGGCTCAGCGGCCAGAACTCTGGAGCCTTTACAACACGCGTGTCCAAAAGGGCGAGTCGCTCCGCGTTTCTCCCCTTTCCAACTGGACGGAGGCCGACATCTGGCGCTACATCGCGGCGGAGGGGATCCCCGTGGTCCCGCTCTATTTCGCCAGGAGGCGCCCGGTGGTCGAACGCGAAGGCCGGTGGATCATGGTCGATGACGAGCGCATGCCGCTCGAGCCCGGCGAGAAGCCCCGGCTGCTTCGAATCCGCTTTCGCACCCTCGGATGCTACCCGCTCACGGCTGCGGTCGAGAGCGACGCCGACACCCTGAAGGCGATCCTCGCCGAGACGCTGGCGGCCCACGACTCCGAACGGCGGGGACGCCTGGTGGACCACGACGGGGACGCCTCGATGGAGCGCAAGAAGCGGGCGGGCTACTTCTGATGGCAGTTGCCCTTCCGTCGGTGCGTCCTCCCCTGCGCTTCGTCCTGTGCGGCGCTGTGGACGACGGCAAGAGCACCCTTCTCGGCCGGCTGCTGTGCGACTGCCGGGAGGTCTTTGCCGATCAGATGCGCAGGGTGGAGGAGGATTCCCGGCGCTGGGGAACCCGGGGCGACCAGGCGGATCTGGCGCTCCTGGTCGACGGTCTGCGCGACGAGCGCGAGCAGGGCATCACCATCGACGTCGCCTACCGCAGCTTCGAGACGGCCCGGCGCCGTTTCATCGTCGCCGACGCGCCCGGACACGAACAATACACCCGCAACATGGCGACCGGCGCCTCGAACGCCGATCTGGCAGTGGTCCTGGCCGACGCGCGCAAGGGAATCCTGCCCCAGACCGCGCGTCATACCCGCATCGCTGCCCTGTTCGGGATCCGGCACGTGGTCCTTGCGGTCAACAAGATGGACCTGGTGCTCTGGGACCGGAGCACCTTCGAAGCGATCGCGGACGGGTACCGGTCACTGGCGCGAGACGCGGGTGTTCAGAAGCTGCAGGTCATACCCGTATCTGCGCTTGCGGGAGACAATCTCACGCGCCGCCGCGAGTCGGCCGCGTGGTATTCCGGCCCCACCCTGCTCGAGCACCTGGAGACGGTCGACGTTGAATCCTCCATCGAGAGGGAGTCCTTCCGGATGCCCGTCCAGTACGTCAACCGGCCCAACTCCGACTTTCGCGGCTACAGCGGCCGGATCATGGCCGGCAGGGTCTCGGTGGGGGACCGCGTGCGCATATCCCCGTCGGGAACGGAGACCGCGGTGGGGTCGATCGTGGTGTGGCAGGGGATCCGGGAGCGCGCCGAGCGCGGAGACTCGGTGACCCTGACCCTGGCCAACGAGGTGAATGTGACGCGCGGTGACGTGATCGCCGAAGCCTTCGATCCCCCGGGCGTGACGGACCAGTTCCAGGCCAACCTGATCTGGATGAGCGACCGCCCTCTGGTGGTCGGCCGCTCCTACCTGCTGAAGATCCACTCGCGGGAAGTGACCGCGACCATCACCCGCATCAAGTACCGGCTGGACGTGTCCCGGGGAAGCAGGCTCGCGGGCGCCACGCTGAACCTCAACGACCTCGGCACGGTCAACATCGCGACCAACCGCCCGATCCCCTACGCCCCCTTCGACCGGTACCCGGGGCTGGGCAGCTTCATCGTGATCGACCCGGCCAACAACGAGACCGCGGGCGCCGGCACCGTCAACTTTGCGCTCAGGCGCGCGTCCAACCTCCGCTGGCAGGACTTCCACGTCACCCGCGAGGCCCGCCAGGAGCTCAAGCTGCAGCGGGCCCGGTGCCTGTGGCTCACGGGACTCTCGGCATCGGGCAAGTCCACAATCGCCAACCTGCTCGAGAAGCGCCTCCACGCGGAAGGCCATCACACCTATCTCCTGGACGGCGACAACGTCCGCCACGGGCTCAACCGGGACCTCGGCTTCACCGAGGCCGACCGGGTGGAGAACATCCGCAGGGTGGCCGAGGTGGCTCGACTCATGGTCGATGCCGGGCTGATCGTGATCGTGTCCTTCATCAGCCCCTTTCGGTCCGAACGGGCATTCGCCCGCAGCCTGTTCGACCCCGGCGACTTCATTGAGATCTTCGTCGACGCGTCCATTGAAGTCTGCGCGGCGCGCGACCCGAAGGGACTCTATGCCAGGGCGATGAGGGGCGAGATCGGGAACTTCACCGGCATCGACAGCCCCTACGAGAAGCCCGGGAACCCGGACCTGCATCTCGACACCGAGAAGCTCGGGCCCGAAGAGTGCGCCGAGTTGATCCTGCGGCGGCTGCTGTGAGCCGGCTTGCGCCTTCGCCCTCCCGAGCGAGGTGTCCGGCCCGCGGGCGGCTACCTGTCCACGCGAATCGTGACCACATCCGCGTTGTGATACTGCTGGTGCTTCACGGATGAGGCGTAGTGGCGAAGGAGCCGCAGCGACAGGTCGCGCGTGCTCTCGAAGTCGGGGATGTCGCTGAGCAGGACGATCTGGTTCTCCAGGTTCGCGGCGTCCGTGGCCGCGCTGAACTCAACGATGGCTCCCTTGCGGTCGTTGCGCGCGACGACGCGAAGACGCCGGCCCGCGGAGTCGCTCTCGCCCTCGTCCTGCCGGGCCAGGCTGAGGAGCGCTTCCTCCGAGGCCGCCCTGAGACGCGCCTTTCCCTCGCTGCCCCATCCGTACTTCCCCGCGAACCCGACCACGAACTCGTCGAGGGCGCGAAGGCTCTCCGGACCGAGCCGCATCTCCGTCCTTCGCCGGCGGGGCCCGGTCAGCTCCAGAAAGAGGTTCAGCAGGAGGATGGTCACCCCGCCGGCCGTCAGCCCGTTCGCCAGCATCTGCGCGGCGGGGGTCCCCAGGTGCTGCGGGAATATCGCCTGGAACTGGATGCCGACGCCGATCCAGAAGGAGAACCCGGCGATCAGCAAGCTGTGACGCCCTCCGCCCGTCTGAAAGACGACACGCATGCCGCGGGCGAAGATCAGCCCCATGACAACGACCAGCCAGGCACCCAGCACGGGCCCCGGGATGGACAACAGCAGGGCGGTGATCTTCGGAACGAACGCCAGACCGATGAAGATGGCCCCGATGTAGACGCCCACCCTCCTGGCCGCCACGCCGATGCCCTCCGCCATGGCGATGCCGGCTGGATAGGGCCAGATCGGCAGGACGCCCGCGACCCCCGACAGCAAGGTGCCCGCGCCGCAGGCGGCCACGGCCCCCTGGACCCTGCGGAAGTCGGTCGCCTTCTGTTCGCGCCGTGACAGACGCTGCATGACGATGGCATCGCTGACCTGCCTCACCGTGATGACCAGGGTGACGAAGAGAAAGGCCGGCAGGAGCAGCCAGAAGCTCGAGTCGAAACGTACATCGAGACCGGGGAGGGCCGCGGCGGGGATCCCGAACCAGCCGGCCTCGCGCACCGGCGTGAGATCGAGGATCCCGAAGAAGCCGGCCGCAACACATCCCAGGGCGAGCGCGAGCACCGGCGTCCAGGCTCTCAGGATGCGTGGCGCGCGCAGCATCAGGCCGAGCACGGTGGCGGCGGTGACGAGCGTGACGGTGGGCGCCGCAGCCGCAGGCGCCTGCGCCGGCACTGCGGTGAGCAGCGCGAACCCCATGGGCATCACGGTGACCGAGATGAGCGCCACGAGGGTGCCCGACACCACCGGCGTGATGATCCGCCGGAGCAGGACCAGGCGAGCCGCCAGACCGAGCTGGAAGAGCCCGGAGGCGATAACCAGCACGGCGAGCAGCGCGGGACCACCCGCGGCCAGCGCCAGCACGGCGACGCCGATCGAGGCTCCGGAGGCTCCCATGATCATCAGGTTGGCGCCCCCGATTCCCGCCACTCGCCGGGCCTGGACGATGGTTGTCAGGCCGCCGATGACCATGCTGGCGAAGATGGCCCAGGACAGGTAGGCGCCGGCCAGATTCGCCGCGCGCGTAACGATCGTGGTGACCACGACCACGGGCGTGCATACCAGCACGGCCACCTGCAGTCCGAGGATGAACGAGGCGGGATGCGGGGGAGGTTCGTCGGCCGCGTAGCGGAGCGCTCCTGCCGGCCTTCCAGGTCCGGCTTCCATGGGCGTCGCTCCTGGATTCCAGTTCGGGGTTCTGTCGGAACGCGAGGGGGCATGGCGAGTATAGCTACCGGCGCCCGAATCCGGAAAACGGAGCCAGGGCGATGCCGGTCATCGACGAGCTTTCGAGCGGAGGACGAGTGCAGCGGGCACTGCTGAGGAGTCGGCGTTGAATCCGCGGTCCACATGCCGTCCCCACAGGTCCGCGTGGATGCGCACGCTGGCGGTCCCGGTCCTGGCAGCGGTTTCGCCGCTGGCGCCAGGCTCTCATTCCCTGCAGGCTCAGGTATCGCCGGAGATCCTCCAGGTCCTGCAGCAGGGTGGTGCCTGGGTCGCCCTGGCCATCGAGGACGGCGTCGGCTCCTTCCAGAGCGGGCCCGTGCCCACCCTCGGGATCCAGCTTCGGGGCCAGTTGCGCATCTGGGAGGAGCACACGGGCAGCTGGCATGTCGTCATGCGCGACCTGGCGCGCGCCGAGGATCCGGTCATTCTCGAGCGCCTCATGGCCCCCGGCGAGCCGGTGGACTTCGACTACCAGACCGGCATGCTGGGACAGATCCAGATCGACGTGCGCTGGAGCGAGCCCCGCGACACGACGCTCCGGGTCTGGGTGGGAACGGAGCTGACGCCCGGTGCGCCGGCCGCACTGACATCTACTGATGTCTACTGTTATTACTGCGGGAGCCGGAGCTGCGTGCTATCGGCGGGCGGCCAGAGACTCCGCGAGCAGGCAGAGGATTTCGTACATCAGCGAGGCGCCGACCAGCGCGGTGCCCCCGCTCGGATCGAGAGGCGGGGCGACCTCCACCACGTCGGCCCCCACGAGGTTGAGGCCGCGCAGGCCGTGAAGCAGCGCGATCGCTTCGCGCGTGGTTAGCCCGCCGATCTCCGGCGTTCCGGTCCCCGGGGTGTAGGCCGGGTCGATCCCGTCCACGTCGAGGGTGATGTAGGCCGGGCCGTCGCCCACCACCCGGCGCGCCTCCTCCACGACCGCCTCCATCCCCATCCGCTGGAACTCGTCGATCTGCACGACCCGCATGCCGTGCGCCATCGAGAACTCGAAGCCGTCGAGGAAGTTCTGGTAGCCGCGGATGCCGATCTGGATCGAGCGTTCGGGATCGAGCACGCCTGCTTCCACGGCGCGGCGGAAGGGAGCTCCGTGGTGGTACTTCGAACCGCCGATCGCGTCCCAGGTGTCGAGATGCGCGTCGATCTGCACCATGCCGAGCGGCCGCCCGGCTCCCAGCGCCTTCATGATCGGATAGGTGATGGAATGGTCTCCCCCCGCGCTCAGGGGCACCGGGCCCGCCGCGTGCAGGCGGGTGAAGAGGGCTTCGATCTGCGCAACGACCTCGTCGAGATGGTAGATGCTGTCGAATCGCACGTCCCCCACGTCGGCGATCCGGCACAGCGAAAAGGGATCGACCCTCGTAACCGCGTTGATCCTGCGCACCACGTTGGACTTGTTGCGGATCTCCCGAGGCCCGTGCCGCGCGCCCGGCTGGAAGGTCACGCCGTGGTCCGTCGGCACGCCGACGAGTGCGATGTCGAGCCCGTCGAGGGTGGTGGCCAGCGGTGCGCGCAGGAGGGTGGTTCCCCCCACGAAGCGCAGATCGTCGAGCGGCGTGTAGACTTCGCCCGTAACCGGCGAGACGGCATCGTAGAAGTCGTTCATTCCAGTACGGTCTCGCTCGGCGCGCTGACGAAAAGCGGGGCCGGCCCCTGTTCCGGGACCGGCCCCGTCTGTTGCGAAGGCCGTGGACGCCGCCGCGATCAGCCGGACGTCGTCGTGGTGGCGGTTCTGGGCGGCATGATCTCCTTCCACGCCGTCATGAAGCGCGCCATCTCCTCCTCGCTGCCGACCGATACCCGCAGGTAGTCGAGCATGGGCGGGAAGTCGCGGCCCACCAGCACGCCCCTCTCCCGGAACGCGGCCCGGACCTCGGCGGCGGGACGCCCGGTGTGCACCATGAAGAAGTTGGTCTCCGAGGGGAGCACCTCGTAGCCCATCGCCTGGAGTTCTTCGGTGGTCTGCTTGCGCAGGCGAAGCGTGGTCTCGCGCACGAAGCGCTCATTCTCCAGATCCTCGAGCGCGGCGACTCCGCCCCACCTCACCAGCGCGTTCACGCTGCCGGTGGTATAGGTGCGCATGTCGCTGATCATGTCGGGCGGCGCGATGCCGTAGCCGAGGCGCAGCCCGGCCATGCCGTAGATCTTGGAGAAGGTGCGCGCGACGATGACCTTGCGCCCTTCGTTCACGTAGGGCACCGCCGTCTCGTAG
>JAJDVR010000201.1 GCA_022826025.1 Gemmatimonadota bacterium | reverse complement strand
TGGCACTTCGTGGACCTGGTGTGGATCATCCTGTTCACCATCGTTTACCTGATCTGATCATCGGGGCGGACCGCCGCCTGGAAACCAAGGAGACACCCGGATGGCAGGCAACGGCGAACAACCCAGATACTTCCTGATCTGGTTCATCCTCTTCGTGCTGACCATGGCGGAGGTGGGGTACGCGTTTCTCGCCCTCCCCCAGTGGCTGCTCGCCACGGGGCTGATCCTCATGGCGCTCTGGAAGGCGCTGCTGGTGGCGCTCTACTACATGCACCTGAAGTTCGAACCCCGGCGACTCTGGATTCTGGCCGCCAGTCCATTGCCGCTGGCGGTGATTCTGGTGATCGCCGTGTTGACGGAGTTCTGATCGGCTGACGGCGGGGAAGGCGCGGGACGCGAGCCGCGCGCCTCCCTTCCCGGGTTCCGACAAGCCCTGACCGTGCCCGATGCGGCGCGGTCAGGGCTTTCTGGTCGGTGTCATGTCGACGGACCCGCCGGTGCGGTCGTGGCCCCGCGATCGCACCTCGAGTGGCCATCCCCGGCCCTGGCCACTCTTGCGGCACCGGGGCTCCCGGGCCCAACGTCACTAATAGCCATGGGCTATGTCGCGCGTTCGGGGACGCCGGTTTCCTCCGGCCCAACTGAAGGAGGCGGTCCATGTTCGTGAAGCGGTTCTTCTATCCCGGGGCCCTCTCGGGGATGCTCGGCGCCGTTGCGATGGCGCTGTGGTTTCTGGCCATCGACGCCTCACAGGGCCAGCCGTTCCGCACCCCGGCGTTCCTGGAAGCCGCCCTCCTGGGCCGTGACACGGTCGCCGTGGCTCCGGGCAACATCGTGCTGTACTCCGTGATTCACCTGGCGCTCTTCGCGCTGGCCGGGGTGGCGGTAGCCTGGCTGCTGGGCAGGATCAGGGCGGTGCCCGGCGTGCTCGCGGGGCTGATCGTCGGATTCGTGTTGTACGAGCTGGTGTTCTTTGCGAGCGTTGCGGTTACCGGGGTGGACATCGTCGAGAGCCTCGGCTGGCTGGAGTATCTGACCGGCAATCTGATCGCGGGGGTAACGCTGGTCGGCTACCTGCACATGATGGGGGCGGCCCCGGAGGTCAGCTGGTGGTCGATCATGCGCCGCCAGCACATCCTGACGGAGGGAGTCGTCGCGGGCTTGATCGGCGCGGCCGTGGTGGCGGTCTGGTTCCTGATCTTCGACGCGGTTTCGGGGCAGCCCTTCTTCACGCCCAGCGCTCTCGGGTCGGCGCTGTTCCTCGGGGTCACCGACCTCGACGCCGTCTCGATCCACATGGGAGCGGTGGTGGGTTATTCCGCCGTGCACTTCGGCGCGTTCGCGGTGATGGGGGTGGTCGCGTCGGCCGTCCTTACACAGGCGGAGGAAGTGCCGCCGCTCCTGCTCGGCGCCGTTCTGCTGTTCGTCGCCTTCGAGGCCGCCTTCATGGGCTTCATCGCGCTCGGGGCCGAGTTCCTTCTCGGCCCTCTGGCCTGGACGTCGATCGCGTTTGCGAACGTGCTCGCCGCAGGCGGGATGGGGTACTACCTGTGGCGCAAGCACCCGAAGCTGCGCGCCGCCTTCGCCGCGAATCCGATGGACAGGACGGCCTGAAGGGCGGCGGGCCGCCGCCTGCTACCGCCCGCGCACCTCGTGGCGCCGTAGCACCCGGCCCGGAAGGGCCCCGGTCAACTCGCCTCCGTCGACCACCGCCTCACCGTTCACGAACACGTACTCGATGCCCTCGTTGCCGCCGCCCGGATTGATGATCGTCGCGTGGTCCTGCACCCGCGGATAATCGAAGGCGACCAGGTCGGCCTTCTGTCCCGGACGGATGTACCCGCGGTCGGGGAGCCCGATGATCTGCGCGGGCAGGCCGGTCGAGGAGCGCACGAAGAACGGCAGCGTGATGGTGCCTTTGTCGCGGACGTAAGTGGCGATCTTGTGCGGATACGTCCCGTAGTACCGTGGATGCCGTCCCGGACCCGGGTTCGGCACGATTCCCCCATCCGTGCCGGTCGCCGTAAAGTCCTGGCGCATGTAGCGCTCGACATCTTCGGGGCTTCCGGCCAGCGGACGGAAGCGCACGCCGGAGCGGACGGAAGGCTCGCTGTCGAGCGCGAACTGGATGACCTGCTCCACCGGTGTACGCCCGCTGGCCTTGGCCACCTCCGCCAGCGTGCGCCCCACGAGTGACTCGTCCTGGGGCGCGATGACGATTACGTGCCGGTCGGCCCCGCCCTGGAGGTCGAGCATGTACTCGATGTCCGCGACCATCTCGGGGTAGATCTCCGGATCGCCCAGGTGGGCGCGAAGGTTGTCCTTGTAGTTCGCGAAGAGCTCGCTGTTGATGACCCGCCACTTCGGGTCGTCCAGCCCGCCGGCGCGGCTCTCGCCCAGCGGCGCATAGTACCACGCCGGAATCACTTCCGCTGAACCACCGCCGAAGGTCTCGTAGGGGTACTGGTCGAGGTAGACCTGGATGCCCTCGGCGCGGGCACGCTTGATCGCGGCCACGTCGGTCGCCGACTGGCCCCATGTGGTCGGACCTTTCGCCTTGATGTGGGTGCCCACCACGCGGATGCCGGTTTCGCGCCCGATGCGAATGGTCTCGCCCATGCCGTCGGTGGCCGTGAGCCTCCAGCCCCGCGGCCAGGTCGGAGGCGGCGTGTACTCGTCCACGATGCTCGGGGTGAGCCAGAGCGGAAGCGGGGACTGGCTGCGCTGGTGGGAGTAGTAGAAGCCGTCGTAGTCGGCGACGACGTGTGCCAGGGCGATGATCTCCTCGGTCGTGGAGAAGCGCCCGGGCCGGTACTCGGGTCCGGCGCCCAGCCCCCAGGCTCCGGCCTCCATCCCCTGGCGGACCTCCGCGACCATCACCGCGATCTCCTCCGGAGTCGCGTGGCGCTCGTAGTCGTGACCCATCGCGACGGTGCGAACCGTGGCGTGGCCGACCATCGGAATCACGTTCAGCGCCGTGCCCCCGTTCTCGTACCCCGCGATCTCGGCTTCCAGGGGCCAAACGGGATTTCGTCCGTCCGGGCCGAACACGACGGTCGTGATCCCCTGGGCAACCAGGTTGGACGCCCGCCGAATCTCGATGTCCCCGTTGAACAGGCTGCGGTCGGCATGCGAGTGCATGTCGATGAACCCGGGCGTGACGTGGAGCCCGGAGGCGTCGATCTCGCGGGCCGCGCTCGCTCCCGCCAGGTCGCCCACGGCGACGATCTCGCCCCCGGCGACACCCACATCCGCCACAAACGCGGGATTGCCGGTTCCGTCCAGCACCCGTCCCCCTCGAATCAGCAGGTCGAAGGCCTGAGCATGGGCGGTGAGGGGATGGACGGCGATGGCAAGCAGGATGGCGAACGGAATAGTGAAGCCGCGCATGGGTCGTTCCTCCCCTGAATTCCCTGAAGTTGCCGGACGGCAACGGCCTGAACGGCCTCCCTGAAGAGTACGCCGGC
>JAJDVR010000134.1 GCA_022826025.1 Gemmatimonadota bacterium | reverse complement strand
CGGCAGACCCTGACACGCCCGAACGGCAAGAAGCGCAGATCGTGCAGTCCCAGTTAGACTTACAGTGATTTCTTGCCGTGATTCGCGTCCCTTTGGCGGGGATTAGGAGGCAGTCGCTCTATCCACCTGAGCTACGGGGACTAGTGCCGGCTAAGTATAGCGCTCCCGGGCGCGTCCTCAAGCCTCTGGCAGGGTCGACACTCTGGCGGGGTCGGCGGTGGGGCTAGTTCACGCATGGATCCGCCTCGGCGGCGGCGTCCGGATAGATCACGCGTTGCACGAGCCCGCCCTGGCCGTCGTCCTGCCACTGGAGCTGCAGCCGCACCAGGAGACGCTGGCTGCCGGCGTCCGGCTCGCCGATCGGGACGACTCCGAACGGGCCCAGCACGGTCTCGGTCGACGTGCTGAACAGGTGGTCGCGCACCGTGGCGTCGTCGATGGTGCCGGTCGCGGTCAGGGAGGCCCGGATTGCATCGGACAGCAGTTCGACGGCACCGAATCCGGCCGCCGCCGTGTACCCCGGAGTGGTGCCGTACGCTTCCTGGTAGCGTCGCTGGAAGGTCGCGCTGCTGGCGAGAGGTCCCGAGGTGTCGAGCGTGTGCACCCACGGGGCGTTCCCGATCACGCAACGGGCTGCAGCGACGCCCACCCGGTCGGGAAAGTCGGCTTCGCCGGGGCCGACGCTCCAACTCGTCAGCAGAGGAGAATACCGGTCCGCGGCCACGGCCATGGTGAACGCGACCGCGTCCGGGGTGTAGCCGCCGCCCAGGAATAGGTGGGCTTCGAGGTCGCGCGCCCGGGCGGTGAGCGCGGCATGGTCCGCCTCGCCGACCGGGTAGGCCTCGTCCATCACCAGGGTCAGGCCCTCCCGGGCCGCCGCGGCGCGCACCCCGGCGGCCGCCGAAATCGGGAATCGGGAGTCCTCGTAGACGAGCGCCACCGTCTCCGCCCCCTCACGCGCGGCGACCACCACCGCACCGGCCAGGTTGTCGCGCGCGTTGTTCATCATCTGCACGCTCCACTGGCGGTTCCTCCCGGCCCAGATCTCGGGCGAGGAGGCCAGCGCCGCGACCAGGGGCATGCCGGTGCGCTCGGCGACCGGCACCACCGCTTCCGTGACCGCGCTCGAGTACGGGCCGATCAGTACGTCGACCGAGTCCGCCGCGGCGAGGTCCCCGTAGATCCGCGCCGCCGCGCCGGGGTCGCTGCCGTCGTCCTGAAGCGCGAGCCGCACCGGGCGGCCGTCGATCCCGCCGGACTCGTTCAGCATCTCTACCGCCAGCCGGAAGCCCCGCGCCATGTTCAGCCCCTCCACTCGGCGCGAACCGGTCTCGGACGTGGTTCCCGCGATGATGATCGGGGACGCGGCGTGCGGCGGAAGCAGTCCCTCGTCGCAGGATGCGGTTGCCGCGGCGAGCACGGCGGTCACGATTGTGGCGGGGGTTGAAGCGGCGGGGCCCGTGCGTGTGGCCCGGGCTGTGGAAGGCTTCCTCATGAAAAGCTCCCTGGGAGGGTAAGTCTGGCGTTGCGGGTCCGGCAAAGTGCAGTCGCCGCCGGAGACCACCCGACAATATACCGGTCCAGGCGCGCCGCGACCGGGTGGGCTGGCATGTGCGCCTTGCGTGACAGTGCCGTCCCGTGACAACGCTGCCGCTCGACAGGTATCTTCCGAAGCGCGAAACCTCCACAGGCCGGACCCCCGAAGGAAGGCTCTTCCGATGATGACGAGTGCTGCAGTTCTACTCTTGCTGGCGGGCGTGCAGACCGGGCCAGACAGGATCGACCTGGATCCATTGCAGATGACTCTGGACGCTGGTGAGACCGTAACGGTAGCGGCTACCGTGCGGTCCGCGGATGGCGCAGTGCTGGCGGAGGTGCCGGTGCGCTGGATCGCGATGAACCCGGAGGTCGCGGTCGTGGACCAGAGCGGGCAGGTGACGGCGGTTTCTCCTGGCGAGGCACGGATCGCGGCCCGCTCGGGGAACGTGATGAGCTTCGCGGCCGTGATGGTGCGGGCGCTTCCGGTCGCCAGCCTGGCGGCGGAACTGCCGGAGGCCACGCTGCTGGCGGGGACGAGTGCGCCGCTGCGGGTTGTGGCGGCCGGGCGGGATGGAGAGCCGGTGGCCGGCCCGGCGCTCACCTTCGTGTCGAGCGACGAGTCCGTCGCCGGGGTTGACGGGGCCGGACGAGTGTACGCACGCAGCGCGGGCCAGGCGCGGGTGACGGTCTCGGCCGGATCGGCCAGCGCGGTCGTCAACGTGGCCGTCCGGGACGGCGAACTCGGCCCGGTCGAGGTGGTCCCCGCCGAGGTGCGGGCCCGGACCGGCGACGTCATCCGCTTCGAGGCGCGGGCCGCCACCGCGCTCTACCCGGAGTGGAGCGTGACCGGCGGCGGCGCGCAGATCGAGGGCGAGGGGACGGAGGGCGTATTCGTGGCGGAGCGTCCCGGCACCTACCGCATCACGGCCGTGTACGGGGAGGGGAGGGCGGCGGTCGCCTCGGCGTCGGTCACGCCCCGCATCGACGAGGCCGAACTGGTGAAGGTCGGGCGCGGCGCGGCAGCCGAGCATCACTCCGGCGACACCTGGGTCTTCGAGGGCGCCAACGGCCGGGACTACGCCTACGTCGGAACCTTCATGTACGACTGGATGAAGGTGTGGGACGTGACCGACCCGTCCGCCCCCGTGCTCACCGATTCGGTGCAGCTCGACGCGCGCCGCATCAACGATGTGAAGATCCACGGGAGCAACCGCATCGGGATCCTGACGCGCGAGGGCGCATCGGACCGGCAGAACGGCATCGTCGTGCTGGACCTGGCGGATCCCGCCCACCCGACGATCATCTCGGAGTACAAGCGCTCGGTGCCCGGCGGCGTCCACAACGTGTGGGTCGAGGGCGATCTCGTCTACGCGGTCCACAACGGCACGAGCGACATCCACATCATCGACATCTCCGATCCCGCCGCCCCCGCCGAGGTGGGCCGCTGGGGCATGCCCGAATCCGACCACAAGTCGCTGCACGACGTCATCGTCCAGGACGGCTACGCGTACCTCTCCTACTGGGACGACGGCGCGGTCACGCTAGACGTCGGCGCCGGCACCCACGGGGGAACCCCCACCGAGCCCGCGTTCGTGTCACGGTACAAGTATCCGGTCGGTAACACGCATACGGCATGGCGAGCTGGACGGTATCTGTTCGTAGGCGACGAGATCTTCCCCGACGACTGGGACGCAGACGCCCCCATCGAGGCGCGCGGCTACATCCACGTCCTGGACATGACCGACATGGACAACCCGGTCGAGGTGGCGCGCTACGAGGTGCCGGAGGCCGGCGCGCACAACATCTGGGTCGAGGGCGACCGCCTGTACGTGGGGTACTATCAGGCCGGCCTGCGCGTGGTCGACATTTCGGGCGAGCTGCGCGGCGACCTGTACCGGCAGGGCCGCGAGATCGCCATCCTCAAGACGACGGACGCAGAGTCCACGGTTCCCAACTGGGGGATGACCTGGGGCGCCCAGATCCACAAGGGTCACATCTTCACCTCCGACCTGAACTCGGGGCTGTGGGTGGTGAAGCTGGTCGAAGGACAGCGGATCATCTCGTAGGGAACTCGTGACCGGAATTCGCGCTGCCGCCGAGGCGCCGCCCGCCCGGGGTGGTCCGCAAGCGCAGCCGCCAGTGCCCCTTCCCGAGCTCGACTTCGCCGCGGCACTCGGGCGCATCCGCCGGCTCGTCTGGCAGACACCGGTTCTGCGCACGACCGACACATGGCTCAAGCTCGAGTCGCTCCAGCGGACGGGGTCCTTCAAGGTCCGGGGCGCCGCGAACCGGCTCCTCAAGCTGACTCCGGCCGAGCGGGCCCGGGGGGTCGTCGCGGTGTCGTCCGGCAACCACGGCAGGGCGGTTGCCGAGGTGGCGTGCGTGCTGGGGATCCCCGCGACGATCTGCGTCCCCGACTGGGCGGATCCCTCCAAGTTGCGCCGGATTCGGGCCGCGGGGGCGAGGCTGCTCCGCTCGGGACCGAGCTACGACGAGGCCGACGAGAGGGCGGCCGGGCTGGCAGCGGCGGAAGGGCTGACCCTGGTGCACCCGTTCGACGACCCGGACGTGATCGAGGGGCAGGGGACCGTCGGGGTGGAGCTGGCCGAGCAGCTGTCGGGGCTCGGCGAGGTGATCGTGCCGCTGTCGGGCGGGGGGCTGGTGGCGGGGGTCGGGCTGGCGCTGAAGCCCCGCGGGGTCCGCATCGTGGCGGTGTCGGCGCGGCGGGCTTCGGTCATGCTGCAGAGCCTGGAGGCGGGCCGGCCGCTCCGCATGCCCGACGAGGAGACGATCGCCTCGGCGCTCTCGGGCGGAATCGGCGACGAGAACCGCTTCACGTTGCGGGTGGTGCGCGAAGTCGTGGATGAGCACGTCGTCGTCGGTGAAGACGACATCCGCGCCGCGGTGCGCAGTGCATTCCACGATCACCGCCTGGTCGTGGAGGGCGGGGGAGCGGTCGGACTCGCGGTGCTCGCGTCTGGATACCGCCCGCGCGGGCGGGCGGCGGTCGTCGTGTCCGGCGGCAATATCGACGCGCCCACGCTGGCGGCGGTGGCCGGGTGAGGGAGGGGAAGGAGGTGCGCGCCGCGGCCGGGCAGACAAGCGACCTCCATGAGGGTGGGAGCACCCACAGCCACTCCCACGACCACTCTGCCCACCTGCGCGTCTCCAGCAGGAGGAGCCTCACCGCGCGGCGCTGGTGCTCATCCTCGGTTTCATGGGCGTCGAGCGCCTTGAAGAGTCCCGTCCGTTTCGCCGCCGTCGCAATCGCGTGCGGATCGATTGCGATGTCCCCCGGTTGCTCGACCGGTGAAACGGAGATGGGAGATGCCCCTCTGGGCTGGGGTGATCCGGTCGACGCTGGCGTCGCGCGGCATTTTTCCGGCGAGAGCATTGAGCAGGCTCCGCGCTGGACGGTTGCGGAATCGCCCCGGTTCGTGCTGGTTTCGGAACCTGTACGCCAGCGGTCGGTCGACAAGGCAGCGGTTCTGCCGGATGGAAGAGTGGTGCTCGTCTACTCCGTTTCGCGGTCGGATTCCACCCTGCTGCACTTCTTCGATCCGGCGAGCGGAGAAGAGGCGAGAACCATTGCCCCGAAGGGTCCGGACGGGGAGACTCTCGCTTGGGGCCATTCGTTCGTGGCCATCCATGACCGAGACATCATCCTGATGGTCGACAACCGGCCGCGGGCCCGCAGGGGAGGGGCGGACATCTGGTACGCGGACCGAATCGGCGACTTGACGCAGCCAGCCTCCTACGTCGGCAACAACGGTGCGCTCGTGGGCGTCTTCCCGGATGGGTCCCTGGTCACTATGCCCCACTCGAGGTTGGCCGATACGACTTTCGTGTTTTCCGTGGTCGCGGTCCGGCCGGCCCCTGCCGGGGCGGAGCCGTCCGATAGCCTTGCGGAGACGTTGCCCTTCACGGTGGCCGCTCCTGCCGACCCTGCCGGCTTCTACACGCCGCCTTGGGGTCATCTTCCCTATCGCACGTCGGCGGTGGCGGGAGATACGATCTGGATCGTGCCCACCGAGAGACCCGAACTCCTGGCGGTTCATCGCTCGGGACGGGTGTTGCTGAAGGTCGGGTGGGAAGCGGGGGACCGCAGCATTTCGCCCGCGGCCGATGGAATCTGGGCCGGGGCGGAGCGGTTTCCGGCGGCGGTGGTCCTCAGGATCGGGACCGATGGGCTGATCTACGTTCAGCGCTGGGCCGCGCGCAACGATGTGCCCTACCCGGGGCCGGAGTGGCTCGTCTTCAGCCCGATAGGGGAGCTGGTGGCGCGGCTTGACATCCCCCTTGGCTGGCGGGTGTTGGCATTCGGGAACCGTGCCGTGGTCGTGGGGGTCACGAGCGCCGAAACCGGGCTTGGCGAGGTCCACGTCTACGGGCTGGAACCGGGCCCCACGGCTCCGCTGCCGGCGCGGGCCGCTCAGGATCGGGACGCCCGTGCCCCAGAGCGGAAGAGCGGACCTTTCCGATTGGCAGCGTCACGAGGGTCGCGGAAGGGAAGCCCCCCTGCCGGATCCGGTTTCGCGAGACCGGGATTCGGCTGGACGCGGTCGCCGACGGCTCGCGACCGGACCCGGGGCGTACGGTCCTGGTGGACTCGAACGGCCGGTTCATCACGGCGAACGCGACCGGATGGGACGCCACCATCAGCGTGTGGGATTCGCGGGGCAGGTACCTGTCCTCCTTCGGGCGGGAGGGTGAAGGTCCCGGAGAACTCACGCAGCGCGGGATGCTGACCATGTTCATCGACGGCCGGGACAACCTGCATGTCCGTGACGGCGCATTCGCCTGGTCGGTCTTCTCGCCCGGGCACGAATTCCTTCGGCGCGTCCCCGCCAACGTGATGGGGGGCCTGCCGGGAACGACGGTCATTCTCGACGATGGATCGGCTCTGGCCAGCGACAGGCGGGGTGACGCGGGACGGTTTTTCCGGGTAGTCGACTCGACGGGTGCCCTGCAGCGGAGCTTCGGACAGGTGGAGGCCGGGTCGTTCTGGCTGGGACGGGAGATTGCCCATGCCGGCGGCGAGACATTCTGGGCAGCCCCGCCCGAGGAAGGCGCGGAAGCGTACATCCTGGAAGAGTGGGGGATCGACGGGGAACTCAGGCGCACGCTGCGCCGGGAGGCATCGTGGTGGCGGTGGCGCGGGAACGCGGAGATCTCGCCGGCGGTGCGGCAGCTGCACCAGGTGCGCGGTGGCCTCCTCTATGTCATGCTGCGCCGTCCGACCGACGAGTATGTGAAACAATTCACAAGCGACGGAAACAGACGCCTGGACCAGAGGGAGCTGCGGGAACGGCGGAATGCCGGGGTGGAGGGCGTCGTCGAAATAATCGATACGAGATCGGGTGAGCTTCTCGCGTCCGAGGTCTACTCGGGGGCCGAATTGCGGGAGATCCTCCCGAGGCACCTCTTCCGCGGGTCGTTGCGGGGGTATCGCTACAAGGTAGGCGACGATGGCCTCCCCTTCGTGGAGATCGTGGAAGTCCAGCTGGTACCTGGGTGAGGGGACGCCGCCTGCGCAGGACGGGCCAGGCAGGCCAACGCTAACGCAAACGCGAAAACACCAGCCGCAGACCGGGCAGGTTGCCCGTGATCACCTCAATCTCGATGCCGGACCCGGTCCCGTCCGACTCGAAGTCGTAGAAGCGCATTCCGGCCGGTGCGAGCCCGCCGACCCACCTTCCCGAACGGAAGGGTGCGGGCGCCGGTCCGGTGCGCGGCCACGGATAGAGTCCGTCGGGCTGGGAACCGGGCCGGAAGAGCTGGTAGGTGGCCGAGGGAAAATCGTATGTGTGGAAGGTACGCTCGGGCTGTGGGGCGCCCGTGCCGTTCAGCATCATCGCGGTGGCGTACTCCACAATCAGCGCCGAGACGGACTCTCCGGTGATCTCTTCGATGCCCGCGGTGCCTGCGGCGGCGGTGGTGTCGTTCAGTGCGGTGAAGAAGTCGCCGTCCGCCCGCCTGGCCGCGCCGCCGTAGGCATCGCCGAGGAATCGGTGGAAGTGCCACGCGCTCCCGTAGAACGAGTGTCCCGGAGCCGGATCCATGACGAGTGAGTTGTTCTGAGCGATGTAGGCGAGCGTGGTCCTGGCGAGGACAGCCAGCACTCCGTAGTTCTCGGGGCTGATGATGGGCCCTTCGCGCGGCGGAAAGTCGTCGCGCGCCAGCATCGCCCCCTGCGCGGGCCCGCCGGCGGCCTCCATGGCCTTGCGGGATGACTTCTCCGCGGCGATTTCGGCGGTCCCTTCCTCGATCCAGGTCGGGTGGTAGCTGTCCGCAGCCGTTCGCCGGTAGAGGGAGCTCACGTGCTTCACTTCGTGGACCACCGCGGACAGCGCCTGGTAGTGCGTCACCTGCTGTTCGGAGCCCAGCGCCCGCATGAGGGCCTCGTTGATGTAGACGAGTTCCATCTGGTTGGAGGCGGCGCAGGCGTCCCGGGACAGGAAGTCCCCCGGCCAGACGTAGCCGGCCACGTTCTCGGGGATCGCGGGGGACACGTAGATGGTCACGAGGTCATCGCCGTTGATGTCCGCGACCCCGTCGAAGTACTCGTCGATCGTTTCGGCGCCGTAGTCCTCGTAGTAGTCGAGCACCTCCTGCGCGTCTTGCGTCCTCACGGCGGTCTCGGCACGCTGGACCGAGTCCTGGTAGATCGCCAGGTGGCCGTTGTACGCCACCAGAAATGCCGGAGCGGGTGCCGGGGCCGGGGTGCAGCCTCCGGAGAAGGGACGCAGCAGGATTCGTTGGGGAGGTGTTCGCCGGCCGGCCACCGGGGAGGCGTCCGCCGGGAGGACGGCCCGGGTGTCCGGGAGGAGCGCGTCCCTTCCCACCCTGCGCATGAGTCCCGGTGTCTCTTCGAGAAGCTCCCGGTGGAAGCGGGCAGTGGTCTCCGCTATGCGTACCCCGGCGGCGAGCTCCGGCGGAAGCCCGGCGATGCCGTCTGCGCCCTGGCCGGTGTGCGCGTGCGGGGCCGGGCGGGCTGCGGCCGCGCCGGCGCCGACCTCGGTGACCTCCAGGGTGATCGCGGGAATGCTGAGGGGCCCCGTTACCGCGCGCAGCGCCGCGATGCGGTAGAGGTCGCCGTCCGCTCCGGAGGGGAGCAGGGGAGGGCACTCCCCGAGGTCGCCCCGCTCGAGGACGAGGACATCGCCGGGTTGCATCCGCAACGCCGGCGCGCACACGAGCAGTGTCAGCGCCTTGGAGCTCTCCCGCCCGGCGGCGTCCCGCACGGTGGCCGTGAAGGAGGCCGTGTCCGCCCGGACCGGGGTTCCGGCGAGCACCCCCGCGGAGTCGAGGCGGACTCCCTCGGTAAGCGATCCCGCGGTTATGGACCAGGCGAGCGGTTCGTCACGTATCCCCACCACCTCCAGCGCCTCGCGGTAGGCCAGCGAGGCCCGCGCACGGTCCAGCTCATCGGTCACAATCGCGAGTTCGGGTTCGGTGGCGATGGCGGTAAACTCCGCCGTAAGCGTGTCGAACCGGACCCCAAGCCGCTGCTCCCCCTGGTCCAGGCCGAGCGTCCAGCGCGCCGACGCAATCCCGGAAGCATCGGTGACGGCGTCTTCCGGATCGACCGTTCCCCCGCCGGAAACGACCCGGAAGGTGACGGCAACGTCAGGGATAGGTATGCCGTCCGCGTCCTCGACGAGCACTGCGGGGTCCTCGGGCAGGCGCGACAGCGCAGGACGGGTCTGGGAATCGCCCGCCACCGTCGTCAGGCTCGCAGGGACCAGGCGCACCTCGAAGAGTCCGCTCCCCGAGACCGATGCGTGGGTGGCGACGATCTCCACGCTCCCCGGACCGGTTGCGGTGACCACTCCCCGGGAGGACACGGTCGCGACCCGTTCATTGCTCGACGACCAGTGGATGTCCGCTTCGTAGATGATGGCGCCGTCGGCATCGAGAACCTGCGCCCGGTACGCGACGGTATCACCGACCATCCGGACCGCGACGTGCACGGGGGAAACCACCATGGTGTGGGGAACGCGCGGAGCCGTCTCGCCGCAGGCGGAAGCGGCCAGGACAGCAGCGGTCGCCAGGGCGCCCGCGTATCGGGTCATGCGGCAGGGGTTTTCCACTGGATACATGTTACTCCAAACTGACACCGGAGTTCCGCTTGCCGCCACGATGCGGGGATTCCACGGGCTGCTCGGGCCGGTGTAGCGCGTTGACCCGGCTTCGGGCCCGGAATTAATGTATTTCCGGCGCATCTCCGCATCCACCACCACCGGGAGCGCATCGCCGGGCGTTCCCGCCAGTCACAGGCAGTTCGAACCAAGAGCCGGGATTCACATGGCAAAATACCGCAAACCGGGATCGGGTCCGCGCAGGCCCGTCAATCCTGCGGAACAGGAAGATGTCTTCGTTGCGAAGACGCTGGAAGCGACCCAGTGGGCTCAGCGCAACCGGCCCATTCTGACCCTCGCGGTGATCGTGCTTGTGCTGGGCACCGGCGCCTTCATCTACTACGGCCGGTACAGGAACACCCTGGAGGTCACGGCCGCCGGCCAGCTGGAACAACTGCAGCAGCGACTCGAAACGGGCGACGTGGCGGCTGTGCGCGCGGATCTGAATCTCTACCTGGAGCGGTTCGCGAGCACCAGCTTCGCCGACGACGCGCGCCTCACCCTGGGACAGGTGCTGGCGACCGAAGGCGACAGGGCGGGTGCCGCGGCGATCCTCGAACCGCTCGCCGGCGACGTGGGCGACCCGCTGGGCGCCCAGGCGGCCGTGCTGCTCGCGGCGGTGTCGGAAGACATGGGGGACCTGGAGGTGGCCGAGGGACTCTACGAGCGCCTGGCCGACCGCGCTCGCCTGGACTTCCAGAGGAAGGAAGCGCTGGTCGATCTCGCTCGCCTCCGCCGGCACCGGGGGGACCACGCCGGGGCCCTGGCCGCCTACGACCGCCTGCTCGACGAGATCGATGAAGAGGACCCGGACCGGGCAAGGATCGAGATGTGGCGTTCCGAAGCGGCTGAAAGGGCGCGGTAGTGACCCTGGGGGGTCGGATTCCGGTTGCGGACCGTCCCCGAAGGAATGCCAAAAGGTTCGCATAATATGTATTATGTAAAGTTATAGGAGAAGCGGCAGCACGCCGCACGGTGACTCCCAAATCCGAGCGTGATCGGCGTCCTCTCCCCTTCCGGGGTTCAGTCGGGGCGGAAGAACTCCTCGACCCGTGCCGCCAGTCCGCCCAGCCCGGCGCGCGACAGGTTGGCCACGATGGCGACGATCACCCCGGTGTCGCGGTTCAGGGTCATGACCGTGGTGCCGCCCACCGATCCGCCGGTATGCGAGACGATCGACTCTCCGTGGTCGTTGGTGCTTGAGCCCCAGCCGATGCCGTAGCCGGTCGCGGACCCGTCGGCGAGGGTCTGGGGGGCGAAGAGCAGCTCGAGGGTCTCCGCCTCCAGATACCCCGGGGTGCTGTGCGCGTTGGCGAAGCGCAGCATGTCTTCGGGCGTCGACAGAAACCCCCCGCCCGCCCACTTGTAGCTGTTGTCGACGTAGGGGGCGTTGACCGCGCCGCCCTCCTCGCCCCTCACATAGAAGCGGGTCCGGTGCGGGATCACAGGGCGCACCTCGTCGGCCACGGTGCCTGTCATCTCCAGCGGCCCGAACACCACGGCGTCCATGTAGTCCAGGAACGGCTCGCCGCTCGCGCCTTCGACGACCGCGCTGATCAGGTTCCAGCCGTAGGAGGAGTAGGAGTACTCGGTGCCGGGCTCGCTGATCAGGGAATCGTCCTGGAAGATTTCGAGTCCCGATAGCACATCCGCATAGGACGCCATCGAGAAGTTCTCCGTGCCCCGGTAGTGGCGCACGCCGCCGATGTGGCCCGCCAGTTGCCGGGTGGTCACCGGCCACCGCTTCGCCGGCCACGAAGGCACGTACGTGCGGACCGGTGCGTCCAGGTCCAGGGCGCCGTCCTCGACCAGGTGCGCGACCGCGGCGGCCGTGAACGGTTTGGACACGCTCCCGATGCGAAATCTGGTCTCCGGGGTGACTCTAACCTCATGGGTTAGGTCAGAATATCCAAATCCCTCTGACCAAATGACTTCCGATCCTCGTCCGACCGCCACGGACATCCCCGGGATGTCCCGAGCCTCCATGAGCGAATCGATGAGGGCGCGGGCGGCGGCGATCGCCTCGCCGTAGCCCTCGGCCGCGTGCGTTCCGGGGTTGCGTCCTCCGGCAAGGTCGCCGGCCGGGAGCCCCTGCCCGCAGCCGGCCAGGAGGACGACGATGAGCCATGGGACGACGATGAATTGCGCGGTCTGCGGCCTGGGCGGCGTCGGGCCCGAACCGTTCCGACCCGGGCAAACTGTGAAGAGAAGATTACCAAGTGTCATGTTTACTTTACACTCCCATGTCTCTGGGCTGCTGCGGCGGTCATCTGCGTAACGTCGGCAGAAGATTGCGCACTACGAATCCGATATTGGCGGGGCGCTCGGCAAGCCGGCGAACGTACCAGGGGAACCAGTGCGCGCCGTAGCTGATCAGCACCCGGATGCCCTTCTCGGCGGCGGCGAGACGATCCTGTTCCGCGGCGGCGATTCCATACAGCATCTGATACTCGTAGGCGTCCGGCCCCAACCCGTTGTCCTCTGCCCAGGCGTCGATCCGGCGGATCAGGGCGGCGTCGTGGGTCGCAAGCCCGGCTCTCAACCCCGCCGTGCGCGCGTCGGGCGCGAGCATGCGGCACGCCAGATCGAAGAACGCCCGGTCCACATCGGCCTTCACCGGCAGCGCGATGTCGGCCGGCTCGGCATAGGCTCCCTTCACCAGCCGTATCCCGGGGCCCAGCGGCACCAGCGAATCCAGATCGGCCGGGGTTCTGTACAGGTACGCCTGCAGGCAGACGCCGGACTTCGGGTGGTCGGCGCGGATGGCGCGGTACAACTCCAGCGTCGGATCGACGTAGCGGCTGTACTCCATGTCCATCCACACCCAGTTGCCCAGCGCCTCGGCGGCCTCCGTGACCCGCCGCAGGTTCTCCTCGGCGACATCGAGTCCCAGATCAAGGCCCAGGTGGGTGGGCTTGACCGAGATCTCGGCGTCCAGTCCCGCGGACGCGACCATGCGGGCGGCCTCGACGTAGTGGTTGGCGACGGCGCGCGCCTCTGACTGGTCGGCGACGTTTTCGCCCAGGAAGGTGATGAGCGTGGGGATGCCGCGCCCGCGTTCCAGGATGCCGGCGGCGTCCAGCGCCTCCTCCAGGGTCTCCCCGGGCATGAACCGGCGGGTGGCGCGTCTGACGAAGCCGAGCCTGGGCAGCGTGTTCTTGCACCAGGAGTTTTCCGAGATCCAGAGGAGGGTCGATCGTATCATGCCGGTGAAACTGGCCGCTCGTCGTCCGGTGCGCCAGTTGGCTCCCGCAGAGGGACTTCAGGCAGGCCGCGGCCCCGCATCCACGGGTCCCGGCTTCCGCAGCAGCGCCCCCTTTCCGCCCACGCGAATGAACGGGAGGTCGTGGCGGGCGATGAATTCGCGGTAGGCCTGGAGAGCACCGTCACACCAGGCGGGTTCAACGCAATCGTCCACCACTACCCCGCCGCCGGGAACGATCAGCGGCCAGATGGCTTCCAGCGTTTCAAGTGTGGGCAGATAGAGGTCGACGTCCAGGAGCACCGCCCCGATCGGACCGATCCCGGACCAGTCCACCTTCGAACAGTCGCCTTCGATGATTCTGTAGTTGGAGTAGCCGAGGCGAGCCATACTGTGATCGAAGACCCGCGCGTTGCCGTAGGAGTAGTCCGAGAGTTCCCGGGACCGCTTGTCGCGGTTCGCGACCTCGTAGTCGATGCTCTCCCTGGTGAAGCCGTCGAAGGTGTCGACAAGGACCAGCGTGCGCGGATCACCGGTCGTTCGCAGGTGCTCGAGGAGGAAAACGGAGGTATCCCCCCTCGCAACTCCGATCTCGACCAGGGCCCCCCTTCCCCTCGTGCCGTCGATCAACTCGACCATCGCGGCGAGTTCACCGGGATCCAGCCAGTATCGATACTCCGGAAAGAGGGCCGTGCGCACTCCGGGCAGCCGGTAGGCAACGCGCTTCGCCATCGTCATCAGGCCGCGCGCGCGCCGGTTCAGCGTTCGGATGACCGAAAGGGACGGGCCGGCAGCCGGGCCGCCGGGTGCCGGGGACGGAGACGGAGGCGGGTTTTCGGGCATGACCGTGCGGCTTGGGGTTGATTGGGGGATGTGATGTTTGCCGGATTTGAATCTAGAACATATGGAAGGGCCGGCCCCTGCCGGCTACCGTGGGTTAGCGCCCCGGTGGTCGGAGGTGCCAGAGCCACATGCGACGGTTGAGTCGCAATACCGGAACAGGAGACCGGCCCTATGAAGAACAAGACCAAGGTG
>JAJDVR010000287.1 GCA_022826025.1 Gemmatimonadota bacterium | reverse complement strand
GTTCGACTAGCAGGTAGACGATCTCACCATCTGCTAGCGTAAAGCGCCAGACAGCGTCGGCCAAGCGCTGCCCTTGGCCGTCCGGAGCGACGAGGTTCGCGTTGCCGGCGTCAATCGCCACGACCTCGCGTTCGTCGATGCAGAGCAGTGGATAGGCCCGCAGCAGATGGCGGATAAAGGTCTGGTGGTGCACGAAGAGCTTGAAAGCGGAATCGCGCCGCAGGCCCTGATCGATGGCAGTCGTGGCGGGTTGTGGGAGTTGGGCCGGAAACGGTCGCAGCAGGCGGGATTGTAACGTAGCGAGAGAGGCTTGCGCCGGGACCTGCGAGGCCCGGCGTCGATAGCCGGTCCGAGGCCTATTCCCGTGCCGGCGCGGGCCGTTGAGCCAAGCGCTGGCGGCGTGCGCTCCGCCAACGGGCAGCGTATCTCGACCCGCCTGAGAGCTACCGCGCCGCCAGCGGCCGGTACATGTCTGACGGATGCGGTGTCTTCCTCGTTCTGGGCGCCACATCCAAGGCGTAAACCGGACTGCCATTTGCAGCAGGTCCAATCGGTTGACCGTTCCAGAAAGTCCGGTCCGCGCCAGCTTCCGGCGCCCCCTTTCGTATCCCCAATGAAGAATCGAGCGCGCGAGGCCGATGAGCTTCACCACCAGCCAGTGAAGCTGGGAAGTTCGAGGATTAACGGCCCCTCAGGCCCATAACTCGTCGACTGGCCCGTAGGCGTCTTCATCCGATAGCGGCACGTATCGGAAGCCCCGTCCGAGCGGGTCGTCGAGGCGGACCGTCGTCCAGTCGATTCCCAGCGCCGAGTAGACCGTTGCCTCGATGTCTTCCGGTCGGATCTCGCGCTGCCTCGACCAGCCAAACTCGGTCGTGAATGATCCGGGCCCCCTCCCGCCGAGGTCATTGGTAGACCCGACCACGGTTCCGCCTTTGATGCCTCCGCCGGCAAGCACGAAGAACATCTGCAAGTAATGATCGCGCCCGTGCCGCGTGGACGAAAGAGGCCCGGGCGTGCGCCCGAACTCTCCGCAGGCCAGCACGAGTGTTTCGTCGAGGCGCCCCGATGCGTCCAAGTCCTCGATGAGCGCCGCAAAGGCGGGATCGAAGACTGCCGTCCTCGAATAGATCGTGCCCTCCGTATCGTCGTCCTGTGTCCCGTATATGTCGGTGTGGTGGTCCCAGCCGTTCAACTCCACCTGGATAAAGCGGGTGCCTTGGTCCTGCTCGATGATCTTCCTCGCCGTGAGCATGGCATCTCCGAAGCTCGTCGCACCGTAGCGCGCATGTTCCTCGTCCGTGTAGCTGAAGGCCGCGCTGACCGCCGGGTTGAACATCATCCGGCGAGCGTCGGCGTACATGCCCGAGAGGCCGGCCGCCCGCTCGCCGAACGGGGCGTTCCCCGATCGGAAGCCCGCTTCCATCTCGTCGAGAATTGCCCATCGACGCCGAAAAACCTCCTGTCCCCGGGGGTGGTCCAAGATCTGCAGTCCCTCGGTGGACGGCTCGACCCGCAACGGCCCGAACCGCGGCGGGAAGTACCCGGACCCCACGATGTTTCCCGCCCGCAGCGCAATGAAGCCCGGAAGCGTCTGGTACTGTGTCCGCTCGCGCTCTTTCTCCAAGGCCACGACGCTGCCGATGTGAGGGGCGATTTGCCCCGTCACCGACGCCGGATCGCGGCCGGCCTGCACCCATGACTGTGCCAGCGGATGCGCGCGGGCCCAGGCCAGCCCCGAGCGGATGATGGCGATCTTGTCGAGCACCCTCGAAGTGTTGCCCAGCAACGCCATCGGGACTGTCACGCCGCCGAAAGTCTCCGGCTCAAACTCGGGGGGCGTCACGCCTTGGAGGTACTTGAAGTCAAAGGTGTCGACGTGGCTGGGTGCGCCTCGCAGAAACACGAAGATGACGTTCCGCGCCGTGTTCTGGGTCAGAACCGATCCGGCTGACACCGTCTCCCCAACAGCCGGGACGCCTAGGAGGAAGCTGCCCGCCAGCCCCGTCAGCGAGTCCCGGAAGAAGCACCTCCTCGTGAGGTGGGGACGTTCGAAGAATGTCGGATGCGATCGCTGCTGCCTGTGGACAACTCGCTCGAACCGTTCCCTCTCCGTCATGCCTTCCTCCGTGCGCCGGACCGCATCCCGCTCAGTAGTTCGTGTAGAACTCTGTTCGATTGAACAGCGCCCACATCAAGTCTTCGGCCCGGTCACGGCGCTCCCTGATCCGCCCCTCGCCCAGATACGCAACCGCCATCGCCAGCTCGTCTGCACTGGGAGGACGGCCCAGAGCGCTCAGATACATCCCTGTCACCAAGCCATCATCCGGCTCGGAAATCAGTTCGGCAAGCGTTCCCCCACGGGCGTCGTAGGCAGCGCGGCGGAACACGAATATGTTGTTCATCAGGTTGAGCGCTTGCAGCGGGCTTGCCGCGTCACTCCTTGGGGTTTGCCGGCGGTCTCCGGGAAGGAAGGCCCGCAGGAAACGTCGAGCCCCGACCGCATTCCTGCCCCTGCCGGGAATCACGTCATTCACGTCGGGAAACTGCATCGCGAGCGGCACGTCCTGAAGGGTCGGCGAAACGTCGTAACTCGCCCGCTCGCCGCTTGCGATCAGGATCGCATCGTGCATCTGCTCGGCGCCGAGGCGCCGTGCGTTGTGCCGGACAAAGAATCGCTCGTATTGCGGATTGAAGACGCCGTCGTACCGCGAGGACAGTTGGTACGTCTGAGACGTCACGATCTCCCGCATGAGCCACTTGAGGTCGAATCCACTCGTGCGAAACCCGTTCGCCAGCCATTCGAGGAGCCCGGGATGCGAAGGCTGAACATCCCACTCTCCGGTCGGCGGGTCAGCGGGGTCGAGTCGGTCCGGGTCGAACTGGTCGGCGGGCTCGACCAGTCCCCTGGCAAAGAATTCCCGCCAGATGTAATTGACAGCCGCGCGGGCGAACTGGGGATCGCTGGTCAAGTAGAACCCGACTTGCTCCCTGAGGCGCAATTGAGGATCGACCTGTGACTCCGCGAAGGGGTATGCGGGTGCCACGCGGCGCTCTTCGTGGAACCTGTCTGGCCGGTTGCCACCCTGCGTCCAAGCCAGATAGCGGCCCGGTTCGCCACCTTCGGCGTCGAAGTCCCCCGACGCGGACGGCCGATCCTGTATTAGGAAGTACCTGACAGGCACTCGGCGGCCGTCCCGCTCTACACGCGGCGTCCATTTCCGTATGGCCGGCAGGTCCGAGAAGAACGCGGCCAAGCCCCATGCCTCCAGGCGGGTCGCCCGCGCCCCCCAGGCGCTGACGCCTTCGAGCCGTCCTTCCCCGTCGTGGCAAAGCACGCAATCCATCGTTGACATCCCGAGGAAGTCTCGCGCCGCCCGGTAAGCCAGAGCGTCGTAAGTGTCCTGAGGCGGACCACCGGGCGTCCGAGCGCCGAGCACGTACCCGACGGGCGAGGCCCGCACGGGGTTGGACTCGAGATCCGAGTACACTCGTTCGTACTCCTCGAAGCTGGCAAAGCTCTCCGGATAGTCCCGGCCGTCACTCGTGCCTTCGGCAGCCAGCATTTCCTGCGCCATCCGGTCGTACGGCTTGTTCGCCCGGAGCGACTCGAGCAGGTATAGGTGCAGCGAGTCGCGCCCGTGCACGCGCCGGTTCACGCCCTCGGTGCGGTTCGTGTTCCGGAACAGGTCGCCGAAGAACAGCGCCCAGCGGTCCGCCCATTCCGGCATCTCGAGCAGCGAGTCGACAAGGCTCTGCCGCTTGTTCTCGGACGAGTCGGTCAGGAATCGGACCACCTCATGCCGGGTCGGTATGCGTCCTGTCAGGTCCAAGCGCACACGCCGGAGGAATTCGGCGTCGCTGGTCAGGTCTGCCAAGGGAATACCGGCCGCCTTGGCGGTCTGCTGTACGCAGTCATCGATTCCCTCGCACGCCATCGGACCGGCTTGGACAGGCGTTGCGTAACGCTGGAGCCGGAACGGCGCGGCTGCCGAGCGGCGCTCCGGGATCATTGCCATTGCGTCGCGCGTGGCCTTGGCGCGCGAGGTCATGGCCCGCAGGTCTTGGGAGCGGCTCCAATCGAAACGGCCCGCCTGCCCCGGACTGAAGAAAGTACAGCCGGCATGGTCGGGAACGGACGCTTCCCCGTTGATTGGATCAAGTCGTTGGGCCGTTGCCGGTCCGGCAAGGATGATTGCCAGCGTCCATGCTGCCAAAGTATCGCGTGAGTGCCGCCGCATGAGACACGACCCCTATACGCACATTGTAGGGCCCGGTGCAGGTTTCCGCATTCTGGGCATCGTCGACGACGCTGAGCTTCGTCTTGTGGGGTGAAGGCGGGATGGTGGAAAGGAGGCACTTCGTCGGTTGCTCGGTCACCATCGAGGGCAATGCCGTGCGAGACTGAGCCCACAGCTTGGCCGAACGGTTATGTCCGAAGGCTCGGCTGGGGGAGAACGAATGAGGGAGTATTTCGAGG
>JAJDVR010000233.1 GCA_022826025.1 Gemmatimonadota bacterium | reverse complement strand
GTCCCACGACATGCACGGCTCGAAGGACGTGGTGCACCTGGTCGCCCAGACGCCCTGCGCGATCGGCTACAGCGGGATGGCCTACGCGATCCCCGAGGTCAGGATGCCCTGCGTGATGGGCAGCCCCGGCGATCCCTGCGTCGCTCCCTCCATAGAGAGCGCGCTCGACGGCAGCTACCCGATCTCACGGCCACTGCTCATGTACACCTCCGGCAATCCCGCGGGCGAGGTAAAGGCATACCTCGACTGGGTGCTGGGCGAAACCGGCCAGTGCATCATGCTGGAGCTTGGGTACACCCCTGCGATACCCACCCAGTGCGTGGAGTAGCCCGGCACACGGCTTTCCTGATCAACCCCCGATGAACCAGCTTGCGCTCGCCCGCTCGCGCAACCTCGACCACCGCGGACGCGCCTGGTATCTCGACCGCGCCGTAACGGTGTTCGTCTTCGTCGGCGGCACTTCGGCGATCCTCTTCATCGGCGGAATCTTCGTCTTCATTGCGCGCGAGGGGCTCGGATTCGTGTTCTCCGAATTCGACGCGGGCGAGTTCTTCGGGTCCATCGCATGGCGGCCTACATCGGCGCTGGATGCCACCTACGGCGCGCTGGCTCTCATCGTGGGGACAGCCAGCATCACGGGGCTGGCGATGGTGGTGTCGATCCCATTCTCCCTGGCGGCCGCCGTTTTCATCGGTGAGTTCGCGAGCGGCCGGGTGCGCGAACTGCTCAAGGTGCTCGTCGAGCTGCTCGCGGCCATCCCTTCGGTGGTGTGGGGGTTCATCGGCTTCAGCATCATGAACTCGCTCATCATCGACATCTTCGCAGTGCCCATCGGGCTGAACGTCCTCAACGCGGGGATCATTCTGGGCCTGATGGCGGCGCCCATCATGACCACCATCGCCGAGGACGCGCTCAAGGCGGTTCCGGACGGCTATCGCGAAGCGGCCGAAGCGCTGGGCGCCACACGCTGGCAGGTGATCCGCAAGGTCGTGATTCCGGCGGCAAAAAACGGCCTGGTTGCGGCGGTACTGCTGGGCGTGGGGCGCGGATTCGGCGAGACCATGGTCGTGCTCATGGCGAGCGGTCACTCCATCAACATCCCCGACAGCGTGTTCGACTCCGTACGCGCCCTGACGGCCACCATCGCGGCGGAACTGGGCGAGACGGCCGTCGGCTCCGATCACTTCAGGGCGCTCTTCACGCTGGGCATCCTGCTCTTCCTGGTGACCTTCGCGATCAACCTGACCGCCGATACGATCATGCGCGGGATCCGCAGAAAGGGGCAGCGGGCGAATCCATGACGAGTGCCTCGGAGCAGCTGTTCGCCGGCACCTCCCTGAACGCACGCGACCGCAGGGTCGAGTGGCTCGTGCGCCATCTGCTCGGGCTGATGACGGCGCTGCTCATCCTCCCGGTGGTGATCATCATGGCCCTGCTCGTGGTCAGGGGCGGCCCGGTCATCTCGTGGGAGTTCCTCACCACGGCGCCGGTCGACGGCATGACCGCCGGCGGAATCTTCCCTGCCCTGGTCGGGACCGTGTGGCTGGTGGCGGTCGCGCTGGTCGCTTCGGTTCCGGTGGGGGTGGCGGCGGCGGTCTATCTCAGCGAATACGCGCCCGACAACTGGCTCACGCGCGCCATCAACCTCGCCATCATCAACCTGGCGGGGGTTCCGTCGATCGTGCACGCGCTCTTCGGGGTGGGCGCGTTCGTGCTCTTCTTCCGTTTCGGGACCAGCATTCTGGCGGCGAGCCTCACCTTGGCGGTGATGACGCTTCCGGTCGTCATCGTGTCCACCCGCGAGGCGCTGCAGGCGGTGCCGCGGGCCTTCCGGGAGGCCTGCTGGAACATGGGCGCGACGCGCTGGCAGACCATCCGCCGCATCGTCCTGCCCAACGCAGTCAGCGGCATCCTCACAGGAGTCATCCTCGAGGTGTCCCGCACGTCGGGAGAGACGGCGCCCATCATGTTCACGGGCGCCGCCTTCTTCCTTCCGTTCCTGCCCCAGGGCGTCCTGGACCAGACCATGGCCATGTCGCTGCACCTGTTCGTCATCACCACACAGGTGCCGGACGCGCCGGAGGCGCTGCCCTTCGGCGTGGCGCTGGTTCTGATCTCCATGGTGCTTGCGATGAACGCCCTCTCCATCGGCTTTCGCGTCTATGTGCGCGGGAGAAAGAAGTGGTAGAGAGCGTGGCGCCGAACGGAAGCGCAGCCGCGGCCGACGAGCACCCGAAGGTGGTCGTGCAGAACCTCACGATTCGTTACGGGAACCGCGTGGCGCTTCGAGGACTGGATCTCTCCGTTCGCCGGAACGAGATCCTGGGAATCATCGGACCCGCGGGCTCGGGCAAGACCTCGTTCCTGCGCGCGCTCAACCGGATGGACGAGTTCATACCCGGGATGGAGGTCGGGGGCCGGATCACCTTCGATGGCCGCGACATCCGCCGCGTGCGCAATGTCTACGCCCTGCGCAGCCGCATCGGCGTGGTCTTTCCGCTCCCGGTGGGGCTCCCGCTGACGGTCTACGAGAACGTGGCCCTGGCTCCGCGCCTGCGGGGCGTGCGCAAGGGGAGCGAGCTCGACGAGATCGTCGAACGATGCCTGCGGCGGGCCGCGCTCTGGGAAGAGGTCAAGGATCGCCTGGACTCGCTCGGAAGCCTCCTCTCCGGAGGCCAGCAGCAGCGCCTCACCATCGCGCGGGCGCTTTCGCAGGAGCCCGATCTTCTGCTCCTGGACGAGTTCTCGATCGCCGTGGATCCGGTCACCACGATGCGCATCGAAGATGTCCTCAAGGAATTGAAGCACGAGATGTCGATCGTGCTGGTGACCAATCTGGTGCAGCAGGCGAGGCGCCTGGCAGACCGAACCGCGTTCTTCCTGACCGGCGAGCACGTCGAAACCAGCGACACCGCGCGCATCTTCAGCGGCATCGTCAAGGATCCGCGCACGCACGACTACATCGAGGGGCGTTTTGGCTGAGCCGGCTGCTGCTCCCGCGCCTCCTGCGATCGCGACCCGCGGTCTCAACCTCTGGTATGGAGACTTCCAGGCCCTGTTCGATGTCAACCTGGACGTCAGGCAGGGCATCATCACCTCGCTCATCGGCCCCTCGGGCTGCGGCAAGTCCACCCTGCTGCGGAGCTGCAACCGTATCAACGAGCGGCTCGGCTACGTCCGTACCACGGGAAGCATCGAGATTCTGGGCCAGGACATCTACGCGCCGGAGGTCGAGCTGGTGCAGGTGCGCAAGCAGGTGGGGATGGTGTTCCAGCGCCCCAATCCCCTGCCGCTCTCCATCCGCGACAACATCAGCTTCGGCCACCGTCTGCATGCCCGTGGCCAGCGACTCTCGCGCGCCCGCAGGGAGGCACTGGTCGAGGATGCCCTGCGCAAGGTGCTGCTCTGGGACACGGTCAAGGATCGGCTCGACGCCCCGGCCATCGAACTGTCGCTCGAGGAGCAGCAGAAGCTTTGCATCGCGCGCCTCCTCCCGGTGAAGCCGGCCGTGCTGCTCATGGACGAGCCCTGCTCCGCCCTCGATCCCAAGGGAACCGAGGCGGTGGAGGAGCTGATCTGGGAGCTGAGGGGCGAGTTCACGATCCTGATCGTGACCCACAACATGGCGCAGGCGCGGCGAGCCAGCGAAGAGACCGTGTTCATGCTGATCGGCAAGGTGATCGAGCACGGCTTCACCGAGGATCTCTTCCTGAACCCGCAGCACCGGCAGACGGCCGACTACATCGAGGGCCGCTACGGCTGATCGGGCGGCGGGGCGCGGATGGCCCCCCCGAGGAAGGATACGCCCGACAGGATTCGAACCTGTGACCTCTGCCTCCGGAGGGCAGCGCTCTATCCAGCTGAGCTACGGGCGCGTATCGCGGCCAATGCCGGCTGCTCCCCGGTGCGGAGCGCACGGAATAAGCCGAGTTCTGTCCCCGCCCGAAGACGGGGGAGGATCATTTATCTGGGACCGGCATCGCTGCCGGCCTCGTGCGGCCTACCCGGGACTCGGGCGGAGCGGGCGACTCCTCGTCCTCTATTCGGCCTTGCTCCGGGTGGGGTTTGCCATGCGGCCCCTGTTGCCAGCGGCCCGGTGCGCCCTTACCGCACCCTTTCACCCTTGCCTGTGCCCCGGGGGGCCATCGGCGGTCTGCTCTCTGCGGCACTTTCCGTCGGCTCACGCCGCCCGGGCGTTACCCGGCACCCTTGCCCTGTGGAGCTCGGACTTTCCTCCAGCGGGCGAACCCGCCAGCGATCCTCACTCGTGCGCTCCGCGTTCTCCGGGGTTCAGCTGAAAACGCCGGAGACGGGGAGCAGGAAAGCTAAAGGCGCAGGCGGCCGGAGTAAAGAAACGAACGATTCGAATGGGGTACGCCCGGTCTCGTCGCGCTTTGGTCAGGAATCGGAAGATGGGTACATTGAGTTCGATCAGTCGGGACTCCCGGCTCCCGGGCGTACCGACCAGCCCCCGGGATTCCCCGCGGGACCCTGTGAGTCCCCGGGAGGCCTGCCAGCGCCGGGGGAGGAGAGAACGAATGAGAGTTCACGCGGCACTCGGCCTGGCGCTCGCGGCCTGCATCGGCTGCGGGGATCCCTCGTCGGCGGGCGGGACCGCGTTTCCGGAGTCGTGGCGGTACCGGGAAACACCTCCCCCCGTCACCGCGGCCAACGGGATGGTCGTCTCGACCGACGAACTCGCCAGCCAGGTCGGTGTCGACGTCCTGAGGTCCGGCGGGAACGCGATGGACGCCGCCGTCGCGGTGATGTTCGCGCTGGCCGTGGTCAACCCGGAAGCAGGGAACCTCGGAGGTGACGGCTTTCTGGTGCTTCGGACGGCCGAAGGCGAAACGGCGGCTCTCGACTTCCGCGCCCGTGCTCCCTTCGCCTCGACCCGGGACATGTACCTGGACGAGGACGGCGAAGTCACGGAGGATGTCGTCGTCGGCCACCTCTCCGTAGGCGTGCCCGGCACCGTCGACGGCATGTGGCAAGTCCATCGGCGCTTCGGTCGCATGGAATGGGCCAGGCTCCTGGATCCCGCGATCGAGCTTGCCGGAGGCTTCCCCGTGCGGCCCCGCTTCCTGAACTCCCTGGGCGACGCGATGGTAGCAGCGCTTCAGGCCTTTCCCGCCTCGGCGGAGCAGTTCCTGCCCCGCGGAGGCCGCCCGCCCGCCGTCGGCGACACGCTTCGCCAGCCGGACCTGGCCCGGACTCTGAGACGCCTCCGCGATCTCGGCCGCGACGACTTCTATCTTGGGGAGACGGCGGACCTCATCCTCGCCGAGATGGAACGTGGCGGCGGCATCCTTACCCGCCGGGACCTCGCCGAATACCAGGCGGTCTGGCGCGAACCGGTCGCGTTCGAATACCGGGGCCACACGGTCATCTCGATGCCGCCCCCGTCGTCCGGGGGCGTCACGATGGCGCAGACCGCCGGGATGCTGGAGCGTTACGACCTTGCCTCCCTCGGGTGGCAGTCGGCCCAGACGATCCATCTGCACGCCGAGGCCTGGCGGCGAGGCTACGCCGACCGCAACCACTACCTGGCCGATCCGGACTTCGTGGAAATGCCGCTGGACCGCATGACCTCGGCGGCATACGCGAGCGAGCGGGGAGCGACCATTTCGCTGGATGCCGCCACTCCGTCCTCCGAGGTCGGGCCCGGACTGGAGGGTACACCGGGGGAAGCCGGGACCTCTCCGAGCGCTACGGTCCCCGACGAGGGCGAAAACACGACCCACTACTCGATCGTCGATGCCGAGGGCAACGCCGTGTCGGTCACCACGACCGTGAACTCATGGTACGGAAGCAAGGTCACCGTCACCGGGGCAGGCTTCATTCTGAACAACGACATGGACGACCTCGCCGCCAAGCCCGGCTCCGCCTACCAGTTCGGCCTGGTGCAAGGAGAAAACACCGCCATCGAGCCGGGGAAGCGGATGCTGTCGTCGATGTCGCCGACCATCGTCCTGGGGCCGGACGGAGAGCTGGGAATGGTCACCGGCACCCCGGTTGGCGCGACGATCATCACCACGGTGTTCCAGACAATATCCAACGTCGTGGACTTCGGGATGGATGTCGTCGAAGCCGTTCAGGCGCCGCGGGTCCACCACCAGCATCTGCCGGACCGGATCTTCTACGAGGCGGGCGCGCTCCCGC
>JAJDVR010000171.1 GCA_022826025.1 Gemmatimonadota bacterium | reverse complement strand
CTCCGACGGCCGGATGACCATCTACACCAACGACATGAAGCCGTACAGCCACCGGACCGGGATCGCCGAGTTCCTGGGGATGGATCCGGAGCAGGTGCGGGTGATCTGGATGGACGGGCCGCAGCTCTACGGGCGCACGGCGGCGGACGACGCGGGCTTCGAGGCGGCGTACCTGGCCAGGGAGCTGGGCCGGCCCGTGCGGGTGCAGTGGATGCGGCACGAGGAGACGGCGTGGGACACCAAGGGCCCGGCGTTCGCGATCGACCTGCGCGGAGGGCTGGATGCGGAGGGGAACGTGGTCGCGCTGGACTATCAGGGCCGGATCGCCAACTACGCCCACGTGGGATACAACCAGGCCCGCACCGTGCTGATCGCGCAGCTGATGGGCTTCCGGCCCGAGCGGCCCTCGCCGGGTGGCGCGCGCGGGCCCGACGAGATGTATTACATCCCGAACCGGCGCCAGGAGACGCGGGCGGTGCGCTTCCCGCTGGCGTTCGAGACGCCGCTTCGCACCGGCAACCTGCGCGACCCCAACGGCCCGCAGACCACCTTCGCGGGAGAGTCGTTCATCGACGAGCTGGCCGCGGCCGCAGACGCCGACCCGGTCGAGTTCCGGCTGCGCCTCCTCCGCGGGGCCACCGACGACGACGAGGCCTTCCGCCGCGCGCGCTCGATCGCGGTGGTCGAGGCCGCGGCGGAGGCGTACGGGTGGGACGCGCGCCCGTCACCCGGGACGGTGGGAAGCGGGCGCGTGCTGACGGGGCGGGGCATCGCGTACGCGTATCGCGCCCGCACCACGATCGCCGTGATCGCCGAGGTCGAGGTCGACCGCGAGACCGGGCGGGTGTGGGCCCGCCGGATGGTGTGCGCCCACGACTGCGGCCTGGTGATCAACCCGAACAGCCTCGAGAGCACCATCCAGGGCAACCTCCTGCACGGGATCAGCCGGACGCTCTACGAGGAAGTCCGCTTCGACGGCGAGAAGGTCACCAGCGTGGACTGGCGCACCCACCCGACCCTCACGCACATGGACACGCCCGAGCGCATCGATGTCGTGATGGTGAACGGCGACCCGAACCCCGACCGCCCGGACCTGCGACCCTACGGCGCGGGAGAGCCCTCGCACCGCCCGGTCCCCGCGGCCATCGCGAACGCGATCTACGACGCGACGGGGGTGCGGATGCGGCGGCTGCCGTTGCGGCCCGAGCGGGTGCTGGAGGAGTTGGGGGCGTGAGGCCTACCAGCTGTAGCCGACCCGTGTGTAGTAGTAGCCGCCGTTGAATCCGAACGGCGTGAACTGGCCGAAGCGGTTGCCCACGCCGGCGGCCGCGCCCGGATACTCTTCCGGGTAGGTGTTGAGCAGGTTCTGCGCGCCGACCGTGAGCGTCCAGCGGTCGGCGAGCGTGCGAGCCGCCTCCATATCGAACAGGATGCGGGACGGGTAGTCGATGGTGGTTTCGGGGTCAGCCTCGTAGTAGGGCTGTTCGCCATCGAAATAGCCGCCCCAGTAGCTGCCGCGCACCAGGAAGCGGGTGCCACTGGCGAAGACGTGATTCATCGTGAGGTTGCCGCGCACGTTGGGGAGTCCTTCCTCGAGGATCCGGATGCGATGCGCGGTGAGGGTGTTGGGATTGAAGTCCGTCACCGTGGTCCGGGTCCAGTTCCACGCGCTGCTGAAGGTTGTGGTGGAACCGCTCGCCCCCTCGACATCATACGCGGCCACCAGGTCGATTCCGTCCGTCCGGGTCGCGAAGTCGTTGATGAAGAAGCGGAAGCGCGCCAGCACCCCGCCCGGCCGGATAATGTCCTCGGCGATCAGCTGCTCGATCTCCACCGGGGTGAGCTGCCTGTCGGCGCTCGTCGTCAGACGGTCCGAAACCCGGATCTGGAAGAAATCCATCGAAAGACTGAAGGGACCATCGTCAAACACGGCCCCCGCCGCCAGGTTGACGGACTTCTCAGGCGTGAGCGGCTCGCCGCCGAACTTCACAGCCAGCGGTGATGTCGACGGGATCGTGCCATTGTTCGTCAGATCCATGATCGCGGGATCATAGATCGTCGAGATGTTGAAGGCGTTCTGCTGTCCCGGCGTGGGAGCACGGAACCCGGTGCTGACGCTGGCTCGGAGGCCGAACTCCTCCGACGCGCTCACGCGTCCCGCGAGCTTCCCGTTCACCGTCGTGCCAAAGTCGGAGAACCGCTCGACCCGTCCGGCCACGCCGAAGGTCCACAGGCCCTCGGGTTCCCGGATCTCCATGTCGCCGTAGGCGGCGAAGTTGTGCCGGTTCCAGTTGCCGACGGTAAGCGGTCCGAAGCCGGTGAACCCGTTGGAGCCGGGCGTGAATCCCTGTGTCGCGAGCGGACCCTCCGTCCACGATTCGGTGCTGCCCTGGACGATTTCGAAGCGCTCGTTACGCCACTCGGCACCGCCGGCGAGGTTGACCCGCTCGTTCGCGGCGTACGACAGATCGACGTTGAAGTTGATCTCCTGCTGGTCGTTGATCCCCGGGTTGAACCAGGGCGTGCAGCGCTGGCTGGGGACGACGAAGGAGATGCTCCTGCTTGCGTCGGCGCACGGCTGGTCTGGTCCGAGCGAAGCGTTGACCGTGTTGTACATGTAGAAGTCCAGGTTGGACTTGCCCCAGGACGCGCTCGCATCCCAGTCCAGGTAGCCGCTGGTGCCCCTGAGTCCCGCCACCGCGGAGGCGTCGAGGAGGTACGAGCCGAACTGCGGGGTGAAACCACCGGGGAAGAGCTTCCGGAAGGTGAAGCAGTTCGGATCGGCGAGGACCTGGTTGTACGCTCCCTGATCCATCACCACACCGTCATCGGTGACCGGCACTTCGGGGCAGCCGGCCGATCCGTCGAGCACGCCGTCCCGCGCGTCGAGCATGTCGCCGATCAGGAGGATCCGCTGGCCATCGGCGTTCCTGGTTCCGAAGACGCCGCTGCGGGTGCCGGGGTTGCGGAAGTAGAAGCCACCCTCGATCTGTTTGCTCACGTAGTTGCCGTGGGAATAGAACTGCATGTTGTCGTTGAACAGGTAGCCCATGTTCGCCCACAGCTTGAGCTCGTTGGACACCTGCGGCGAGCCCCAGATCTGCGCCGGCGACCGGACGCTGGTGTTGCCGGCACCGAGCAGCGCCAGGGCATCATCGCGCTGCCTGCTCCGATCCGTCGGGGCGGTGTTGCCGTATTCGCCGGTCAGGTTCAGGAAGCCGGTCTGTCCGAGTGGCAAACCCACGTTCCCGGACAGGGTGTACATCTCGCCATCCCCCGGGATCGAGCCCTCCTCGAAGGGCTCGCTGGTCTCCCCGAGGACGTATCCGCCGGTCTTGAACTCGACCGAGCCGCCGGAGCGGTCGTTCCTGAGAACAAAGTTCATGACGCCGGCGATCGCGTCGGAGCCGTACTGGGCCGAGGCGCCATCGCGCAGAACCTCGGCCTGCTCCAGCGCCAGTCCCGGGATGAGGCCGATATCCGGGCCCTGGGAGCCATCGGCGAGGCCGTTGCCGTACCAGGTGATGACCGCCGCCCGGTGACGCCGTTTCCCGTTGATGAGCACCAGCGTGTGGTCGGGGGCGAGGCTGCGCAGGTTCGCGGGCCGCACGAAGGTTGCCGCATCGCTGATCGGCTGGATGTTCACGTTGAATGACGGCACGACGTTCCGAAGCAGGTTGGCGAAGTCGGTGTCGCCCTGCTGCACGATCTCCTGCGTCGGGATCACGTCGACGGGAACCGGTGACTCTATTACGGTGCGGGGCTGCGCACGGCTTCCGACCGCGACCAGGCCCTCGAGCTCAAGCACCGTCTCGCCGAGCACCACGTTCAGTGTGGTAGGCTGGCCGTCCGCGATGGTCACCTGCCGGCGCTCGGTCTGGTAGCCGATCAACACGAACACCAGCTCGTGCGTTCCCGCCGGGATGCCCCCGACTTCGTAGGTACCGTCGAGACCTGTTATGCCTCCCATGCTCAGGTCCGTCAGGCTGACCTGTGCCCCCGCGAGGGCATTACCCGTGCCTGCCGCGGTGACCGTTCCCCGCAAGGTTCCCTGCGCGGCGGCCGGACCCGCTTGCGTGAGGGCCACGAGTGCGGCGATGACTGCTGCTCTTCTCACCATCCGAATCCCCCATATCGCGTCTTCATGGCACGCCTCCAGCAGCTTCATGGACACGCCTCCGCGTCTTCACGACGCGCCGAACCTGGCTTCCCAGTCGTCGAGGAGCTCGAAGTGGTTACCGTCGGCAACGGTGTAGTAGACTCTCTGCATCCCCTGCCTGCGGCTGGGGCCGAAGGACACGGCCTCGTCGATTCCCAGAGAGAAGTTGCGTACGCTGAAGACCGCCTCCTGCAGCCGGGACTTGTCCAGACGCCCGCCGAGGCGCCGGAGGATTTCCGTCATCAGTTTCGCGTTGAGAAACCCTTCCAGGCTGACGAAACCACGGGCAAGGGACTGATACGATTCGCCCTCGGTGAGTCTCTCCAGATCCTCGGGCAACTGGGGATCGTACTGAAACATCAGGCGCTGATACTCGCTCACGCCCGGGAAGGTGGCGTTGTCGTAGGCGGGCACGACCTGCGAGTTGACCAGGAAGCGGGTGTACGAATCCGGATTCGAGCGTCCCTCGCGCAAGACCCGCTGCAGGTTTTCGCTCCCCACGAACGACAGATTGGCCACCGGAATGTGCAGCCCAAGATCGACGGCGTCGCGCGCGAAGGCGGCGCACGCGGCGTAGGCGCCGATACAGATCACGGCGTCGGGCGACCCGGCCTTGAGGATCTCCACCTGGCGCCTCATGCTCGCGCCGAACGGCGTGCCACGCGTGTAGGTGGCCTCGGCCGCGATCGTTTCTCCGTGCCGCGCCAGCGCCTCTCTCACCCCGGCCCAGCCGCTGCGCCCATACGCGTCGATCTGGTAGAAGACAGCCACCCGCCGGCGTCCGATGCGGACGAAATTGTCGACAAGCCCGGCGGTCTCCTGCCGGTACGAGGCCCGCAGGTTGAAGGCGAACTCGCCGTAGGGAGGCTCGCGCTGCGGCTCCGCTCCCGTGAAGGGGAAGAAGAGGTAGACCTGCTGGTCGCGGAATCTCTTCAGCAGAGGCAGCACCCGGGTGACGGTCGGGGTGCCTACGTACCCGAAGAGCAGGAAGACGCCGTCGTCCTGCATGAGCCGGAGGGTGTTCGCGACGCACGAGTCCGGCTGATATCCGTCGTCGTAGAGCTTGAGGACAATGCGCCGCCCGTTCACTCCTCCATTGTCATTGACATAGTTGAAATAGGCCATCGCCCCGCGATACAACTCCGTGCCCAGGCCGCGAGAGGGGCCCGAGAACGCGGCGGATACGCCGAGCAGGATGTCACCGTCCTGCGTGACGCCTTCGCGCGGGCTCCGGTGAGTTGCCGGGGAGGAGGCGGCCAGCGGCTTCGCCCAGGGAAGGGCCGCCAGCGTGGCGAACCCGGAGCGCAGGAGCGATCGGCGGGTCAGCAGATTGGAACTCCGCGGGGCTCCGGCGGGGAGGGTGGCGGCACCGGTGTCCTCGCGCGGTCGCGCCATACACACCCTCCTGTCTCGCCGTCCAGCCATGCGAGATACCCTTCACTGCCTGTTACCAACGGGCTTCACGGGGTTGCCATCGCCCCCGTCCCCACTGCCCCGCCTCCAGCGTACCCGTTGGTATGGAGTTCCGCAACCGACTCCGCCCCGGTAGCTTGACCCGGCCAATACCACCTCCCGAACCCACAGGAAATGCTACCGTGAAGCGCTTCCCGCTCAAGCCGTTTCTGCTCGTCGCGGGCCTGGCCCCGCTCGCATCCATGCTCCACGCGCAGGACCAGCCGGTGGTCCTCGACTCCGCCTTCCTCGCCGGCTACTCCTGGCGCAACCTCGGCCCGGACCGGGGCGGTCGGTCCATCGCGGTCAGCGGGGTCAAGGCCCGGCCGCAGGAAGCCTACTTCGGGGCCACCGGCGGGGGCCTCTGGAAGACGGTCGACGGGGGCGACAACTGGTTCCCGGTCACCGACTTCCAGATCAACTCGGCCTCGGTGGGCGCGGTGGCGGTCGCCGAGACCGACCCGGACCTCGTCTTCATCGGCACGGGCGAGACCTGCATTCGCGGCAACATCCTGCCCGGCGACGGCGTCTACCGGAGCCGCGACGCGGGCGAAACCTGGGAGCACGTCGGGTTCTCCGAGTCGGACGGCATCTCCAAGATCCGCATCCACCCGACCGATCCGGACATCATCTATGTGGCGTCCTTCGGGAAGTACGGGGTGCCGAGCGAGGAGCGCGGCGTCTTCAGGAGCACCGACGGGGGCGACACCTGGGAGAGGATCCTCTTCCGCGACGAGCGCACCGGCGCCATCGATATCGCGCTCGACCGCAACAACCCCGACGTGCTCTACGCGGCGCTCTGGGAGGCCTTCCGCAAGGAGTACACGATGTCCTCCGGAGGGCCGGGCAGCGGCATGTTCAAGAGCGTCGACGGCGGGATGACGTGGACCGAGATGACGCGCAATCCGGGGATGCCGCCCGAGGGCGTCGTGGGCAAGATCGGGCTGGCGGTCTCAAGCGCGAATTCGGACCGCGTCTACGCCCTCTTCGAGCACGACGACGGCGGGCTCTTCCGGAGCGACGACGGGGGCGGGAGCTGGGAGCTCATCAACGACGAGCGCCGCATCCGCCAGCGCGCCTTCTACTACACGCACGTCTTCGCCGACCACCACGACGAGGACGTGGTCTATGTGCAGAACACGTCGTTCTTCCGCTCGACCGACGGCGGCGCCACCTATGAGGTCATAAACAACGGGACCCACGTCGACTTCCACGACTTCTGGATCGACCCCGACGACCCCGCGCATGTCGTGGTCGCCAACGACGGCGGCGGCGCGGTCAGCTTCACGACCGGCAGCGAATGGACCGACCAGGAGTTCTCGACGGCCCAGTTCTACCACGGCGTCACTACGGCGCACATCCCCTTCCACATCTGCGGCTCGCAGCAGGACAACAGCACGCTCTGCCTGCCGTCGGACTGGAACGCGGGGCGTTTCGCCTCGGCGCTGGCCGACACCGCCGGCGACTCCGGCGCCCGGGTGCGCGACATCACCGCTGGCTCGATGGACGTGTTCTACCGCGCCGGCGGCGGGGAGCCGGGCTACATCGCGCCCGACCCCGAGGACCTCGACGTCTTCTTCTCGGGCACCAACAACGGCCGCTACATCGACAGGTTCAACCGGCGCCTGGGCACGTCGCGCGAGGTCAACCCCTACCCCTGGTTCTACTCCGGGGAGCCGGCCATCGACATGGTCGAGCGCTGGCAATGGACCTTTCCCATCATCTTCTCGCCCATCGACCCCAACGTGCTGTACGCCTCCTCGAACCGGCTCTGGCGCACCACCGACGGCGGCACCAACTGGGAGGCGTTGAGCCCCGACCTCACCCGTGCCGACCCCATGACGCTGGGCCGTTCCGGAGGGCCGATCACCGGCGACATGAACGGGCCGGAGGTCTACGCGACGATCTTCGCGGTCGGACCCGGCAAGGTGGACATCGACGTGATCTGGACCGGGTCGGACGACGGGCTCGTGTACGTGACGCGCGACGGCGGCGCGAACTGGACCAACGTGACGCCCCCGGACATGCCGGACTTCGGGCGCGTGAGCCTGATCGACGCCTCGGCGTTCGATGCGGGGAGGGCTTATGTCTCGGCGCGCCTGCCGCTGCTTGATGATTTTCGGCCCCATATCTGGAAAACCGATGATTTCGGGGAGTCCTGGACGCGAATTGTTGACGGCATCCGCGACGACGCCTACGTGAACTCGATCCGCGAGGACCCGAACCGGGCCGGCCTGCTCTACGCCGGCACCAACCACGGCGTCTACATCTCCTACGACGACGGCGGCTCGTGGCAGGAGTTGAACCCGGACCTTCCCGACATGCCGATCACCGACGTGATCCCGGAGCACGACGAACTGGCGATGGCGAGCCACGGGCGCGGCTTCTGGATCCTCGACAACGTCGCGCCGCTGCGGCAGCTGACGGCGGAGACGACGGCCCAGGACCTGGTGCTGTTCGACCCGGCCGCCGCGTACCGCTCGGCCAACGGGGTCATGCTGTCGTGGTGGCTTGGGGATGAGCCCGGGGATGCGACGCTCGAGATCATGGACGCGTCCGGCGATGTGGTGCGCACCTTCGAGCCCGCCGTGGAGGGCGAGGAACGCGACCGCTGGATGGGCCCGGCGCTGCCGATGGAGACCGGGCTGAACCGCCTGCGCTGGGATCTCCGCACCGACCCCGCCGCGTCCTTCCCCGGG
>JAJDVR010000224.1 GCA_022826025.1 Gemmatimonadota bacterium | reverse complement strand
ACCATGCCGTCGCCGAAGTTGTTCAGCACCATGACCTTGACCGGCAGGTCGTAGGAGGTGGCGGTCTCGAACTCCCCCAGGTTCATGCGGATGCTGGCGTCTCCGTCCACGTCGATGACCAGCTTGTCCGGGCGCGCGAACTGGGCCCCGATGGCGGCAGGCAGCCCGAATCCCATCGTGCCCATGCTTCCCGAGGTCAGCCAGAGGCGCGGCTCGCTGAAGTCGCAGTACTGGGCGGCCCACATCTGGTGCTGCCCCACCCCGGTGGAGATGATCGCCTGGCCGCGGGTGATGCGGTTCATGACCTCCATGACGTAGTACGGCTGGATGAGCGAGCTCTCGCGGTCGTAGTCGAGGGCATAGTCGCGCTTGAGCGCGGCGACCTCGGCGTGCCAGTCGGAGAAGTCGGCGCGGAAGCCGATGGAGTGCCCGTATTCCACCAGGGCGTCGAGCGCCTCCGGAAGCATTCCCGTGTAGTGCCAGTCCGCCGGCTTGACCTTGTGGATCTCCGAGGGATCGATGTCGAAGTGGATGACGCGCCGGGCCTTGGCCGCGAACTTCGCCGGCACGCCGGCCACGCGATCGTCGAAGCGCGCTCCCACCGCGATGAGCAGGTCGCAGTCGTCCACTGCGTAGTTGGCGAACGCGGTGCCGTGCATCCCCAGCATGTGCAGGCAGAGCGGCGCCGTGGTGTCGAAGCTGCCCAGCCCCATCAACGTGGTCACGCCCGGGATGCCGAAGTCGTTGGCCAGCCGGCGCAGCGGCTCCGAGGCGTTCCCGTTGACCACCCCGCCCCCGGCGTAGATGAGCGGGCGGCGGCTCTCGCCCAGCATGTCGAAGAACTCGCCGCACCGATCGCGGCTCAGCCTGCGGGCGCGCAGGGCGTTCAGGCGACGCCGGTACCCCGTGATGGGCAGGCGTCCCTCGCCCTGGAAGGTCCCGGTCCAGTTCTGCACGTCCTTGGGCACGTCCACCACCACGGGACCGGGCCGGCCGGTGCGCGCGATCTCGAAGGCCGTGCGCATGGTGGCCTCGAGCTGCTCCGGCTTGGTCACCAGAAAGACGTGTTTGGCCACCGGGCCCATGACGGCGGTGACCGGGGCCTCCTGGAAGGCGTCGGTGCCGATGGCGGCGGTGGGCACCTGGCCGCAGATCACCACGATGGGCACCGAGTCGGCCATGCAGTCGCGCACCGGGGTCACGCAGTTGGTGGCGCCGGGCCCGGAAGTCACAAGCACGCATCCCACCTTGCCGCTCGCGCGCGCGTAGCCGGCCGCCATGAAGCCGGCGCCCTGCTCGTTGGCGGGCACGATGAGCGGCATCGGCTCCACGCCATCGACGGCGTGGTCCTTGTTGTAGCGGAAAACCGCGTCGTAGGTGGGCAGGATCGCCCCTCCGCTGTAGCCGAAGATGGTGTCGATTCCCTCGTCGGCCAGAACCTGGACGATCATGTCGGCTCCGCTCATGACCCGGCCCGCGAACGGGTGCGCGGGCGTATCGCGAAGCGCGGTGCTGGTTGTCATGGAAACGCCTCTCGTGACGGGCACGGAATGGGTTGAGCGCGGGGGTGAAAAGTCGGACGAAGGCGCCCGAATGGCAAAACACGCGCAGACACGCTGCATATCTTGCGATGCCTGCGCCATCCCGCAAGCTTGTACGGCCACGCGCCGCACCCCTGGACCACCATGCGCCGCATCCCCGGACCGCCATGCGACACACCATTTCCATATTGCTTCAGAACGAGGCCGGCGCGCTCTCGCGCGTCACCGACATGTTCTCGACCCGGGGCTTCAACATCGAGAGCCTCAACGTGGCGCCCACCAAGGATTACGCCGTCTCGCGCCTGACCCTGGTCACCAACGGCTCCGACGACACCCTCGAGCAGATCATGAAGCAGCTGAGCAAGCTCATCGATGTGGTCGACCTGCGGAACATGACCACCCGCGACCACATCGTGCGCGAGCTGGTGCTCTTCAAGCTGCGCCTGACCACCGGTACCCGAGCCCAGCTGGACGAGATGGTGGCGGAGTTCGGGGGGGCCATTCTCGACGAGCACGAAGGGCACTATACCGTGGAGATCACCAGCAGCGGTCCGCGGATCGACGGCTTCCTGAAAAGCGCGGAGCGGATCGCCGAGACCGACGCGCTCGTGCGTAGCGGCGCGATGGCGGTCTCCCGCGGTGCGCCGATCACCTGGCACGGGTGAGGCCGGGGCGGCGCTCGGGCTAGCAGCGAAGGGCGAGGTTACCGACCCGGCTCCTCCTCGGAAATCGCCCGCACGCGGGTGAGTTCGAGCCCCAGCGTCCTGCCCTTCATGATCGCCGGCACCCCTTCCTCCATCCACACTGGAGCGGGCGCGCCCTTCAGGTAGTGGTCGAAGAACTGTTGCATGCGGATCGCCCAGTCCTTCTGGTTGTGCCGCTGCCGCAGCCCGTGCGCCTCGCCGTTGTAGTTGAGCATCCACACCGGCTTGCCCAGACGGCGGAGCGCCACGAAAAGCTCGATCCCCTGATACCACGGCACCGCGCCGTCCTCGTCGTTGTGCAGCATGAGGATGGGCGTGTTGATCTTGTCGGCGGTGAAGATGGGCGAGTTCTCGATGAAGCGCAGCGGATACTCCCAGAGCGAGCCCCCGATGCGGCTCTGGCCGCGTTCGTACTGCACGGCCCGGCTGCGCCCCGACTGCCAGCGGATGCCCCCGTAGGCGCTGATCATGTTGGAGACCGGGGCACCCGCCTCGGCCGCCGCGAACAGATCGGTGCGCGTCACCATGTAGGCGATCTGGTATCCGCCCCAGGAGTGCCCCTGCACGCCGATGCGGTTCGCGTCCACGAAACCCTCTTCCACCAGCTCGAGCACGCCCGGGACCACCGCGTCGAGCGCGCTTTCGCCCGGATAGCCGTCCCGGTAGGGGATGTCGGGGACGAAGAGCAGGTAGCCGCGGCTGACGTAGAAGCTGCGGTTGATGGAGGAGCTGCCCGGCGCGGGCGCGGCGTAGCCGTGCAGGCCGTCCGAGGAGCGCTCGTAGAAGTACACCATCATCGGGTGCTGCTCCGACGGGTCGAAGCCCTCCGGCTTGTAGAGGATGCCCTGGAGGGGCGCTCCGTCCATGGAGGTCCACTCCACGATCTCGGCGGTGCCCCACAGGTAGTCGGACTGCTGCGGGTTCGCATCGGTGACCTTGCGCCCGTCGTCGAGCCCCGGGCCCGCCACCCACAGGTCCGGGAATTCCTCGAAGGTGGAGCGGGTGTAGGCGAAGACCTCCGCGTTCTGCGCCCGGAACAGGTCGGCGTAGCGGGCGTCGCCGGCGATGAGCTGCTCGGGGGCGGCACCGGCGTCGAAGTCGCCCCGCCACAGCCCGGAAGACTTCTCGTACAGGTGAAAGGAGGAGAGGTACACCTCTCCGGAGGGCACCACCGGGTCGGCCGTGTCGAGGTCGACGTAGCGGAAGCGGGTGTCGGACGCGCGCCCTGTCCCACGGGTGAGGTTGCGGGGGGCGGCGCGCCCGGTGGGGTCAACCGCCCAGATGTCGTAGCGGTCGTAGACCAGGAAGGCGGCATCGTCCTCCGTCCATCCGGCCTCCCCGTAGGAACGGGACAGGTCCGGCCGGTCGTCCAGCACGTTGTAGAAGCCCACGTCGATGCTCCCCGTCAGGTCGATCTCCTCCCCGCTGCCGGTGTCGATGGCGACCCAGATGCGGCGGACGCCGTCCCACCGGGTGATGTAGCCGCCGCCAGGAGAGAGGGTCCCCTGTCCCCGCACGCCCTCGGCCACCTGCCGCCGCGAGCCGTCCGCCACGTCGATGGTGTAGAGGTCCACGTAGCTGGCATCCCAGGACACCAGCTGCCGGTAGGGGAGGCCGCTCCTCCCCATCGCGATCGCGCCGTCACCGTCGTCGGCCAGGGTCACGTCGGGCACTTCGGTGGTGGCGAGCTGCACCACGCGGCCGCTCCCGAGGTCGAGGACCGCCTGGTAGCTGCGCTCCAGCTCGTCCTCCAGCTGCACCAGCTGCATGGGCTGCAGCAGCGGGTCCTTCCAGTTCCAGATGTCGACCTGGACGCGCTCGTCCTCGGGGGTGTCGTCCTCGGGATCCGGAAGGGGCCGGGGCGCACTGTGGAAGAGGACGCGCGCGCCCGAACCGGAGAAGGACACCTCGCCGTGCTCACTGGGGGCCCAGTCGGCGGGGAGTGCTGCCGCGCCGGGCGCCACCCCGGAGGTGGCCGCTCCATCGCGCGCGGCGTACAGCGCGAAGGCGGGCGCCCCGGCCCCGCGGTCGTCCCGGTCGGTCAGGAACGCGACCGCGCCGTCGTCGGCGACGGCGAGCCGCAGGTAGCGCCCTTCCCCGCCGGTGACCGTCTCCGCCCCGCCGGTGGCTCCCACCCGGAAGACGCCGTCGGCGGCGCCGTCCTCCCCGGACGCCGTGTAGTAGAGCGCGCCGCCGCTACCGGAGAAGGAATAGCTCACGGCGTGGTCGAAGCGGCGCTCCTGCCCGGTTGCCAGGTCGCGCACCACCAGTTCGGTGCCGTCGTCCAGGCGGGGTGGCCCATCGTCGTCATCGCCCTCTCCCCGCTGAGCGCGGCCCTCCCCCTCCTCTTCGTCATCGCCGGCGTCCTCCTCCATGAGGTACGCCATCCAGGCGCCGCCTTCCGCGGGGATGCGGAAGGACCGGACCTCCGCTACGCGCGTCTCCGACAGGTCGGACAGGCTCAGGATCAGCAGGGAGTCGCCCGGCTCATCACGCGAACCCTCAGCGCGGGCCGCATCCACCGCCGCCTCCGCGGGCTCGACCAGCGCGACCAGAAAGCGGTTGTCGGCGGTGAAGCCCGGATCCGCTCCTCTGGGAACGGTCACCCGGCGCCCGTCCTCCAGGTTTTCCACCACCAGCGTGGCGTCGCCGTCCCCGGGCACGAGCCGATAGACCATCCAGCGGCCATCCCGGGAGAAATCCTCGTCCTGGATCTGCTTCCAGATCGAATAGGCGTCGTGGTCGAGAGGCGTTTTCTGCTGCGCGGAGAGCGCGACCGGAGCGGTGACCAGGATGGAGAGCGCCAGGAACCAACGGATCGTCTTCATGACCCACCTGCTGTCGGAGGAGAGCTACGCGGAAGGGATATGCGCGGACGGAAACGGTAGACGACCGCGAAGAGCAGGGCAACGCCGCCCATGGCCGCCGCCCGCGGACTGCTCCGCCCCCGATCCCGCCCGGCCCTCGGCGGACACCCGCGGCTCGCGCGCATCTTCGTGCGCGGCAAACCGGCAGGGGCGAAGGACTATCCACCGACGCTCGCCCGGGTGCCCGCAGTCCAACACCGACGACGCACAGGCGTCGAGCATTCCGCCCCTCTGCGATTGACAGAGTCCCGGGCTCGGCGTCAGTGTGAAGCTCTCTGGACGGACCGGAGCGAAATTCGCCGATCCGGTGGGCGCGAGCCGCCAAACCCGGGAATCGGATGGAGTCATTCGGAACGACAACCTGCGGAGGACAGCATGCGTGATTTCCGGATCCTTGCAACATTGCTTCTGTTGGCGATTCCGCTGCCGGCGTTTGCTCAGGGCGTCCCGGAAATCGCCGAGCCCTTCAAGGTCGGCACCTTCGAGATCGACGGCACGCCCACCGTGTCGTTGGTTCTACGCGACCAGCTCATCGTCGAGGTCGACGCCGCCAACACCGCCCTCCAGCGCGATCCCTACTACGCCCGGGTGCAGGCCCCGGCGGACATGCTGGAGCTGATCGAGCGCTACGAGTACGGTCTCCAGCGGCGCCTCTACGAGGTCGTCAACCACCTGGTCGAGAACGACATGCTGGGCGCGAACCGACCGTCCTGGGTCCACGATCTCGGGGACGTGCGTACCCTCCCGCCCATCCTGTACCCGGGCAAGATCCTCAACGCCGCGGTCAACTTCTACAGCCACGTCAACGAGACCGGCACCGAGGAGGAGCGGGCCGAGGCGCGGCGGCAGCGGCGCGAGAACCGGGGCGTGCCCTATCTCTTCCTGAAGCCGAGCAAGGGCGCCGTCATTGGTGACGGCGGGGAGGTAGTGCTTCCGTTCGGGCGCGACCGCATCGACTGGGAGGTCGAGCTGGGAGCGGTGATCGGCCGTTCCGCCAAGTACGTCTCCGCGAACGACGCCGAGGCCTACGTGTTCGGCTACCTGGTGTCGCTGGACATCTCCGATCGCGGCGGGCGTCCGCCGGGCGGCAACCCCATGACCTCCGACTGGTTCGTGGGCAAGGGCCACGACACCTTCGCGCCCCAGGGGCCCTGGATCGTGCCGAAGGAGTTCTACGGCAACCCGATGGAGATCCTGCGCCAGACCCTCGACGTCGGCGACGAGCGCATGCAGGAGGCCACCGCCGGCGACATGATCCACTCCCTCTGGGAGCTGATCGAGTACGGCTCGTCCATCATCACCCTGTTTCCCGGGGACGTCGTAAACAACGGCACCTCCGGGGGTGTCGGCATGGGCACGGCGGTTCGGGGGGCCCAGCGCTTCCTGCAGCCCGGCGAGCAGATTTCCGCCTCCATCGACGGAATCGGCACGCTGAACCTGTCGGTGGTGAGCGAGCCCGAGCCGCAGGGGCTCACGGGAGCGCACTTGCCACCCGTGCGGACCTACCGGGGGCCACCTCCGGGGGGCAACTGAGCGAGAGTCTTTCCTCGGTCGGTCTCCCGGGCTGGCGAGGGGTTCTTCAGCCGCCTCGTATTCCTCGGGACTCATGCACCAGCGCGACCCGCTCCCGCATGTGGACCGTGCGGATCGGGAAGGGGATCTCGATCCCTTCGGCCCCGTAGCGCCTGTGTATCCGTTTCACCAACTCGTGCCTGATCAGGAACTGGTCGGTGAACTGGGAGACCGGCACCCGCAGGAGGAAGTTGATGCTGAAGTCGGAGAACTCCTCGTAGCGCACGAACGGTTCCTCGTCCGTCAGTCCGCCCTCGACCTCGCTCACGACCTCTCTGGCGACCTCGAGGGTGACCCTCTCCACCTGTTCCAGATCCGAATCGTAGGAGACGCCGATCGGCAGCGTGATGAGGAGCCGTCTGTGGGGCAGGCTGTAGTTGGTCACGACCGTGGACGCCAGTATCGAATTGGGCACCAGGACCCGATTCCGCTCGGGGAACGTCCGTATCGTCGTGTTTCTCGCCTGAATGTCGGTGACCGCCCCTTCCTCGCCCGTGGACAGGGCAACGTAATCGCCGGTCCTGATCTGCCTGGACATGATGATCTGCATGCCCGCGAACAGGTTGCCAAGGGTGTCCTGCAGCGCCAGCGCGACGGCGAGCCCCGAGATCCCGAGCGCGGTCACCAGCGTGGTGATGTTGATCCCGAGATTCTGAAGGATGAGGGCGATCCCGAGGATCAGCAGAAGCAGCCGGACCACGTTCTGAACCAGCGTGGTCGAGGTCTGGAGACCCGAGGTGCGCCTGGCGTACCCGGTGATTCCGGCGGTGGCCAGGCGCATCGCTACGATGATCAGCGTGACGATGACGGTCACGCTCACCGCCGTGCCGACCAGATTCAGCACGGGGCCGACGTAGCCGGCGACCGTCACGCCCAGATAGGTCCCGGCCGCCCCGAACCAGACGATCGGCATGCGATGGACCGCACCCAGCAGCGTGTCGGCCCAGCCCGCGAAGGGCCTCTCCCGTGCCCGCCCGGCCCAGCGGGCGAGCAGCCGTTCGCAGAGCCACCCGACCCCGACCCCGACCATCATCAGCGCGATGATTTCCGACCAGCCCGGGAGGTTCGCCAGGAAGTCCATTGCGCGCGCCAATTCGTTCAATTCAGTCTCTCCGTGCGCGCCGAGACCGACCCGCCCGACCGCGAATCGGCCCCGACGAACTCCGCATCGGTCGCGAGCTCCCAGTCGTCCGGGAATCGGCAGGTGAGGCGGCGTCAGTCAATCACGATCTCCTCCACGGCGTGCACGAAGATTATGTCGTTCGCGGCCCTGTGGCTCCGGAGAACCTCGCTGAGGCTTCCCTCCCTTATATCATCCGCCGAAATGCCCGCGATCACCAGATCCGCGTCGGATGACCGGTACGCGATCTCGGTCTCGATCCTGGCCTGCGATTCGACGGGCAGCGTTTCGACGTTCTTCCTCCCGATGGGGAGGCGGCCCTGGTCGACAAGCGCCGACAGCCGGTCGGCCTCGCTCGCGTCTCCGTCCGTGCCGATGCATGCGAACACGCGGATCTCCGCGGTTCTCCATTCCGGGTGCCCGACGATGATGTAGGCGAGCATCAGCATCATGGCCGCGTTGGGCAGGGTCTCGGGCGTCAGCCAGACGTGGATCGAGGAGCGGTATCCGAAGCGGAAGGCGCTCGAACGAAGGACGACCGCGTTGAACCGTGACGTGACGGCCAGTTGCATGGCACGCTCCAGCCTCGGGATCTCGTCCGGGTGCTCCTGGTCAAACTCCAGCAGGATGCTGTTGTTGGGCAGGCCGGAGATGCCGGGGTATTGAAGCGCCTGCGTGAGCGCGTTCTCGAACGAAGGCGCGATCAGCGTGTCGACGAAAGTCCCGGCACGGCTCAGGTCGGAGCGTTTCACCAGCCTGCCGAGTTGTGCGCGGGCCTCGAGCTCGGTGTCCAGGGAATAGTCGCCCTTCATGTGCTGCACGAAGTGGCCGAACCCGTGGCGGTGGGAGATCCAGCGCAGCAGGTCGAACTGGGCCACGCGGCGGTCGCCGAACTGGGTGAGCGCCACGAACGACGGCCGCCACCCGACATCCTGCTGCCCGGTCCGGCTCTTCTGCAGCGTGATCTGAAGCCGGCGGACCAGTTGGAACATCGCCCCCTGCAGAATGGCGGCCAGGTCGCGTTCGCCGCGCCGGGACCGCTTGAGGCCCAGGTAGATCGCGAGCATGATCGCCATGGCGAGGAGCGCATACATGGCACTCATCTGGATCATCATGAGCACGCACATGACCGCGCCCACCAGCGATATGTACCAGCGGGAGCGGAAGGTCGGGCGGTACGACGGGTTGCCCGCGAAGTACTCGAGGAACGACACCGAACAGAGGGTGCCGTAGGTGACCATGAAGAACATGCTCAGGATCTGGGCGATGAAGTCGATGTCCCCGAGCGCCACGAACACGGCCGCGAGCGCGACCGACACATACGTGGCGTTGACGGGTTCTCCCGCTTCACCCCTTCCAGAGGCCAACACCGTGTTGACCTTCGAGACAGGGAAGACGCGGTCGCGGGCCAGCGCCTGCAGCGTGCGGGGGGCAACCATGACGGAGCCGAGCGCGGAGGAGAACGCCGCCGCGGCAAGGCCGATATAGATGGACGGACCCCAGACCGCGATGCGGGCCATGATGAACTGGTCGCCGGCAAGGGCTTCCGGCGCCGCGCTCTGCGCCAGCTTGACCGCGACCAGCGCGTAGATGGCCATCCCGGCCAGCGTCGCGCCGATGGTCCCGAGCGGGATGGATCGCTTGGGGTCCTTGAGGTCGCCCGAAAGGCCCAGGCCCGCGATCATTCCGGTGAAGGCCGGGAAACAGGTGGCGAACACCACGCCGAAGCCGTCGGGGTTGGCGATCGTCGATGTCAGGTTCAACCCGTCGGGCCGGATCTCTTCGGGCCCGGATCCGAGGAGGAACGCCGCGATGACGGCCGTAAGGATGCCGCACACGACCCACAGCACGCGCACGCCCTGGTCGGCGCCCCTGCCGAGCATCAGGGCGATCAGAATCGCGAGGCCAGGGACGCTCACCCAGTGAAGCGTGGGGACGCCGCCAACGCGGACGCCGATCCATTCCAGGACCGGCTGGAACGCCTCTGCGAACGCGACCAGGTAGAACGCGATCGAAATCGCCTGCGACAGATACAGCGCGATTCCGATGGAACCGCCGATCGTGGTGCCGAACGAGCGGCTGATGATGAAGTAGGCGCCGCCGCCCGCCACGCGCCGGTTCGTCGCGATCTCGGAGACGGCCAGCACGGTGGGAATGGTGACCATGTGCCCGATGACGATGATCATCATCGTGCCCCAGAGACCGACGTGTCCCACGGCGTAGCCGAACCGCAGGAAGAGGATGGCCCCGAGAATCGTGCTTATGGAGGCCAGGAAAACAGGCGCGGTCCCGAAACCGTGACCCGTCGCAGACGAATCGCCGGTGGTGCTGCCCCCGCTCGAGAGCGGAGCTCCGGGGCTCGGGGCCCGTCCTCCAGAGGACTTCCCTTGCATGTCGGACATGGCTCACCTCCTGTCAGACGGCCTCGGGGCCTCGGATCCATGGCGTCGGCAAATCGCTCGATCTTCGGGTGATGCTTGGACACTCGATCATCGGGATTTGTTGAGCCCGTGAAGTGTGCCTGAGCCGAAGGCCGGCCGTGGTGAGGGAATGCCGGGGTGACCAACCAATGGAGCGCTGGCTCTACACTTTCCCGGGCGCCTTCCGAACCACGACCGCAGGGCACGCTGGTGGCATGGACTCCTGCTCCGTATTCTCTGTCAATGGCCCTACCGGCAAATCCAGTACCTGGAGCTGCCGAACACGGGGGTAGCCGAGATGGAATGGACTGGAACGCGATACTGCTGGATCCGCTCCGCTCCTTCCTCGGTCAGCTGGTTGGCTTCCTGCCCAACCTGTTGGCCGTGTTCGCGATCGTCGGCGGCGGCCGGATTGTCGCCAAGGTCGTCCAGACGGCGCTCGGCCGGCTGCTCGAGGCTGTCAAGGCGGACAGTCTGGCGGAGAGAATCCAGTTCGCGGAGATGTTGGCCAGAGGCGCCATCGAGCGCACCTTTTCCCAGTTGGTCGGATGGGGTACTGGATCGTCATGCTCGTCGTGCTGGTGGCGGCTCTGAACGCTCTCCAGCTCACGGCCACCGCCGAGCTGCTTCAACAGCTGACTGGGTTCGCACCCAACATTGTGACCGCGATCGTGGTCCTGATTCTCGGGATCCTGGCCGCTGGTTTTCTGACAGCGACCGTCCGCACGGTAGCCAGCAGCGCCGGCATCGCGCAGGCTCCGGTCCTGGGGCAATTCGCGCAGGCCATCGTCCTGGATGAGCGATCTGGTTGATCGCCTTTCGGCGCGCGCGGAGTAGTCCCGGGAAGTGCAGTAGGTGCCATCGCTTCCGGGGATCTACACAGAGATGTCCGATCGACGGTTGTTCGTGATGACGCGCTCCGTCACCACGCTGATCCGCTTGGTGAAGTCTGCGTCCAGATCCGGCAGGTCGCGGATCTCGGTCAGTTCGTCCAGGAGCGTCCTCAGAAAGAGCGTACCCTGGCCTTGTAGTGCCTTTGGGATTGAGGAGGTCGGCGATGATTCGCGACAGCCCGACCTCGGTCCAGGCCTGGAATCGTCCTTGACCTGCCTCTTGCAGTAGCCGCCGGATGAACAGCGGTCATCGGGCTGTGGTCACCCGACGTCACCCCACCGGCCCGCTGACCTGCCACTCAACCACCTCGAGCGGCTCCCCCAGCAGAGCCGCCCCGCGAACCGGTGAGATCAACTCCTCTCCCACGGCACGCCAGACCAGCCGCCTGAAGCGCTGCGGCGTTTCAAACGCTCCGAAGCCCTGATCGTCACCCATCGGCTCAGGTTCCGTCGTGCGCCACGACCGGGCGAAGGTCGCGAACGCGCGCCGGACCGCGGAAGCCCGCAGCACCCCCACTTGACCGAGCCGGACCAGCATGGCCGCCGCCGAGACACCATAGGTGTGCTTGAGACGGGCGATCTCGTAGTAGGTGACGCGGCGGCGCCTTGCACCGACCTTTTCCAGTAGATCTCGGGCGGGGACGAGAAAGGCGCCCGCGAAGCGGTTCATCGCCGTCTCAAGCTTGATGGCGGGGTTTCCGGTCGACCGGATGATCTTGTGCGCGAGTTCGTGGGCCAGGGTGAAGCGCTTGCGTTCGACGTTGGTCCGGCTGGACACCACCACGGCATCGGCCACGACCCTGCCCCGCCGCACGGCCCGGCACGCCAGGCCGCTGATGCGCTCGGGGAGGTCGGCCTCGACCACCTTGATCCCCTTGTCCTCCAGGAGGGCGCACAGGCTGGGTACCGGATCCATGCCCAGGTCCCATGCCTCGCGGAGCTGATCGGCGAGCGCGTCGATTTCGGCTTCGCTAGTGACGCAGTCGCAGCGGCAGTGCTCGAAACGGTCGCCCGCCGACGGCATGCCGAGAACCTCCTCGATGGTCAGATACCGCTCGAGGTTGTCGATCAGGACGGCTTCCGCCCGGGCGCGGTCGCGCGCCGAAGTGCCCGGGTCCTTGCGGAATTCGAGACCGTCGAGGACATCTATCCGGTCGCTCATGAGGAAGTCGAGCGAGACATCGAGCGCCTTGCCGAGGCCGGCCAGAACGGCCGAGGAGGGCATCATCCTGCCCGCTTCGTACTTGCTGATGGCCTGCGCCGTGACCTTCGGGTCCATCCGCTCGGCAAGCGACCGCAGGGAAAGGCCCGCTCGCTTGCGGGCCAACCGAAGCCGTCGTCCGAACATGCCGATTCTCCCCGTCCGCGTGACCCGATGGTTGACATAATACACATGCCATGATACTAATGTCAACTTGCAGTTGACGGATGATTCGGTACACTGCGGATGGGCAGTACGACGGGGAGGGGACGTGGACAACGGAACGCGACAACGGCCGCACATCATGGAACTGATCGACAACGCACCCTGGCGCGAGGCCGTCACTTACCGGAAGACCTGGCCCCATGAGTACGTGGTCGTCAAGAAGGACGGACAGCAGGAGCTGCTGGCCACGTTCTGCGAACGGATCGAGCGTGGCGAGGGCGTCGAGTGCCGGTTCTTCCACCAGACGCGCCGGTACCTCTTCCTCGACGACTACAAGTACTGGATCATGGTGGAGTGCCGCGACATCGACCTCGACGCCGGGGACCACGTTCTGAACCGCGCGCGCTTCTACCGCGACCGGCGGGACTTCGTGATTCAGAGGGGCGATACGGGACGGCGGGAGGACTACCCGCCGAACCCGGCGGACTAGCGGGCCGGCGGCGCCCGGCCGCGCCGAAACGGGTCAAGGACGGCCGGCCCGTCAGTTCAACTCCTGACCCTCAGTCCAACTCCAGAATCGGATCCTTCTCGCCCGTCATTTCCCAGCGCGTGAGCACGATGGGAATCACCCCGGCGCCGTAGAAGGCGTCGAAGAAGCGTTTGATGGTGAAGTCGTCGCCCTCCTGGATGGCGTATTCGGAGAGCAGTTCCTCGATCTGGATCTTGCCGGTCACGTAGCTGGTGCCGTAGCCCGGCTGCCGCAGGTAGAGGCTTTGCTCGCCGCGCACCAGGTCGCCCTCGGTAAGCCATCCGCGCGGGGTCCAGGTCATCGCGTGCTCGACCGCCTCCTCCATGTCGAAGACGTCGCCGTGCAGGTTGAGGCCGCTCAGGGCGCGCGCCGCCCGCTGCGCCAGCATGATCCACACGAGTTCGCGGGCCCGGGGCGAGTTGTCGTCCAGGAGCCCCAGGTGCATGAACATCTCCTCGACGCCGGTCGCCAGCCCCTCGGATCGTGAGTCGAAGATGTTGTAGAGCGAAGGCGTGGCCCGGATGGGGCTCGGGTGCGGGTCCTCGCGCATGCGCGCCAGTTCGATCCAGTGGTGCATGTGCGGGCGGAAGGCATCCGGATCGCGGTAGATGACTTCCTGGAAGAAGTTGCGCAGCTCGCCGGGCTCCACGGGGCTGAAGCTTCCGTTCACGGCTCTGAGCGCGGGATCCATGTAGTCGAAGATGGTCTCGACCTCCTCTTCTTCGAGGAACCGCATGTACATGTCCACGGACTCGTTCAGGCGCCGGTCGTATTCCTCCGCGGAGGCGATGCGCTCGAGTTCGGGCAGTGCGCGGTTGCGGTTCTCCTCCAGGCGCATCGAGGAATGGGAGCGCGCCAGTTCGCGGCGCATGAGGGTCACCTGCTCCTCCCACGAATACGGGACCAGGTGGACGTTCTGCATGTACCAGGTGTAGTTGTCGGCCCCGACCCCGGATGGCCCGGTGCGGGATGAGGCGCCCTCCTCCAACCAGACGCTGAACTCCTCGGAGGCAACGCGCGCGTCCGCGATGGCCTGGTCGAGGTCGGCGCTGGTGCCGGCGACCTGAGCGGCGTAGGTGTCGAGGTCGCGGGCCTGACCCGCGAAGTCGCGGATGCCGGCGAGCCAGAGATCGCGGGCGTTGGAGTCGGCGAGGTTCACGCGGGCCTGTTCCAGCAGCGCCGGGATGGCACCGATGCGGGCCGTGAGTTCCGCGGCGTCGGCGTCCGACAGCGGGTAGTCGTAGGTCCAGGTATCGACCCAGCCGTGGATCACGGAGCCTTCGTGCGCCGGGACGTCGCTCTCCGCCAGGAACATGATCACGTAGAAAGCCGGATCGCGCGCCCAGGGACGACGCACGCGGTGGTCGAAGTCAAGCCCGTTCATCTCCGCGCGCACCAGGTGCCAGTCGATCTGTTCCTCGACAGGCCAGCTCTCGGCGGCGAGGGCGTTCAGGCGCAGCCGCCACTGCGGCAGCTCGGCCTGCTGGCGCGCCATCGCCGCGGCGGAGTAGTCCGGGACGCCGTCCACGAAGTCGGGCATCTCGAAGGCCCGCCATTCCTCGAAGAGTTCGACCAGGTCCGCGTGCGAGCCGGGGCCGGCAGCCACGACGGAGTCCATGGGATCGGCCGTGCACCGCACGAAGAGGACTCCGACCACGATGAGCGCGATCCCGGCGACGAGGACAGAGGGACGAAGCTTGCTGCCGGACATGACGGCCTCCCGGATCTGCGGTCCAATCGATGAGCAGGCTGCTCGCCTTTTCAGTCTACTCGATGTGCGGCCTGCTCGACATGCGGCGCAGTTACCAGTTTGTGGGGATCGCGCCCGCCTGCGGTCAGGAGCCGTCCTCGCCCAGCGCCTGCGCCAGCGCCCCGCGGCCTCCGACCACCGGCAGGTCGAGGGCGGTTGCCGCCAGGTCGACGGTCAGACGGGTGCCGGGCTCGGGGTGGAGGGTGAAGTCGGCGTCGCTGGAGAAGATCATGAGCCCGATGCGCTGGCCGGCGGGGATGATCTGGTCGTCCGGCTGAAGGTCGAAGGCGAGATCGACGAATTCACCCGGCACAAGTGGCGTGCTCTCGCTGAGCGAGGCCGCGTTCTGCGGATCGGCCCAGCCGCGCGTGATCAGGTTGTCGTTGATGCTGGCGCCCTCCGTCCAGGGGAGCGACACCAGCCAGACCGAGAGGTTGGCGGCGGCGCGGTCGGCGGCAAGGCGGAGCGAAACGCGGGCGACGCCGGACAGGTGCACGCCTTCCGCGAACTCCGGCGTCGCGAACAGCAACCGGTGCTCCGAGGCCTCCGCCCCGGCCAGGTCGGCGCCGGAAAAGCTCACGTCGTCGGTGAGCGATTGCGCCCCGGCAGCGGGATCGGGCTCGAGCGCAAGCATTCCCTGCATCGCTCCCTCGCCGGAGGGATGCACGCGCACGAGGTCCGCGTCGGGGTTGGGATAGGAGGGATAGGGCGTGGGGCTCAGGCGGTCGTCGCCCTCGCGCACGATCCAGGCGCCCGGATCGTTCTCCACTCCGTTCTCGATTCCGTAGAGATACCGGGAGAACCAGCGGTTCATGAGGGTGAGCGGCGGCTCACCTCCGTGGCCCTGCTGGTGGTAGTAGACCTGCACCGGCACGCCCCGGTCGGCCAGTGCGGCCACGATGCGGTAGCTGTGCTCGGGCATCACGTTCCAGTCGTTGAAGCCGTGGGCCATGAGGGTCGGTGCGCGCACGCCCTCGATGTGGTTCAGGTAGTCGCGGCCCGCCCAGAAGTCGTTGTAGTCTCCGGAGGCGCGGTCGAAGCGCGCCTGCATGAGGTCGCTGCGCACCGTCTGGTTGCAGTAGTCGCGGCGCTCCATGGGCCCGCTGTTGATGAAGTCGTAGAGGACGTCGATGTCCTCGCCGGGGTAGCCGCCCGGTGACCGCACCAGCCCATGCGACCGGTAGTAGTGGTAGTACGACGTGTTGGGGGCCACCGGGATGATGGCCTCGAGCCCCTCCACCCCCGTCGTGGCCGCGGCGAGCGGCAGGGTGCCGTTGTAGGAGGTGCCGATCATGCCCACGCTGCCGGTGGACCAGTAGGCGCTCACCTCCTCCCCGCCCTCGACCTCGGTGAAGCCGCGCGCGCGCCCGTTGAGCCAGTCGATCACCGCCTTCGGGGCCAGCGACTCATTTTCGCCGCCCACGGTGGGACAGCCCTGCGACTGTCCCGTCCCGGGGGACTGCGAGTGCACCACCGCGAACCCGCGCGGCACCCAGGTGGCGATGTGCGAGTTCGAGATGACCGGCTGCTCCTCGATGTGGTCCATCGGGGGCATGACGGTGCGCGGCGGGGGCGGCGCGCCCACCTCCTGGCGGATGTCCCAGAAATAGCTGAAGTCGAGCCCTCCGGTACCGGAATAGTAGGGGCTGGTCTCGTAGATCACGGCGACCTCGAGCCCGGACTCGGTCGCGGCGGGGCGGGTCACGTCGACATGCACCCGGTCGGGAGCGCCGTCGCCGTCGGAGTCGAAGTCGGTCTCGACCCAGAGTTCGTGCCGCACCCAGGTGGCCGAGTCCGCGAACTGAGGGACGACCTGTGCCTCCCCGTCCTCGAAGACGGGCCGGGGGCCGTCGTAGCACGCCGCGGCGGCGAGCAGCGGCAGGGCGGCGCCGAGTGCGCATGCCCGCGCGACGCGGAAGGGATTCGAGAAGGAGAGGAGGGAGATGTTCTTCATGGGCTCGGATCACCGGGGCGAGAAGGACCAGCGGGCCGATGGCCCGAAGAATGGAGCCAGCCGGAATCGAACCGGCGACCTCCTGCTTGCAAAGCAGGCGCTCTCCCGACTGAGCTATGGCCCCGCTGCAGAGCTGTGGTCCGGAGTTGGCATATCTCCGCGCCTCCTGCCCTCGCCTCCGGCCCCGGGCGTGACCGGCAGGCAGGCGGGAATGTAGGAACGAGCGCCGATCCGTTCCAGTCTCGGGCCTTTACGCCAGATCCGCGGCGCGGACGCGACGCGTCTCCGCCGGGGCTGCGCACTGCGTTGCGGGCACGGTATAATTTCGCATCATGACCGCCCCCCGCACCTCCCTTCCGGGAGCCGTCTTCCTCGACCTCTACGGCACGGTCGCGCACGAGGTAGGCTACATCAATCACCCCGACCGCTTCCGCCTGCACGACTTTTCCGGCGAGGCGATCCGGCTGCTCAACCAGACCGGCTACCGGGTGTTCGTGGCCACCAACCAGTCGGGGATCGCACGCGGGTACTTCACCGAGGAGGTGCTGAACGAGGTGCACCGACGCCTGGTGGATGGGCTGGCGCGCGAGGGGGCCCGCGTGGAAGCCGTGTACCACTGCCCGCATCTCCCTCCCGAGGGACGGCCGGCGGTGTGCGACTGCCGCAAGCCTCTTCCGGGGATGCTCCACAGGGCTGCGCGTGAGCACGGCGTGGAACTGGCCTCTTCGTGGATGGCCGGCGACATGATCACGGACGTGGAGACCGGACAAGCCGCGGGAGCGCGCGGGATTCTGCTGCGCACCGGCTACGGGCTCGGACAGATCGAGTACCAGCGACACCGCTGGCGCGTCGAGCCCGACCTGATCTGCGACGACCTGCTCGCGGCCGCACGGGCGATCGTGGCCGCGCTGCCGCAGGACCAGAGATGAGGAGGACATGGACTCCGCCGACCAACTGAAGCGCGCGCGCCGCCGGGCCCAAAACGGCCTCGACGCACTTGCCGGACGCCGCATCCTGGTGGCAGGCGACTTTCTGCTCGACCGCTATCTCGTGGGACGGCCTACGCGCCTCTCCCGCGAGGCTCCCGTGGTCATCATCGAACAGGAGCATGACGATGTGAACCCGGGGGGCGCGGGGAACGCCACCCGCAACGTGCGCGCGCTGGGCGGAGAGCCTATTCCGCTGGGGCTGGTGGGAGAGGACCGGGAGGGAGATCAGGTAGTCGAACTGCTCCGCGCGGGCGGCATCGACACGCGCGGGATCCTCCGTGACCCGGAGCGCCGCACCGTGACCAAGACGCGCATTCTCGCGGGAGCCGCCAATGCCGCCAAGCAGCAAGTGCTGCGGATCGACCAGGGTGGGGAATACGGCGCGAGCCGGATCGACCGCCTGGTCCGGCGCGCGCGGGCACTGCTCCCCGAGGTGGACGCGGTGCTGCTCTCGGACTACGGGTACTCGACCCTGGCGCCACCGCTGCGTTCCTGTCTGATCCGGGAGGCGGGCGCGCGCGGCATCCCATCGTGCGCGGATTCGCGCTACCGGTTGTCCGAGTTCCGGGGCGTCACGGTGGCCACCCCGAACCAAGATGAGCTGGCTGCCGTCCTGGGCCGCGTTCTTCGCAACGACGCCGACGTGACTGCGGCCGGAAGTGAGCTGTTGAGCCGCCTGAGCGCGCGTGCGGTGGTGGTCACGCGCGGAAGCCGGGGAATGAGCGTCTTCGAGGACACGGGACACTGTCGGAACATCCCGCCCGCTCGCCGGGGAGAGGTCGCGGATGTGACCGGCGCGGGCGACACGGTGGCGAGCGCGCTGGTGCTCGCGCTGGCGGCGGGGTTAGAAACCCTGAGCGCGGCATTGCTGGCCAATGCGGCTGCTTCGGTGGTCGTCGGACGGCGCGGGGCCGCGACAGCTGCGCCCGCGGAGGTGGCTCGGGCGCTGCAGGCCGGATCGGAATCGTCCCGTATCGACTTAGTCCACTAGACTAAGTCCGATACCTGGGCGGGACAGCCGAGCAGGCCGTGGCGCACGCCCGTCGTCAGAGCACGACCACGACGACGAGCGCCTCCCACAGGGGCGTGGCGGGCGACGATACGACTCCATCGATGTGATCCTCGTGCCATCTGAAGCCGCATGGGAGGGAGGATCCTTCGACCGGATCGATGCTTATGTAGGGGCTTTCCGCGTTCTCGCGGACGTAGCAACCGATCCACATCCAGGGCACCCGGTCCATGTCTCCGGCCTCTGGAAAAAGATGCCCGACGCCGATCCCGGCCCGGTTAAGCTGCCCCTTGAAGGCGTAGCGGAAGCCGGCGAAATCCGCGGGGCCTTCGTATCCCTCCGGCACAGCGGCGGGCTCGAGCTCCCCGGGTACCCGCGGGATGTCCGGGGGGCCGGAGGGGCCTTCGCCACAGGCAACAGCCAGCAGCAGGACGACCGACCAGGCCTTTCTCACGTCTCCACCACCCGGGCCGCGCGCAGGAGCCTGGCCTCGTCCCAGGGCTTCGCCACGAGCTGCACCGCGAGCGGGAGTCCGTGCTCACCGTCGCCGCAGGGCACGCTGATCGCGGGCCAGCCGAGCGCGTTGAACAGATTCGTGAGGTCGGTGGAGGCGGGCATGTCCAATAATGGGGCCACGCCGGGCTGACAGGGCAAGCTCAGCAGATCCACGCGGCGGCAGGCGGCATCCCACCGTCCCCGGATCCAGTGCCTGAGCCGCTGCGCCCCGAGGAAGTCCTGGGCCGAGAAGGTGAAGGCGGCTACCAGGCGACCACGACAGAACTGGCCGTAGTCGTCGTAGTGGGTCCTCAGCATGGGTGCGTGATGCGCGGCAGCCTCCACGCCCAGCGTGAGCACGGTGACCTGACGCAGCATGTGGATCTCGTCGAGGTCGATCTGCACCAGGGTTGCGCCCGCCTGCTCCAGCGCACGATTGGCGCGCGCCCACGAACGCGCGACGGCATCCTGCAGGGGCGCGCCGAGGTGCAGGTCCCTGGGCACGCCGACGCGCAGACCGGACAGGCCTGCATGCCGACGGCGCGCGCCTTCCGCCGGATCCTGGGGCGAGCTGGCCGCCAGGAAGGGCGGGGCCGGCCGGGTGCGGGGGTCGCGCGGGTCGGGTCCCGCGATTGCAGCCAGCACGAGCGCGGCATCCTCGACGCTGCGCGCGAGGGGACCCACATGGTCGAGGGACCAGGCCAGCGTCGCGCAACCGTGCAGGCTCGCGCGCCCGAAGGTCGGCTTTAGGCCCACCACCCCGCACAGCGCCGCCGGGATGCGGATCGAACCCCCTGTGTCCGTGCCCAGCGCCGCGTACACCATGCCGCGCGCCACCGCCGCCGCCGACCCGCTGCTCGATCCTCCCGCGTCGCGGGTGGGGTCGCGGGGGTTGGGGGTGGGGCCGTAGTGGGGGTTGGTCGACCCCGGCCAGTACGCGAATTCCGACAGCCGGGTCTTGCCCACGATGACGGCCCCCGCCGCGCGCAGGCGCTCCACCGCAGCCGCGTCGTGGTCGGTGACGTGGCTGGCGAGGACCTTCGATCCGGAGGTGGTGACCGTGTCCTTCATGGCCAGGAGATCCTTGACCGCGACCGGAATCCCGTGCAGCGGCCCGCGCCATCTGCCGCCCGCCACTTCATCCTCCGCGCGACGCGCCGCCGCCCGCGCCTCCTCCCCCAGCACCAGCTGAAAGGCGTTCGCCCGGCCTTCGTCCTCTTCGATCCGGGTCAGCGCCTGCTCGGTCAGCTCTACCGGAGAAACCGCACCGGCCCGCACCAGTGGCGCAAGCTCGGCGATGGTCGGGGGCCAGGGCGCGGGCTCCCGTCGCGCGCGATCTCGACCAGTGCGAGAAGCGGGAGCGGTCCTTTCGGTCGCGCCCGCGGCCGGCTTCCCTTCCCCACGTGCCTCCGGTCCGGCAAGCGACCATCCCGACAGGAAATCCGGAATGCAATCGTCCCCGGCGGCCGCAAGCAGGGCGCGAAAGACCACCGCCCGATCGGGGATGCCCTCCGCCACGACCCGCTCGATGTCCTCTTCGCGCGCGGGAATCCGCGCCGCACGCAGGTTCGCCCGAAGACCCTCGACCGCGAGATCCCTATCGCGTGAAGACACTGCGGACGACGAATCCCAGGTTGGCGGGCCGCTCCGCCAGGCGACGCATGTACCACGGGTACCAGTGCGGCCCGTAGCTGATCAGAACTCGCACGGGGATCCCCCGGCGCCTCAGAGCCAACTGCTCGCGCGCCCGGATCCCGTAGAGCATCTGCACCTCGATCGCGTCCCGGGGCAGGCCCATCCCCCGCGCTTCGTCCAGGATGCGGCCGAGCAGGGCGGTGTCGTGGGTTGCGATGCCGTGCGGCGCGGCCGGATTCGCGTCTTCGAGCATGAGCCGGGTCAGGACGATGAAGTTCTCGTCCACATCCGGTTTGCGGGGCCAGGCGATGTCCGCCGGCTCCTGATAGGCGCCCTTCACCAGCCGCAGCCGCGCGCCAAGCGCGAGCAGCCGCTCCACGTCCGCGGCCGTGCGGTACAGGTACGCCTGCACGCACAGACCGAGGTCGGGATATCGGGCCAGCGTGGCGGTGAAGATGTCCAGGGTCTCCTCAAGGTACGGCGACGCCTCCATGTCCACCCACACGACGTTCCCATGCTCCGCCGCCGCCGCCGCCAGCCGTTCCAGGTTGGCCTGCGCCACCTCGGGGCCCAGGTCCTGGCCAAGCTGAGTCAACTTGATCGAGATCTGGCTGGGCAGCTCCCCTTCGGCGATGCGATCGAGCAGGCCCAGGTAGTGCCGCACGACCTTCTCGATCTCGTCGCGGTCGTCAAGGGCTTCGCCGAGCTTTGTGAATACCGTCGAGATGTCGTGCTCGCCGAGTCCACGGGCGGCTTCGAGCGCCGCGTCGGCGGTCTCGCCGGGCATGAAGCGCGAGACCGCCCGGCGGGCGAACGAGCGACGCCGCATCTGGCGTTCGAGCCACCCGTTCTCGGATGCCCAGAGCAGAACCTGGCGCAGCATCGTCAGCGCTTCCCCGGGACGCGCGCGCGGCCAGGTCGCGGGTCGGGATCGGCTTCGTCGGGCATCCTGGTTTTCCCCGATGTGGTACGGAGTGAGGCAGTATACGCGGGCCGGTCACGTCGGCCAAGCCGACGGCCGCGGGTTCATAACCTTTCCGGCATCGCTTGTGCCGACTCCGCGCCTCACGCTCCGCTGGATTCATCTGGAGACATCCCCGTTCTCCGCATAGGTTGGGGTCATGCTCAAGACCCTGCTCCTCGACGAGATGACCTGGCCCGAGGTAGAGACGGCGCTGGCCGACGGGCACAGGTCGGTCGTGGTGGCCGTGGGCGCGATCGAACAGCACGGCAGGCACCTGCCGCTGCTGGTGGATGCGGCGCGCGGCGACCGGCTGGCGCTCGAGGTGGCGCGCCGTCTGGGCGGCAGCCTCGTGGGCCCCACGATCCGCGTGGGGTGCTCCGAACACCACATGGGCTTCCCGGGCACCATCTCGCTGCGTGGGGACACACTGAAGGCGGTTTGCCTCGACTACGTGACCAGCCTCGCGCGCCATGGCTTCCGCACCGTGTACCTGGTGCCGTCCCACGGGGGCAACTTTGCGCCCCTCGCGACCATGCTGGAAGAGCTTCGGGCCGCGGCAGCCCCCGATTGCGAGGTCCGCGCCTACACCGACCTGATGGAGTTCGTGGGGTTGTGGCAGGGAGCGGTGCGAGAGGTGGCGCCCGAACTCACCCGGCGAGTGGGCGGGCACGCCGACATCGCGGAAAGTTCGGAGATGCTCTGCATCCGGCCCGATCTGGTGCGGGAGGAGTTGGCGGAGGCAGGGTACGTCGGCGGCTTCGACGCGGCGCTGGCGGCGCGGATCTTCGGGGAGGGTCCGCGCGCGGTCACGTCCAACGGAGTGCTGGGAGACCCCCGCGGGATGAGCCGCGAGATCGGGGAGCGGTGTATCGCCCGCGCGGCAGAGGGCGTGGTGGCGGCGTTCAAGGACGGAGGATGAAGCTGGCCGGGCCCATCGTCCTCGCGGACATCCGGGCCGCGCGCGAGCGCATCGCCGGGGCCGCCATCCGTACGCCGCTGGTGCGGCTGGAGGCACCCGGGGCGACCGCCGAGGTGTGGCTCAAGCTTGAGTGCCTGCAGCCCATCGGGTCGTTCAAGATCCGCGGGGCCGCCAACGCCATGGCGCTCGCCGATCCCGCGCTTCTCGCGCGCGGGGTCTACACCGGAAGCGCCGGCAACATGGCCCAGGGCGTCGCGTACGAGGCGCGACGGCGCGGGATTCCCTGCCGGGTGATCGTCCCGGACACCGCCCCCGCAGCCAAGCTGGACGCCATCGCCCGGCTGGGGGCCACCGCCGTCCCGGTGTCGTTCGCGGAGTGGTGGGGGGTGCTGCGCGACCACGGCCATCCCGGCGAGGAGGGGTTCTTCGTGCATCCGGTGAGCGACCCCGACGTGATCGCCGGCAACGGCACCATCGGGCTGGAGATCGTGGAGGACCTGCCGGACGTGCGCGCGGTGGTGGTTCCCTTCGGCGGAGGCGGGCTGTCGTGCGGGATCGCCACGGCCATGCTCGCGCTCCGGCCGGACGCGCGGGTGTTCGCGGCCGAGGTGGAGACGGCGGCCCCGCTGGCCGCGTCGCTGGCGGCCGGCCGCCCGGTGGAGGTCGCGCACACCCGCTCGTTCGTGGACGGGATCGGGGCCGCCGGCCTCCTGCCCGGGATGTGGCCGCTGGCCCGCGCGCTCCTGGCCGGGTCGCGGGTGGTGTCGCTCGAAGACGTCCGCGGGGCGATCCGGTTGCTCGCCGAGCGCACCCACGTGGTCGCGGAGGGGGCGGGCGGGGCGGGGGTGGCGGCGGCGCTGGGGGATCTGCCAGGCGTCGTTGACGGGCCGGTGGTCGCCGTGGTCTCCGGCGGCAACATCGACGCGTGCGTCCTCGCGGCCATCCTCGAAGGCCGGACACCCTGACGCTCCCCCCCAACAAGGGTCACGCGCCGGAACTCCCCGGCCCCACGCAACGTACCTACCCGGCATGAGCCCCCAGACCAAGCGACGCCTCATCTTCCTCGCCGGCTTTGCCCTCTACTTCGGGGCGATATGGTTCGCGTGGGATACACCCATCGTCTATCCGCTCAAGATCTTCGTGGTGCTGCTCCACGAGATCAGCCACGGCATCGCGGCGCTCGCCACCGGGGGAACCATCCAGGGCATCGAACTCGACCCGGCACAGGGCGGGGTGTGCTACTGTCCCGGCGGGAACGCCTTCCTGACGCTGTCGGCGGGATACCTGGGCAGCCTGGGCTGGGGAGCGCTGCTGCTCATGGGCGCGCGCGCCGGCGCCCGACCCTCACGCTGGATCGTAGGCGCGGTGGGCGTGCTGGTGGTCGTCCTGACCCTGTTCTACGTCCGCAACGGCTTCGGCTTCGGCTTCGGCCTGCTCTTCGGGCTGGCTCTCTTCGCCTCGGCGGCGAAGCTCCCGGCACGGGCAAACCGGGTACTGCTCACGGCGCTCGGGCTCACCAGCTGTCTTTACGCCATCCTGGACATCAAGAGCGATGTCATCGACCGGCCTGAACTGCAATCCGACGCGCGCATGCTGGCCGAGATGACCGGAGTGCCCACGATGGTCTGGGGATTCCTGTGGATCGGGATCGCGATCGCGGTCGTACTGGTCCTATTCCGCAAGGCGTTTCGGGAAGCGTAGCGCCCCCAACCCCGGGCACCCCCACGCACGATGGATCGGGCCGGACCCGATCGGCAGGCCCGAGGGTCTCGTTGCGCCAGCGGACCGGGAGTCAGTCATGTGCGCCCGACGGCCGGAGACAAGTGAGCTCATGCGTCCGGGCTTCTGCATTCTTGACACGGGCGCCGGGACGGCAGACTATCCACCCGTCAGCCTGCAGATTCATGCCCAACCGAAACGGAGATCACAAACGATGCCCGGAACCGAGAGCCGCCTGCGAGCACTGATCGATGAACACCTGGCGCTTGACCATGAGCCAAGTCTTACCGGAGGGTTTGCCGATTCAGGCATTTCCTCGATGGATGCGGTCGCCTTCATGAGGATCGTGGAACGCGAGTTCAACGTGTCGATCCCGCCGGAGGACTGCGGCAAGATCGGCACGTTCGGGGAGCTCGTCGCGCATCTCGACTCAAAGATGGGCTGACGGCTCAAAGATGGGCTAACGGCACCAATCCCGGGTGGGTTGTCCGGTCGACGGCCGGACGTGGTGCTTACGTCAACGGTTCGAACCAGTAGCGCTCGCGCTGAAATGGGTAGCCGGGTACCGAGATCCGGCGCCGCGCTTCTCCCGCAAACAGTCCGGTGAAGGAAACCGGAAGGCCTGCGTCGTACGCCCGCGCCACCCACTGTTCGAATGTGCCTGGCGCACGCCCTGCGCCGTTCGGCCAATCCTTCAGCGGCACCGGGCCCAGCCCGGGGCCGGCACCGATCTCCAGAACCAGATCGACGTCAAGATCCGCCAGCCCCCGGACTGCTGCGTGTGCCACCCCTGGCGCGCGCGCCTGCTCGCGCCAGTACGCGATGTCGAGGGCCTCCGCGGGGCCGACGGCTCGTCCGTTCACCTGACTCAGGATGGAAAGCGAGGGTGACGAAAGTGCGATCTCGGGGAACGCCGCTTCCATAACGTCCATACCCGGTGCGGATGCGAAGCGAAGACCGTCTTCGAGGCTGAGCACCCCCGCGCTCCATGCCGCCGTCAATACACCGATCCCGCGCCCCGTCACCACCTGGGGCCGGATACCGACGCTCGCCCAAAGCGCCGTAACCGCGCATTGGAGGCGAAGATCGCTGGTTGGCTCCAGGCCGGGTCAAGGGCGTCCGCCTTGCCGGTGGCCTGGCCGAAGATCAGATCCCGCAGGGTAGTCCCGCGACGCTGGTCCTGCATTACCTCCTCGCAGCCATCCAGAACCGCGCGCACCACGGGCTCCGTCCGGTACAGAGTCTTCGCCATCCCGGCCCATTCGCCACTCTCGGAGGCGTAGGAGAAGGTCAAGCTTGGTGTTGTGGCGGCTGCCCTTGGCGACACCGTCCTGTCCGCGTGTGCGACGGCGCGCAACCCGTCACGCAGAGAGCCGGCATCGTCGAAAACGATACCCGCCCGGTGCGGGAAGTGGTCGCGCCCGACGCCCGCCGTCCAGGCCATGTCCGACAACAGGGCGTTCGCGGCCCCACTCGCGGCATCGAGAGCGCCGGCTTGCGCGTCGAGCCAGGCGAGATATCGTTCCGCCAACTCGCGCAGGGCTTCGTCCGTCCTGCCGGAAATCGGCAGGACCCGGAAAACGCGGGGGTTGACTTCACCTGATGCAGGGGGCAGTTCCGTCAGCGGCTCCGGGATCGGTATGCCAACGGTTTGCGCGGGCCCCGCGGGCCGACCTGCCTCGTCGGTCGCATGGAACGGGTCGTCGGGCGGTTCGTAGCCCTCCACGACTACATGAGCGTTGGTGCCCGATATCCCAAACGCGCTCACGCCCGCACGTCGAGGCCGATCGGGATCCCGGGGCCAGCGCGTCGCCTCCGATGTCACTTGCACTGGAAGCGCGTTCCAGTCCACGTGCTCGTTCGGTCTCCCGAAATGGAGGTGCTTCGGGATCACTCCCTGCTTCATCGACAGCATGATCTTGATCAGCCCTGCGATTCCCGCAGCCGACTCGAGGTGGCCGATATTTGTCTTTACCGAGCCGATCAGGAGTGGACGGCTCGGCTCGCGTCCCTCGCCGTAGACTGCGGCCGCCGACTGCACCTCGATCGGATCCCCCAGCGTGGATCCGGCTCCGTGAGCTTCCAGATAGTCCACCTCCGCGGGCGCGACGCCGGCGCGCTCGAGCGCCTCCCCGATCACGCGCTGCTGCGCTCGCCCGTTCGGCACCGTCGGCCCCGCGGTCGCCCCGTTCTGATTGACCGCGGTGCCGCGAACAACGCCCCAGATCCGGTCACCGTCGGTCTCCGCTTCACGAAGCCGCTTGAGGACGACCATCCCACAACCCTCGCTCCGCACGGCCCCGTCCGCCGAGGCGTCGAAAGTCTTGCACCGGCCCTCCGGGGACAGCATCCCCAACTCGACCATCTCCCTGGTCAGCCCGAGCGAGAAGATGGCGTTCACGCCTCCGACCAGCGCCAGATCCACTTCACCCTGTCGCAGGGCTGTTACGGCGTGGTGCACGGCGACCAACGACGCCGCACAGTTGAGGACTACGGGCATCGTGGGTCCCATGAGCCCCAGCTTGTAGGCAACCCCGCCGAGCGCCATGGAACTCGCGGTGCCGAGATAATTGAGGTCCTGGCCGCCCGCCAGCATCATGAGGTCACGGTACTCGCTGGTTGCGATGCCCGCGTAGACGCCCGTGTTGCTGCCCCGCAAGCTCTCCAGATCGATCCCCGCATCCTCGAACGCCCGCCAACTGGTCTCCAGGAGAAGCCGCTGCTGCGGGTCCATCATGCGCGTGCCGATCGGCGTCATGCCGAAAAAGCGCGCGTCGAAACGATCGATCCCCTCGACGAACCCGCCTCGGCCCCAGGCGCTGTCCCCGGCCGCGGGGTCGCCCGCAATCCCGGCCCAGGACCCGTTATCCTGTCGCCCGCTGGTCACGGCGTCGTGGCCGGCTTCGAGTTGGCTCCAGAAGGCCTGCAGATCCGGGGCACCGGGGAAACGGCACGCCATGCCGACGATGGCGATTCCATCGTCCTCCCGCGGGGCCGGCGGAGGCGGGGCCGGCCCGGACATCGGCTCGGGGGCGGGGGCCGGCTCCGGAGTGGCGACCGGCTCGGGGACCGTGGCCGACTCGGCGAGCGCGTCCACCAGATGGCCGGCGAGATCGTCGATGGTCGGGTAATCGAATACCAGCGTATTCGGCGCGACATACCTCTCCGAGAAGGTCCGGTTGAGGCGATTCCGCAGTTCGACCGCCATCAGGGAGTCCATCCCCAGGTCGAAGAATCCGACCGTTGGCGCCGGCACCGACGGTAATCTCAGCACTGCCTGGACTTCCCCCTGCAGGAAGGATACGAGCAGGCTCTCGCGCTGCGCCGCCGGGGTCGTAGCGAGCTGTGCAAGCAGGTCTTCCGACGAGGATGGGCCGTCGTCGTCCCTGGCGACCGTGAGCAAGTCTTCCAGGAGGGGCGGACGGCCTCCGACGGATTCTCCGAACACCGGCCAGTCCACCACGGCCACCACGGCGCCCGTCGCATCCTGCCGCAGCAGGCGCTCGAACACCATCAAGCCCTTCTCAGGCGTGAACCAGCCGGTGCCGGATGCCTCTCGCCGCCCCGCGATTCGTTCGCGCTGCTCCTCCGCCTCGCCCAGCTCCGACCAGGCGCCCCAGGCAATGGCTTGCCCGGGAAGCCCCAGCGCACGCCGGTGGGCGGCGAGCTGATCGAGGAATGCGTTGGCGGCCGCATGGTTGGCCTGGCCTGGATTGCCCAGGACTCCGGCGACGCTGGAGAACAGGACGAACATGTCCAGATCGCGTTCCATCGTCGCACGGTGAAGATGCCAGGCCCCAAGCATCTTCGGCCACAGCACGGTCTTGAAGCTCTCCCAGCTCTGGTTCCCGAGGGCGGCGTCCGACAGCACGCCGACGCTGTGGATGACGCCGGCGAGCGGCGGCAGTGTCCCGTCGATCCGCTCCAGCATGGCATCGAGCGCGGCCGTGTCCGTGACGTCCGCAATCTCCACCTCGATCCTGAACCCGCGGGCGCGCAGCGCCTCGATCGCCTCTTCCGCCGCCGCGTCCGGCGGCCGGCGACTGTTCAGCACGACCGATCCCGCGCCGCGCTCGGCGAGCCACTCGGCGAGGGCCAGGCCAATGCCGCCCAACCCGCCCGTTACCAGATAGGTCCCATCCTGCCTTAGCCGGCCCGCCCTGAGTGGAGGCGCCGCCAGGACGATCTTGCCGATGTGCCGAGCCGCGCGCATGTAGCCCATCGCGGCGCTCGTTTCGGCGAAGGGCCATATGGTGTGCCTGAGCGGTTCCAGCTGTCCTGTTGCGATGCGTGCCAGCACGTCCCTCAGGGCCGCGCCCGGCGCCGCGGGGTCGTGCTGCTTAAGGGTGTAGAGATCGAGGATCGCATAGGCGACATCGGGCCGCAGCGCCGCCATCTCGTCCTCGCTCAGGATGTCCCGCCTGGCGAGCTCCACGAAGCGGCCGCCCTGCGCGAGACAGGCAAGGCTCGCCTCGATGAAGCCCTCGCCCGTCAGGCTGTTGAGAACGACGTCGACACCGGCGCCGCCCGTCGCATCGAGGATATCCTGGCCGAACGCGGTCG
>JAJDVR010000179.1 GCA_022826025.1 Gemmatimonadota bacterium | reverse complement strand
CACGAAATACTCGGCGCGCAGCCAGAACCAGTAGTCGCTCATGTCGCCGAAGCCGTGGCGCTGGCCCGGGAAGATGAAGAAGTCGAAGCGCTTGTTGGCGCGGATGAGCGCCTCCGCCATGCGGAAAGTGCCGGCGTGGTGCACGTTGTTGTCGTTGTCCCCGGTGGTGAGCAGGAGATGGCCCTTGAGGTTGGCGGCGAGATCGGAGTTGCGCTCGATGTCGTACTCGAAGCTCACGTTGCCCTCGTCGTCCACGACCTCCTTCACCCCGTGGTGGGTCTCGGACCAGGAGCGGTTGTACACGTCGTTGTTGTGGTTGCCCGCCGACGACACCGCGACCTTGAAGAAGTCGGGATAGACGAGCATGGCCGCGGTGGACATGAAGCCGCCCCCGGAATGTCCGTATATTCCCACTTTGTCTACATCTATAAACTCGTGGCGGTCGGCCAGCTGTTCGATGACTGCCTTCTTATCGGCCAGTCCATAGTCGCGCAAATCGCCGTATCCATAGTTATGGTACCACTTTGAGCGGTCGGGATGGCCGCCCCGGTTCCCCATGGTCACCACGATCATTCCGAACTGCGCCAGCGCCTGCTCGTACGGGTTGGCCGACCACGACTTCGACACCGACTCGGTCTGCGGTCCCGGATAGACGTACGCCACAATGGGATACGTCTTCGAGGGATCGAAGTCGTACGGCTTGTACATCACGCCGAAGATGTCGGTCACGCCGTCCGCGGCCTCGACCTGGTAGGGCTCGGGGAACTGGTATCCGGCCGCTGCCAGCGCGCCGAAGTCGGCCTCGCCCAGGTCCAGGATGCGCCGTCCGGAGGCGTCGAAGAGCGCGGACATGGGCGCCGTGTCCACCCGCGAGTAGTTGCTGACGAAGTAGCGGTTCGACTCGCCCATCTCGGACTGGAAGTCGAAGTCCCCCGGGTTCAGCAGCGTGAGCCCGGTCCCGTTCAGGCTCACCCGGTAAAGGTGGGCGTAGTATGGATCCTCCCCCTCCTCCCGGCCCTGCCCGGTGAAGAAGACGAAGCCGCGCGCCTCGTCGACGCCGACGACGCCGTCCACGTGCCACGGCCCCTCGGTAAGCCGCTGCCTCACTTCCCCGTCGGGCCCGTATAGATACAGGTGCGCCCACCCGTCCCGCTCCGACCACCACAGCATGTCGCCGTTAGCGAGCATCTCGACGGGGCGCGTCTCGATGTAGGTGTTCAGGCTGTCCACGAAGAGCGTGCGCGCGTCGCCGCTGCCCGCGTCCGCCACCATGACCGCGGCCCGGTGCCGGTCGCGGCTCAGGCGCACGAAGTAGAGCTCCTCCGAGTCGTCCGAGATCCAGAGCGAGCGGTCCGGCTCCTCGGAGTCCGGGTAGTCGAACTGGCGCTGCGTCGTGATGCGCAGGTCCTCGTCCTTCCACGGCTCATGCGAGACCGTCACCTGGCTTTTGGAGGCGAGGTCGTAGACGATGATCTCCTCCTGGGTAACCGACTCCTCCCCGGCCATCTCATAGGAATAGGTCTCGAGCTCCGGCCGCGCGTTGCCCTTCCCCACCACGTGCACGACCCAGAGTTCGCCCACCTCGCGGTTGTCGCGCCGGATCAGCGCAAAGCGCTGGGAATCCTTCGCCCAGGAAATCGACGCCGCCTTGCGGTCTTCCTTCTCTTCCTCGAAGGTGACGTTGGTCTCGCCGCGCCCGGTGTAGTTGGCCTCGTAGGTGTAGTACTTCTCGCCGTCGGTGGTCAGCCGGGTCTCCTCGACCTCGACGTCGTCCTCGGCGTCGTCGGCATCGTCACCGGACTTGCCCCGACGGGCCTCGAGAATCTCCTCGTAGTCGTCGCCGCTCATCATGAACAGGTTGTGATCGCGGGCGAAGACCACGGTCTGGCCATCGGGGGACACGCTGGCCCAGTCCGGATGATTGTCGGGCGCCTCGTAGTCCTCGAGCTCCCGCAGGGTCCGGGTCGAGACCGTGTATTCGAAGTGATGGACCCGCTTGCGGGTCTCGCCGCCCGAGTCGTCCTCCTCCTCGTCCTGATCCTCCTCCACTTCCTCGTCATCCTCCTCCACCTCCTCGTCCTGGGAGGACTCCACCTCGAAATGGAGGACGTTGTCGCTGATGAAGCGGATGTTGCGGATGGGCAGGTGCTGCCCGTCCCACGGATCACGGGTGATGCGCGTCAACTCCGCCGCGATGCGATCGTTGTCGAAGAGGAGCGTGCGCGACCCGGCGCCGGGATCGACGATGTAGAAGAACTTGCCGTCGGCGTTCTCCCACTCGTACCAGAACCTGTCGGTGCCCTCGATCCACTGCGGGTCGACCGACGTCGAATGCACCATATCGCGGATCCGGTAGGGCGCGAAGCGGGCGGCGAGGTCGTAGTTGGCCGGACCGGCCTGCGCACTCGACTCCTGCGGCGCGGGGGCGGGGGCCGCTTCCGCGGGACACGGCGCGAGCGCGACGAGCATGAGCAGGGGCGAAAACGCGCGCGGCGCGGGCGAAATCGGACGGGAGAGAAACCTGACGATGGCGTTCATGGTAGGGCTCTGTTCGGATGGAGGGACGACACGGTGGCTGCCCGGGGGCGGTGGTGCACAAGTGAATCCGTCGCCGAAAGTGGGGCAAGGGTGTACGGGCTCACCTGGCGAACCCGGGGCCGGGTCGGGGAACCATCCCGCGGGTTCACGCGATAAACGAGTCTCGCGCGGGTGCTTCGAGCCGCGGCGCCGGCGCCGGTTTCCTCGAACGGGGCGGATGGGCATGGAACCGGAGATCCTGATCGTGCTGGTGTCCGTCTTCGTCACCGGCGGCATGATCGGCGCGGCCGGCATCCTGCTCGCACAGTTCTTCATGCGACGCATTCCGGGAGTGAGCGCAACCGGCGCCCCGACCCGCGCCGAACTCGAGGGAATCCGCCGCGACGTCACCGAGATCGCCTACCACCTGGGGTCGGTCGAGGAACGCCTCGACTTCGCGGAACAGCTGCTGGGAGGCGAAACCCCGACCGAGGTGCCCAGGGCCGTAACGAAGAAGGCGGAGGGCATCGCGCGCGCCTCCCGCGGCCCCGGAGGTGGCGGCACCCACGCGGGTTGATGCACTTTCCTCCCCATTCGCCGCACCCGCCACCCCGACCCCGCACACCCATGCGCCATTCCAGCCGCTCCACCGCCCCCCGTCCCATCGCTCCCTCCGCGCTGGCCGCGCTCATGTTCGCGGCCGCGCTCGCCGCCGCGACGCCCGCCTCGTCCCAGGAGCCCTCCCCCACCGGCTTCACGGAGGCCCGGGCCGCCGGGCAGCTCGTGTGCGAAGCCCGCTTCCTGGAGCTGCCCCGCAGCGACTCGTTCCGCGAGCATCTGCGCACCATTACCGCAAACCCCCACCCAGCCGGCTCGGAGGCGCAGCAGCGCGTCGGCGAGTACCTGGCGGGGGCCATGGAGCGCGCGGGCCTGGAGGTCGAGCGTCACCCGTACGACGTGTACCTGCCCGAACTCACCGACGACGTGGAGGTGCATATCGTCACCCCCGTGTCCATGCAGCTGTCGAACCGTGAACCCGCGCTCCCGGAGGACCGCTTTTCGGGTCATCCCGACCTCCTCAACGGGTGGAACGCCTACTCGGGGTCCGGCGACGTGACGGCCGAGGTGGTCTACGCCAACTTCGGGCGGCGCGAGGACTACCTGGCACTCGACTCCATGGGCGTGTCGGTGGCCGGCAAGGTCGTCATCGCGCGCTACGGCGGAAACTTCCGCGGCTACAAGGTGCTGTTCGCCGAAGAGCGCGGGGCGGCGGGCGTGGTCATGTTCAACGATCCCGGCTTTTCGGATATCGACGCCTATCCGGACGGCCCGATGATGAACGGACAGACGATCCAGCGGGGCTCGGTGCTCACCCTTCCCTGGACGGGCGACCCGCTCACGCCGTTCGTTCCGGCGCTGCCGCTGGACGGCGACGTCCAGGTGGAGCGCCTCGACCCGTCGGAGGTGGCGCTGCACACCATCCCCGTGCTCCCCATCGGGTACGAGGCGGCGACCAAGATCCTGTCGCGCATGACCGGGCGCGCCACCCCGCCCGGATGGAGCGCCGGGATGGAGCTCGACTACCGCTTGACCGGCGGACCGGATCTCACCGTGCGCGTGCGCGTCAACCAGCCGCGCCGGCTGACCCGCGCGACCAACGTGGTCGGCACGCTGCGCGGCAGTGAGTTACCCGACGAGTGGTTCATTCTGGGCGCGCATTACGACCCCTGGGGATTCGGCGCGATCGATCCCAACGGCGGCACCGCCATGCTCCTCACCCTGGCGGAGGCGCTGGGCGCGCTGGCCCGGGACGAGGTGTGCCGGCCCCGGCGTTCGATCATGATCGCGCACTGGGACGCCGAGGAGTACGGCATCATCGGCTCGACCGAGTGGGTGGAGCACTTCCGCGAGGAGCTGGAGGCCAACGCGATCGCGTACATCAACGCCGACGGCGCGGTGTCGGGCGGGCGGTTCGGCGCGTCGTCGTCGCCCTCGCTCAAGGGACCGATCATCGAGGCGGTGGGCCGCGTGGCCTATCCGGGCGCGGACGGCACCATCCTGGACTGGTGGCGCGAGAGCACCGCCGACGGGGCGGAGGAGCCGGCGATGGGCAACCTGGGCGGCGGGTCGGACCACGTCGGCTTCTACACGCACGCCGGCGTGCCGTCCGGGGCGCTCTCGTCGGGGAATCCCGGCGGCGTGTACCACTCCAACTACGACAACTTCGCCTGGTACGAGCGGTTCGGAGACACCGACTTCGTCTACGGACCGATGATCGCGCGCGCGGACGGCGTCCTCGCGCTGCGCTTCGCCAACGCCGACGTGCTCCCGTACGACGTGGCCCGCTACGCCTCCGACACGCGCACCCACGTGGGCACGCTGAACGACGTGGCCGGGGCGCGGGGGCTGCGCGTGGACTTCTCCGCCCTCGCCGAGTCGACGCGCGAACTGGACGAGGCCGCCGCCGAACTCGTGGCCGCGCGCGACCTCTGGATCGCGTCCGGGGACGTCGACCCGGCCGCCGCCGAGGCCGTGAATCGGGCGCTGATCGGGCTGGAGAAGGCGTGGCTGAACGACCGCGGACTCCAGGGGCGCCCGTGGAGCCGCTCGATCTACGTCTCGCCCGACCCCTTCAGCGGATACGCGTCGTGGATGCTGCCGGGGCTGCGATACGAACTGGAGACGAACGACCGGGCCGACCTTCCGGGATGGGAGCGGGTGTACGTGGCGGCGGTGCGGGACCTGGCGACGCGCATGCGGGAGGTGGCGGCGATGATCGAGCGGGCGGGCGGGTAGCGGCCGCGGCGGACATGGGAGGAGGCTTCATGCGCGATAGTATCATCGACCGTCATCGCATAGTATCACGCGCGATGGCGATCTTCGTGATCGCCGCACTCTCGGCGTGCGCGCCGGGGGACGGCAGGGACGCAGCCACCGGCGAAGCCCTCGACTTCGAAGCCCTCTCGGCGAGCCTCCTCGCGCGCATCGACCTGCAGCCCGGTGAGCGCGTCCTGCTGGTCGGGGAGGGCGGCACCCGCTGGGACGCGATCGTGCCGTTGCTGCGCGCGGGCGTGAGGGCGGCCGGCGGGGTGGATCTGGGTGCGGTGGATGTACGTGGGGCGGTGCTTGCGGTGGGTGGGCCGGTTGCGGGGGCGGACTCGCCACCGGATCGGTCCGCGGAGTTCGCGGCTTCCCTGGGGACCGCGCCGGAGGGGTGGGCGGAGCCGCTCGCCACGGTCGATGTCGCGGTCAAGCTCCCGGGTGCCGCGGCGGACCCGGCGCTGGACGGCGACGTGTACCGCGCGCTGCAGGACGTGCTGCGGGGCGGGCGGGGACGGACGGTTCACTTCCACTGGGCCGGCGCCACCTCGTTCGAGATGGAGGAGCTTGCGGTTGACGACCGGGTGGATCGCCTCTACCAGACGGCGGTGCTGGACACCGACTACGCGGCCCTTGCCGACGCGCTCGCGACCTTCGAGGCGGCGCTGAGGAGCGGGACGGTGCGGGTGACGACGCCCGCCGGTACCGACATCTCGTTCGAGGTGGGCGACCGGCCGGTGACCCGCCAGGACGGGGACGCGTCGGCAGCGCGTGCGGAACGTGCGCGCAACCTGATCGACCGCGAGGTGGAGCTGCCGGCGGGAGCGGCGAGGGTCTTGCCGGTGCTGGAGACCGTGGTGGGCCGGATCGCCTTCCCTCCCGCGCAGTGGGGCGGTGAACGCGCGGAAGGAGTGGTGCTGCGCCTCGAGCGAGGCCGCGTGGTGGAGGTGGAAGCCGACGCCGGGCGTGACGGTGTGGTGCGCGAGATGGAGGAAGCCGGAGAGGCGGGCCGGACCTTCCGCGAGCTGGGGGTGGGGTTCAACCCGCTGCTCGCAATTCCCGAGGGCGAGGAGTGGATCCCGTACTACGGCTACGGGGACGCCGTGGTGAGGCTGTCGCTGGGCGACAACACCGAGCTGGGCGGGTCGGTCGGGGGCGGCTACGTGCGCTGGAACTTCTTCGCGGACGCGACGGTGACGGTGGGAGACGAGGTCTGGGTGGAGGGTGGAAGGCTGGTGGAGGGGCGCTGACGGGGGTCACTCTTGCTCTCGACACTCACGATGGAAAGCCGTTGTCCTCACCACGCTCGGGGCTTTCGGATGTTCGTGTCCGGAATGGGATCCGGCAGCTGAGAGTTCGCCAACGCATTCGGCCGGATATGTCTTGAGAAGTCTGCATGCGCTCTGAGTTGCTGCGATGATCTGCCAGTTCCAGGTGTCAGAAGACCGATTCGTATGCCGTGCTGCAGCCTGACGAGGCGCATCGCTTCCGCGATGTCGCTGTCGTTGGTTACTACGACTGCGCAGTCGTAGGCTTCAAGCCAGGCATCATTCAAGAGATGGACGGCGAGGTTGACGTCCGAGCCCTTCTCCTCGGTCTTGATAACCTCAGCCATGCGGGCTCCGCCCACTGGTCGTTTCAGGGGCGCCCAGACTGCGTGGCTCAGGAAGTGCCCGAAAAAGACCTCAACCTCGGGTCGGTGCCGTTGGAGCGCGCGGAGGTAGACATCCTGCCGTTGCGGCTTTGATGGGTCGGTGCGCGTGCCTGACACGCGGGCCGTGAAGTACTTGACCGCCAGGATATCGTGTTGGGGTTGTAGTACCTTCGCGAACAGCGCCGGGAGGTCAAGCCACTTCCAAGGCCTTCCCTTGAGCGCGCCGTAGTAAAGGTTGAAGCCATCAACGTAAACGAAGGTACGCATCGACACCTGCCGCAAAAAGCAGGGGCCTCCGAAGAGGCCCCGCGCCCTGCGGTCGAAACCGCAAGGGGTGTCACTGTTAGTCTACGCTGCCAGCGGCGAACGTCAAGTCTGATGCCTGCCCGAATGACGGCAACCCGAGTTTGTTCCGCATCCTGTGGTCCTGGGTTCCCTGGGAGGGCGAAGGGCAATCGCTCATGACTTGGGCCGAGCCCGCTGCCAGCGACTGACTTGCTCGACCCAATTCGAGAACAGCATCACAAGACTTGCGAGTGCCAGGAACTCCCAATACCCGGAGCCGGTCAGCCAATAACCTATCGCTCCAGCAACCGCCGTACACGAGAATACCTTCAGGCGGAACGCGTCGACCCACACTACCACCCGGTAGAGGAACGGCACCGGGCGATGCTGGCCCTCCCGCATCGAGCCCATCTACCGCCGCCGCCGCGCCCGCCGCTCCGCCGCCATCTCCACCAGCCGGCGCAGCTCCGCGATGGGCTCCGCGTGGTCGTCGACCTGGAGGCGCAGCACCACGTCGTTGTTGAGCCACACCCCGCCGTCCTCCTTCACGATCAGCAGGGCGGCGGACTGCATGCCGCGGGTATCACCACCCGCCGCCTGACCGGCCTCGAGGGCCGCGACCAGTCGCTGCGACAGGTGGCCGGAGGTGTTCTCGAAGGCGGTGACCATGTCGTCCACCACCGCCGGCCCGGCCAGGATGTTGCCCTGCGCGGAGGTGTACCGGCCGATCCGGTGCCCCGCCCAGTCGCTGGCGCGCGGACCGGTGTGGGTCGCCACCTCGCCGCGCGCGTTCATCACCGAGAACTGGCGGCCCTCGATGCTCCACCGCTCCGGGTCGGGATTCGGATCGGCGGCGAGCACGCGCTCCACCACCTCGGCGGGCGAGTACCCCTCGCGCAGGAGCGCGAGCGCCTGCGGCCCGTAGCTCACGTCCACCACCGCCTGGGTAGCCACCACCCCCACCCCGGCCTCGCCCCAGATAACGCCGTTGCCCACGCTGAACACTCGCGACTGGACGGCCACCCCAACGTCCCCGGTCTCCGGGTCGTAGCCGACGATCGAGAAGGTCCCGACCGTATCCCAGGGGGCGCGCCTGGTCGAGGTAGCGGGCTCCTGGACGCGCTCCCGGACGTACAGCGCGTCGTTTGCGCCTCGGCCCAGGATGTAGCGTCCGTCCGGATGAACCCTGACGAGCGTGATTCCCCGATACTGGTACGCGATGGTCATGTTCTCGGCAGCCGCCTGCGCACGCAGCCTCGCGAGGAACGGCCCGCTCTGGTTCCTGATCCGCACCGCATCGGCCGGCGCCACTTCCACGACCTTCTCGACCAGCCAACCGGTCGTCTCCTCGGTCGGTGGAGTCGTCGCACAGCCACCCAGCACCACCGCCAGGACGAGTGCCATCCCATACATCCTGCCACTACCAATCATCGCGTTCCTTCCGTTTGTGCAGTCCTGTCTGACTCCCGGGCGCGTCGGGCCGCTTCCCCCTATGCCTCCGCAGCCCTTCTCTCACTCGTGTACAGGAAGTTCGTGAAGCCCTCGTCGTAGTCCGAGAGTCCGTTCTGGCCCGTGAGCTTCATGCGCTCGTCGTAGAGGCGGCGCATCAGATGCGCCAGCGTTCCCTCCGCGGGTCCATCCTCGGGATGCAGCGCCATGAAGTCGTCCCGCAGCTCCTCGCGCAGCGCTCCTTCCTCGATCATCGTCCGGTAGCGCACCGGATCGCGGTCCGCCAGCACCCAGAGATTGCGGTGGAGCCGCTCGCAGCGTGCCGACTGCACCAGCACCGCCTCGCCCGAGCCGACCATCGCCAGGTATCCCAGCACCTGCGCGTGCAGCTCCTTCAGGTACCCCTTCCGGTGCGAGAATTCGTGCGCGATGATGTGCGGTTCGAAGACTCCCGCGTCCCGGAGGATGGACACGTCGCCCGAGAAGATGTCGCAGGTGCCGAGCGCGAAGGGAAAGACGAGTCCAGCAAGGGTGAACTGACGTATTTCCGAGCTGGTCTCGACGCGCTGGCTGGTGATGTCGGCGATGAAGTCGGTCAGGTGCCGGTTGATCCGGCGCGCGAGTTCCGCCCGCGGGATGCGCTCGGCGGTGTACTCGTCGTTCACCCGCTCCGAGAGCCAGTCGACTTCCCGCCCGCGTTCCTCCTCGGGCATCGGCGTGAGATTCTTCACGTCCGCCCCGAAGGTGTCCAGGAAGTCGATGGCGCGCACGTTGCGCCGGGCGAACCAGTCGACCGCCACGCTGCCCGCGTAGGCGCCCAACGCGACGGCCTGGAGCGCGCGTCCCGGGGGCGTCGCTCCGAGCAGGATGCGAGAAGCGAGCGGCGCCGCGACCATCAGGTCGGTCAGCGAGATCGGCGAATAGGTCGCCTGATTGGGGATGCGGACGGTTTCCATGACCCTTCCCGGAGTAGCATTAGGCGTTCCCGGCGCACCGGCATGCGCTCCCGGAGTAAACGGCCCCGCGGCCCGAAAGTTCCTGGCGGAACCGGTGCTCGTTCCTGCGGGATCGGACACGCGTTCCGTTAGTATACTGACGCCATGACCACCTCCGCATCTGTCCCGGCCACAAGCTCATCCGTCCGCACACGGCGCGTGGCGGCGCTGATGCATGCCCTCAGCGAGCGCATCCTGGTACTCGATGGCGCGATGGGCACGATGATTCAGCGGTACCGGCTGGGAGAGGACGATTTCCGCGGGGAACGCTTCGCGGACCATCCCCGCCCGCTCAAGGGCGCCAACGACCTGCTCTCGCTGACCCGCCCGGAGATCATCCGCGAGATCCACGAGGGCTA
>JAJDVR010000014.1 GCA_022826025.1 Gemmatimonadota bacterium | reverse complement strand
CGCGGCCTCCAGGGGGCTCTTGGAACAGTCTTTCACCCCCAAAATAACCCTTTGACACCCCAAATGCAGCAAAACTAGCCTTCTCGTAGTTCCGTTACTTCAATGACGACAGCGACTTACGAGATTACGGACGAGAACTAGATAGTCGCGGGCGACATCCGCGTAGCGGCCACGTTCGTTTCGCGCTGTCACGCAGCGCTCCATCTGCACCGTCGTCTTGATGTAGTCGCTCACGGGTCCGTGGTCGAATTCGGCGAGCGCTTCGGGCTGCTGCGGATGCTCCGGCAGGTCGATCAGTGCATCGGCCGGAACCGGCTCGAACCGCTCGGCGGCAGATACGCCGTCGGCGACTTCCTCGCGGATGGCCACAAGCTCGGCATGGACGGTTGTGGCCTCGCCCTTGGTCGTCTGGCCACGGACCATGATCTCGTGGAAGTGCAGCCGGTACGGCGCCGAGGTCATCGCGTCCACGTAGACGGCCGTGCGGCCTGCGACATCTTCAAGAGCCTCGCTTAGCTTTTCGTCAATCGCGGCGTACAGGGCATGGCCGGGACCGAGCAGCACTGCATCGAGGTGCCGATCCTGTTCCAGGTGCTCCTTGTAGAAGGTCAGTTTCCGGTAGCTGGCGTCCGGGGCGCCGAGGCGTCGCACGGCGGTGAGACGCTCGGAACGCAGATCGGCTCGCACGTGCTCGATTCTCCACAGCCCGTCCGCCCTTGCCTCCATGCGGAGGCCCACCACCTTCGCTGCGCTCACGAGGTGGGATTCGACGTAGCGCGGCATGAGCCGCCGTTCCTCTGCTTCCAGGTTGGCATGGGCAAAGGCCGAGAAGTCGACATGCGCGCGCGCCAGCGCGATTCCGGTCGCCTCCTCGTAGCGGTCGAGGAGATCGGGGTCGATGCGGTCGATCATGTCTAGATAGTCGTCCAGCCGTCTCGGCTCGTAGGCCACTTCGCGGAGCATGTCCGGCAGGTTGACCTTGTTGAGGGAAAGCACCTCGCCGACCACGTCGAACACCCGGTCCCCGAGGGCGTCCCGCATGCGGTCCAGCTTGTCAAGCAGCCGTTCGAGAATGCGGCCCTCGATAACCGGCTGGCCATCTTTCGAGGATGTCGCCACGAAATTGAACGCGTACACGTCGCGCGTCTGTCCGATGCGGTGGATGCGGCCAAGGCGCTGTTCGAGACGGGTCGGATTCCAAGGCAGATCGTAGTTGATCATCAGGTGGCAGAACTGAAGGTTGATGCCTTCGCCGGCCGCCTCGGTGGCCACGCATATCTGGCGGGTCGTCCGGAAGTCCTCCTGGGCTCGCTTGCGCTCGCGCGGGTTCATGCCGCCGTGTATCTGGCACGTCGAATAGCCCCACGCCTCGAGATGTTCGCGCAGGTAGTTGAGCGTGTCGCGGTGCTCGGTGAAGAGAAGCAGCTTGCCGCGTCCATCCTTGAGTTCGTCGAACTCGGACCGTTGCAGGCACTCCCGCAAGGCGACCAATTTGGAATCGCGCCCGCTTTCCCGGACCCTCCCGACCCGGGCAACCAGGTCCGCAAGCTCGGCGAGTTCGGTCCTTAGCTGGTCCAACTCGGCTGCCGCGGTCGCCTCGTCGATGAGCGCGTCGCGGGCCGCTTCATCCAGGTCGTCTTCGTCCTGTTCGGCGTCGGACAGCAGGCCTTGCAGTTGCGCCAAACGGCGCGCTCTTTGGGCTGGAGAAAGCTCCTCGAGTTCGCGGAGCAGGTCGTCGAGCTTTTTCCGGCGGCGGCGGAGCGATTCGTGGATTGCGTGCATCGAGCTTGCAAGGCGGCGCTGGAACACGGTGCGCGCCAGTGCGACGCTGTTCTTGCGCCGACCCGTTGCTTGGGGCAGGAACTCGTTGATGTAGGCCGTCACGGCCTTGTAGATGGTGTACTCCTCCGGCCCGAGGTCGAAGCTCACTGTCTGGACGTGGCGGTCGGGGAACAGTCGGCGGCCGCTCATGTCTCTCAGGTCTTCCTTCAGTCGGCGGAGCGACCAGGGGCAGTCCTCTCCGAGCTTCAGGATGTCGTGGCGGATTTGGCTGGCCGCCTCACCGAGACGGTGCGGTTCCGGGAACAGGTCGCGGTCGAGCAGCCGGATGAAATGCGCGAAACGGTCGTCGTCCCCGTGATGCGGGGTGGCCGTGAGGAGCAACAGGCTGTCGCACTGTTCGGAGAGGCGCTCCGCGAGCTGATACCGTTTTGTGCGCTCGATTCCGTCTTCGCGCTTCGACGAGCGTTTCGTGTACGCGCTGCATTTGTGGGCTTCGTCGATGATGATGAGATCCCACCGCTGCTGCCAGACGCGCTCCCGGACCTCGTCCTGTTTGGCGTAGTCGATGGAGGAGATAATCTGGGTCTCCCGCTCCCAGAGATTCAGAAGCTGTTGCTGGTCGTTCGCCGAGTGGACGATCTGAAACGGTTCGTTGAAGAAGCGCAGCAACTCGTCCTGCCACTGAATGGTCAGGGGCGCGGGGACAAGAATGAGGCAGCGGTCGAGGGCCTCCCGCAACTTGAGTTCCTTGATGAGGAGGCCGGCCATGATCGTCTTGCCCGCGCCGGGGTCGTCCGCGAGCAGGAAACGTAGACGCGGCTGCGGCAGCATCTTCATGTAGACTGCTTCGATCTGGTGCGGCAGGGTTCTGATGCCGGACAGGCTGACCGCAAACTGGCGGTCGTAGGAGTAGGCGAGACGGATGCGGGTCGATTCGACGAGCAGTCGAAGGCGGTTGGCGTCCACCGGCCGGGGTGCCTCACTCGTCTGTCCGCCTTCCGTCTCGAGAATCGCGGCGACCTCCTCGGGAGAGATAACAGTTTCCTCAAGCGTACCGTCAGCCAGCCGAACTCGGCACTCAAATCCCGAAGCCCCATTCGCCCCAAGCGGTCTTGCATCTTCGAGGACCACGGGGGCGTCAAACTGGCCGGACAGAACAACTTGCCTACCGACCCGTGCTGCAAGGGCGTTCTCAGACATCAGTTTGCGTTCACGGCCTTCGTCGTTGGCGGTGGCGATCGGTCATGAGATGGTCGGAGGCAACCAGCGCTTCCCGATCCAAGCCTTGCGGCGCCGCCACATCCAGTGCGTTGCGTCTCTCGGCAGCGGAGACTTGCGCGTACCCAACCTTAGCCATGAGCCAAACGGCTACCGATGGGTTCGGCCATCCAACGCGGCAGGACCGCCCGCGCGGCGAGCAGTTCTTTCAGATCTTCCCACGAGAGCGTGGGAAATACGGCATCCAGGCTCTCCTCAACTTCGTTGGGACCAAGCCAAGCGAGCGCGCGGATGACCGTGCCGGCGTTTCGGTTCGGTGCCATCAGTTGCCAGCTCGGAGCGTGCCGCAACTCGACTCGGTGAGCCCCAAAAAAAGGAGTCGGTCCGGGCCGGAAGTGAGATAGACGGTACGCACCGCGTTCTGTGTTGTCACACCCAGCCGGTTGGCCGCGTCTCCGCCGTTGGACACGATGGTCTCACCCCAAAGGCTCGCGAGCGCGGTGATGGCTTGCTCCAGACTCGGCGCGCGAAGGCCAAAGCGCGTCTCGATCGGCCGCATGTAGATGCCACGGCAGATCCGCTGGAGCCGCTCCGAGTGGGCGAGGCGCGAGAGCGCCCGGCTCACGGCGGCTCGGTCACCGAATTGAAGGAGATCTTCTGCCTGGATCGGCGTGGCCTCCGGCGTGGCTTCCGCGTACCCCATGATCCGCTGGAGCAGGCTCTTCATGGTATCATCGCTCGCCATTGCATAGTATCATCGCTCGCCTTGCTGATCCGTCAACCAAAGTAACAGCGTCCTCCTCGGAAGCTTAGGAATCCAAGGTAATTGAGCGGGGAGTCCCGGAAAGCATGGAACTGATGATCGCGTTCGTGTCAAAGACGCATCGCATCACCTAGTCTCTCAGGAGCTCCTCCAGGATCTCGGGAGCCAGGCCGCGCGCCCGCGCATTTCGCGTGATCTCCGTCATGACATCGTGGAGGGACTCGCCGGTCCGCGTGATATCACGGAGACGAAGATTGAGGAGGAGGTCCAGCTTGCGACGATCCTGGTCCGACGCGGCTCGATAGGTGTCGGCCAGATCCGCATCCACGGCGATCGTGATTGTGTCCGTCACTTGCGTCCTCCCCTCGTCCCGACGAGATGTATACGCGCAACCTCCGAGCCTGCGCCAGCTCGTAGCTCGCCTGCATGCGCATCCAATGATCGGCCGTTCCCCACCCGAGAGCTTCCAGCGCGAGCGCCATGTTCGCCGACACACCCGCCTTGCCGTTCAGTAGTCGCGACAGGGTCCCCCGCTCACAGCCGAGGTGCGCCGCGGTCTCGGTGACGTTCCATCCGACCTCGTCCATGCTCTCACGGATCAGCTCGCCCAGGTGCGGGGGGTTCAGCATCGCGCCCACGCGCTCGCCGCCAGTGCCGTTCATGATCTCTCCTCCCTCCCTTCAAGCGCTACGCGCCGCTACACCGTGCGTCAGACCGAGCCGCTTTTCAACCCGTAATGGACCTCAGCCAGGCGCCAAGCGTCTGCCGATCGGTTCTGCCATCCAGGTTCGATGAGCAGTAGGTGGAGACGGACCTACGGGAGACGACGATGCCACGGTCGGTCCCCAGGCGCCGACTTACGGCTACCGTAGCGGACGCGTCGAACCCCTCATCCTTCCAGAAGCGACCCCGTCTCCTCACCTGACCCCAACGCGCGCCCGGCCTTCCGGGCGACCAGCAGGCTGGCCACGCCTCCACCCGCACCAAGGAGTGGGAGAATGCTGAACGGGACGATGGCGGCCCCGTTGGGCCAGTCGCCCCAACTGCCGCCCACAACGAGTCCTGCAAGCAGGAGGCCGCCCAGCACGCCCACCGAAGCGACCCGCGAGCAGGAAAGCTCGTCCAGCGAGCGGCCGCGCGCCGCGATCGCCAGAATGGCCGAGAAGCTCGTACCGATCCCGACGCCCCAAACGGCACCCGCGATGATCATGAACCCCAATCACCACCGGTTCAGGCCCCCGGCACAGCACTGCATTGCTGAACCTCAACCGACTCCACGCCGAGTGCATCCGTCACCTTCAGCAGCAGGTGGTCCGGGATAACGGCCATTAGGGCCTGATCCGGAGCCAACGTGATCCGGCTGGCCGGTTGCCCCCGGGCATCAACGATGTCCCAAACCTGGTTCCGCCCGTCCGGAGTCCGGCGCACCCACAGGAGATCGTCCGGTCCGCCCAGGAGTTCGAACACCGTTGGGTGGTATCCGGGAAAGTCGACGGTTCGCCGTGCTACCTCTCTCAGGGGATCGAACACGCCCCGTTGCCCGAAGATCTCCTGCGGAATGGCGTTCTGAAGCCAGTATTCCCGGTCTTCCCCGGTGACCTCGAAACGGTCGTCAAGGGCGAGCGAAACCACCGACATCTGCGCGCCGTCGAAACCCAGAATCCTGACTTCCGGGTCCGGCCCGCGCCAAAACGCCACGCCCCCGGAAACGGGGGTCCATTGCGGAGTCGGCGAGTAAGGATGCGAAAGAGTGAGGCCCGGCCCTCCCGGTGCGGTGAGACGCAGGTCGGCCGTCCTCTGGGGGTACGTGATCACCGTTTCCTGACCAACCGGATCTTCGTCGGCGCTGGCTCCGAAGGATCGTGCAATGATGGACCTCTCGTTGCCCATGGGCACGGACACCCCGAACAGAACCGTGTCCCCCCCGGCCCGATGGAGCCAGCGCGGGAAATTGGGAGGCATTCCGAAGTCTCGAAGTGACACGGTACGCTCCAGGTCGCCCGTGAACTCGAAGATGGACAACCGTCCCTGATTGCCGTCGAGCGCATAGACATGGCGGCCCACCAGCACAACTCCAGAGGCTGACTGGAATTCGCCGGGTCCTTCGCCGCTCCGTCCCCAACTTCCCCTTCGGCGGCCGTCGGCAAGATCGAAGAGGTGGACGGCCGGATAGGACTCAGTGAGCACGACCAGAAGAGAATCGTTGGTGTCGACCGCCCTCACATCGTCCCAAACGAGGTCATTCCCGTCGAGGCGGTAAAGCAGGTTGCGGTCGACGCAAGTCTGCTGCCCGGCACTGGCTGCGGGCATCACGAGCGCTGCCACGAGAAAGACGATGCAACGCTGGGAAAGAGTCATGTCCTTTCATTCTCCCTTTTCGCCTTGCCGTGGGAACCGCCGTCTCAGCGGATTCCCGGCGGCAGCCTCTTCACCTCGATGACCGGGACATCGTATTCATCCTTTTCGATGAAGGCGACGAGGCCATCGGGGCCGAACTCGTCCGGCATCCGCATCCGCCCGTCGAGCGTGCCCAGATAGCGGCCACCCGGTGTGAGGACGTCAATCGGTCCGAGGTCGACGTCGGGTTCCTCCCCGCGTCGCTGAACCCAGAGATTGCCTTCCCAGGTGGTGCGCAACGCGTACAGCACCGGCACTTCCGGAAAGAACTGCATCTCCTCGATCGCTCGCACCTGGCCCGAGCGGAATCCCGCCACCATCGCCCTGGCGGTCGGCGGGACGCCACCAAGCCCCGGGTCGTCGTCCGGCCTCAATTCCGCCAGTTGGCGGTCTATCTCCGCCCGCCTGAGTCGATTGGTGACCGGCTGCGGGACGATTGGGCGGCGCAGGATCCGCACCACCTGGCCGGATGGCCCGGTGACCTTGATCGCGTACGCGGACGAGTCCGAAAACGCAATTCCACCGCCCGGCAACGCGTCGAAGAGCAGCGGCGGCACGAACCCCCACAATGGGCCGCCTGCCACCTCCGCCAGACTCCCGAACCTCGCTTCGGTCCCCGGGGGCGCCCATGCCTCCACCGACGGCTCGACTCGCGCCTCGTCCGACGACAGGTCGGTGCGCATGATCTTGCGAAAGCCGTCGGAAAGGATCGCTGCGCCCTCGCGGGCGGGGCGGGCTCCGTACGATTCGGACCTTGTCCAATAGAGGATATCCCGCAGGAAATCGCGGTCCGGCACGTCGGACGCCATCCTCACCGATCGCTCGAACACGCCTTCGGGGCCGAAGATATGGAACGCCAGGCGTCTTACGTCCGTAACGACGACTCGCCCGCCCGGCAGGACATCCAGCTGGCGCGGGTTTCCGAACTCGCCCGGACCCCCGCCGGCACGGCCGAATTGGCCCAGAAAGTTGCCGGCAGGGTCGACCGCGACCACGCGATGAGGCGAGTTCAGGAAGTACAGGTTCCCGGCCTCGTCAAAGCCCGCGCCCCCAACCACGTTCAGAAGCTCCCAGTCGGCGACCGCAGCGGCCGACCCGATGCGGTAGACTTCCGAGAGTTCCAGGACCAAAGGCCGGTCCTCCCCCGGAAGCTCGATCGTTTCCTGGGCATGACCGTGTCCCGCGATGAACAGTGCCGCGAGGCACACTGGAAGGAGTATGCGGGTCATTTAGTCGAGCCTCTCACCGTGGAATGGCGGAACCTAGTCCGTCGCGGCAGACGTGGAAAGCGGCATCCCCTCCAGTCGCCGGACGGCCTTGTCACCCGTCCTGGAACACCGCATGGTTCGACCTCGTAGCGTCGCGCCGCCCCGGTGACATCGTGACTGACGCGCTGCACGCGACACCACGCGCCTTGCGATCCCCCAAATCACCCAGGACGGCGAGAGGCTTGCAGGTAATGCCTGAAGACAGCTCCACGGAAACGCAGACGCCGCGCGGAAACGCCGACGAAAGCGAGCTTCCCGAAGCCCCCGGCGACGCACCGGGCCGAGGTCGCGCGACCCAGCGCATCCCCTTCGGCCGTCTTGCGCTCGAGTTCGTGGTCATCGTCGTCGGCGTGCTCGTCGCCCTCGGCTTCGATCAGTGGATGACCAACATCGACCAGCGCCAACTCGTCAACGAGACGCTCTACGCCCTGGCCGCGGAAATCGCCGAGAACACGGTAACCCTCGACCGTCGCATGGCCTATCACGACGAGATCCTGCCGGGGCTCGTCGAGAATCAGCGGGCTGCCGAAGCAGGCGAACGCCAGAGTATCTCGATCAGCGGAGCACTGCCCGAAGGACTCGGCCTCACGCCGTTGAGGAGTACGGCGTGGGAGTTGGCCAGCGTGACCGAAGCCGTGCGGCACTTCGATTTGCCGATTCTCTCCACGCTATCCCTCACGTATGCCCTTCAGGAATCACTCCACGAGTACGATCGGATCGTCTCCGCCGGGATCATCCAACCGCAGTTCTTCGCGGCCACGGACCAGCCCGGCCCGATCATCTACCTCGGAGTCATGGTAAGCGACGTTCGGGCACGGGAAGACGAGCTCGGGCGGTTTTACGCCGAGACGCTGCGGCATGTGCGTCAGCAGCTGGGAGATCCCGAGGCTGGCGCGGTGGTGGAGGTGCGCTGACGGAGGCCGGCCGAACGGCTGCGTCCGTGGCAGCTCTCATAGTATCATCAGTCGCCCCGCTATAGTATCATCCCTCGCCCCCGGACATCAGCCCCCGCAGCACCGCGTCCAGCGCGTCCTCCGCGAGCTGCTCGAGTTCCTCGGGGCGGCGGTTCTGGACTGGATGGGGCACCCACACGATCTCCGGCTCGAAGCCGAGCGAGGGGATCTGGAAAGAGGCCGCCTCGCGGAAGGCAGTGGTGGCGATCAGGAGACCGGGGAGGCCGCGATCGTCGAGGGTCTTGATGTCGTGCAGACCGCACGATACGCACGACCCTCAGTCGGCAAGCGCCTCCACGACCACGTCGGCGCCGGCGGCGATGTCGTCCAGGATCGCGTTCGTGGCGGGCTTGGCGTTGGTCGGCTTCGCGAAGCGCGCGGTGGCGATCCCCCGGGCGCGGAGCCGTGCCTCGAGGCAGTCGAGGAATTCGTTGGCGCGGGACTTGCCGATGTCGAAGAGCGCCACCGTCCCGCCGTCCAGCGACGCCGGGGGCCTGCACCGCGGACGCGTTGCGGGCGCGGTCTCGGAGGTGGGATCGTGCAGCGTGATGGTGGATTCGGTCATTCGGTAATCTCTCGGGTAACGGGGTGCGATTCCTCGAACAAGCGTCCTCCCGGCCAGCCCGAAAGGATGGCCGAAAACAGCCCGGCGGGCCCGCCGGCTCGCAACAGCAGAAGGGCGCCGGGATGGAACTTGGGGATGCGTTGGCCCACCCGGGAGGGGGGCATTCCTTCGGCGACGCCGTCGGCGCCCGCCGCCACCTTCTCGCCCGGGAGCAGCAGCGCGTCCTGGAGCGCGCGGGTGATTCGGCTTCGGTCCCACCCCGCCTCGCGGTAGATGGCGTAATGCTCGGGTGACAGGACCAGAACGGCCGCGGCCCACTCGCACAGCTTCGGGTGTCCCACCGCCTGCAGCCCCATGGCCAGGGAGCGGGTGAGTTCGCCTGGCGTGCGCGCCTTCTGGTCAGTCACGCCCTGGATCCCTTCACCGGCAAACACCGTCACCGCGCTCCTTCCGGGAGCGATTCCGCGCGAGACGGCCAGCGGTTCCCAGCCATCGTCGCCCTCATCCTCCGCAAAGCAGAACGTGTACTTGCTTGGAGATCCCAGCGTCGCGCGGTCGATTTCGCCGGGCCGTCCCCCGCCCACATTGCGGACCACGAGGTTCACCGCGCGGCCGATGGTGGCGTTGGCCCGGTTCCCCTGTCCGAGCGCGTTGAGTCCCGAGTTCATGCCGATGCGCTTCGCGATGGGGTCGTTGACGATGATCACCGGGCTCGAGAAGCAGGTGCTGCAGGTGACGCCGTGCAGGGTGAATCCCGGATCCAGGGCGGCCTCGAGAGCCGTCAGCACGACCGGCATGTACTCGGGGCGGCACCCGGCCATGACCGCATTAATGGCGACCTTCTCGACGGTGCAGGGCGCCAGCTCGGGCGGAATCTCGCCGATGACCTCGTGCGGATCGCGGCGCGTGCCGCCCAGCATGCGCAGGATGCGCTCGGGCGTCGGCGGAACGACCGGGAGGCCGTCGCTCCAGCCGCGGTCGTAGCACGCCTCGATTGCGTCGGCGCCGGAAGCGACCTCGACCGTGCGCGCGCGGATTCCGGTTTCGCCGAAGCGCACCCGCAGAGCCTCCATGACCCCCGGCTCCACCGAGCGGGAGCCACAGCCGGGCCGATACAGCGGCAGTCCCGTGCCCAGCGTGGGGATGGCCGTGAGCGCCCGCCAGTCTTCACGACTCCACCCGACCGTGCGGCCGGTTTCCGCATCCCCCTCCAGCCGGATCAGCGTCGGCACCGTCTCGACGGCGAGGTGGAAGGAGTGCTCGAGGGCGCGGTCGTCCACGGCGGCGGCGGCGAGGCCGGGGCCCAGGAATCCGCCGTCGTCCTGCCAGTAGATGGTCAGCGGATGGCCGGCCTCGTGGATCTCGGCGAGGACGGGCACCGCCAGGTGGCAGGTCTCGCACTCGTCCTTCACGACGGCGACGTAGGTGGCGGGCTCGGACATGACGCCGGTGAAGATGGGTTGCCGCCGATGGGCTGACAAACGCGACCTCGATCTCGGCGGGACGGCCTGAGGAGCCCGAGCCCTCGGAGTTGAACGGCGAATGCACGGGCGGACACCTTCCCTTTTCCCGCCCAGCGCCGCAAGGTGATCCCGTGGCTGCGTTTCAAGAAGCTCCCGACCTCGCTGTACGACGTGCATTCCCCGGACTGGCAGGAAGGCCGGTCGATGGCCGGTGACGCCGGGGGAGCCGATCAGCCGATCGTGACTGGCGGCCGGCCCGGGCCGATTGCGTTCATGGCGCGCAACAGCGTTGCCGCCAACGTCCTCATGCTGTTTCTGGTCCTCGCCGGCCTGGCCTCAGCCGGAAACCTGGTTCAGGAGGTGCTTCCGGATGTGTCTCTGGACCAGGTCCAGATCCTTGTCCTGTATCCCGGCGCGACGCCCGGGGAGGTCGAAGAGTCGGTCGTCCGGAGAATCGAGGAACAGATCCGGGGAGTGGAGGGCCTGGACTGGATCGAGGCAACCGCCTCGGAGGGCTTCGGGTCCGTCATCGCGCGGTTCAAGCCGGGCACCGACATCAATGGCGCGCTCGACGAAGTCAAGGCCGAGGTCGATCGCATCATCACCTTCCCCGAGGAAGCCGAACGACCCCAGGTGCGCGAGATCACGAGTCGCCAGAATGTGATTCGCCTTCTCGTTTACGGTGACGCGCCGGAGCGCACCCTGAAGGAACTGGCCTACGCCATCGAAGATGGGATTTCGTCACTTCCGGAGGTGTCGCTGGCCGAAGTCAGCGGCGCGCGGCGGTACGAAGTCTCCATCGAAGTGCCGCAAAGGCGGCTGAGGGCGCTGGGTCTCACGCTCGACGACGTCGCCTCGGCTGTGCGGCAGGGTTCGATGGAGCTGTCCGCGGGCAGGATCTCCACGGGCGAGGAAGAGATCCTCGTCCGCACGCTCGGGAGGAACTACGACCAGGGGGACTTCGAGGACATCATCGTCCTGACGCGCCCGGACGGGACGTCGGTTCGCCTGCGCGAGATCGCGACGGTGCGGGACGGGTTCGCGGACACCGATCTCAGCGTGCGCTACAACGGGCAGCGGGCGGTTGAAATCGACGTGTACCGCACCTCTAGCGAGAAAGTCCTCGAGATAGCGGAGGCCGTGCGCGATCATCTGGCAGCCGAAGTCCTGCCCGCGCTTCCGCCGGGCGTCAACGTCGAGATCTGGAAGGACGACTCGGTTGAGGTCTCGGGAAGACTGGGCCTGATGATCAAGAACGCCTTGCTGGGGCTGGCTCTCGTGCTGGCGGCGCTCACCCTGTTTCTCGAGGTCCGCCTCGCCCTGTGGGTGGCCGTGGGGTTGGCCGTCTCGTTCATCGGAACGTTCCTGTTCATGCAATTGCTGGGCGTCTCGGTCAACATGTTCTCCCTGATGGCGCTCGTCCTTGCGCTGGGCATCGTCGTGGACGACGCGATTGTCGTGGGCGAGAGCGTCTTCTCGCAGCGAGAGCGCGGAGTCGGCGGCACGGCGGCGGCGATCCGGGGAACCCGGCGGGTCAGTGCGCCGGTCCTTTACTCGGTGCTCACCACGGTGACGGCGTTCGCGGCGCTGCTGCCGGGCGCCGGGCCTCAACTCGGTCGCCATATTCCGCTGGTGGTGATCACGGTCCTCCTGATTTCGCTGGTGGAGTCCCTGCTGATACTGCCGAATCACCTGTCCCACCTGCCCCCGCCCGACGCATCGGGCGAAGGCCGGCTGTTCGGTGGGCTCCGCCGTGTGCGGGGAAACGTCGATCTCCTGCTCAAACGGGTTGTGGACGGCCCCCTGGACCGTGGATTGCGACTCGCGGTCGACCAGCCCGCCGTCGCGCTCGCCTCTGCCGCCGGCCTGCTGGTGGTGACGATGGGGATGGTCAGTGCGGGCGTGGTTCCCAACCAGTTCATGACCCCTATCGAGGGCGATGTCGTCTCCGCCAACCTGGAAATGCCGGTCGGCACGCCGGGGGAGCGGACATCCGCGGTCGCGGCGCAGCTGGAGGCCGCGGGGCATCGCGCGCTGGAGCGGATCGAGCAGGAGCGCGGTGCGGAGGCGGAACCCCTGGAGGTCGGCGTCGCCGTGACGATCGGGAGGCTGGCGGCGCTCTATGATCCCCTGGGCGGCAACGCAGTCGAGGCCGCCCGCGGGCACCTGGGGGCGGTCCAGTTCAAGCTCATCGACTGGGAGCGCCACGACATCGCGCCTTCCACCTTCGAGCGGCTGTGGCGGGAAGAGGTCGGGGTTCTGCCCGATGCGAAAGCCCTGTCGGTTTCCTCGAACCTGATCACGCTCGGACTGCCCGTTCACTTCCACCTCTCGCATCCGGACCCCGACCGCCTGGCCGTCATCGCGGACGAGTTCGTCACCGAGTTGAACGGTATCGACGGCGTCTTCGATGTTCGCAGCAACCTCGACGAGGGGTCCAGGGAACTGCAGCTGGAGCTGAAGCCGGCAGCCCGCTCCCTCAATCTGACGGTTGGCCATTTCGCGTCTCAGGTGCGCGCGGCCTTCTTCGGAGCGGAAGCTCTCAGGGTGCAGCGCGGGCGCGAAGACGTGGGGGTCTACGTGCGCCTGCCCGAGGACGAGCGCAACTCCGCAGTCGACGTGGAAAGCTACCTGTTGAGCACGCCTGGCGGCGAGGTCCCGCTGGGGCAGGTGGCGTCGGCCAGGCTCGCGAGGTCCTCGGCCACCATACACCGGATGGACGGACGGCGCGCCGTCACGGTGACTGCCGACCTGGATCCGGTGCTCGCGACCGGCGCGCAGGTCCATCGAAGTCTCGAGGACGGCATCCTGGAGCGCCTGTCGGTCGAGGACGGCCAGTTCTGGTATGCCGTCGGCGGCCTGCGGAAGCTGCAGGACGAGGCCAATGCCACTCTCGGCAAGTGGTTCTCCCTGGCCTTGCTTGTCATGTACGCGCTCATGGCGATCGCCTTCGGTTCCTACTCGCAGCCGCTGATCATCCTGGCTGCGGTCCCGTTGGGGGCGGTGGGCGCGGTGGCAGGGCACATGCTTCTTGGCCTCAGCCTGGGCATCTGGTCGATTTACGGGCTGATCGGCGTGAGCGGCGTGGTCGTCAACGACTCGCTGTTGATGATCAGGTTCATCAACGACCTGAGGGCGTCGGGGCTTCCGGCGCGAGCGGCAATCATTGCGGGCGCGAAGGACCGCTTTCGGCCCATCCTGCTGACTTCCCTCACCACCTTCGTCGGTGTCGTGCCGCTGGTCTTCGAGACCAGCACGCACGCGCAACACCTCGTTCCGCTGGCCGCGTCCGTGGGGTTCGGCATCCTGATCGCCACCGCGCTCCTCATGCTGGTGGTGCCGGCACTCCTCGCGGTCCAGTCCACGATCGTGGGAGAGGGCGCCGAGGCCTGAGCGGACGCCGCAAGACCGCCGAGGAAGAGGTGTGCTCCGTTCGGCCGGTCAGTTCCGCTTCCGAATCCGCGCCGCGCGCAGCGTGGAAAGCGGGATCGGCGGCCCGCCCCAGGCGACGCCGCGGATGATGGTGAGCAGCGTCGAGCGCCACACCACGTATACGACGATGAGGAGCGCGAGAGGCACGAGCAGGGCGGTCCACCAGGGGTAGGAGTTTGCGCGCGCGAGAACCGTGGCCACCAGCCAGTAGATGATCGGGCAGGCCGCGAAGAGAACCCCGGCAAGGGCGTGGTCGGTCGACAGGAGCAGCGGTGCCAGCACCAGAGGCGCGACAGCGAGCCAGACAAGTGTGGCAGTGACACCCGTGGCTGTCAGGACACTGTAGTCCAGGTTTGCGAAGAAGGTCTTCTCCATTCCCCTGGCGAAGCTGCCAACCGAGTAGTGCCAGGGGCACTCGAGAAGCGCCTCTCCCTTGAGGAAGGCCGATCGCATCCCCGACATCTTCATTACCTGGCCCAGCCGGATATCCTCGTCGGGCCGGAGAGCGACCCGTTTGTGTCCCCCGACAGCGTGGTACGAGTCGGCGCGCATGATTGTGTAGGCCCCGAGTCCGATGTGGGCGGAGCTCCGGGGATCCTGCACCTTCCAGAGCCGCTGCCTGGTTCCCATCAGGAGTTGGCCCGCAATCATGCACGCCTGGAGCACGGTGCCGGTGACCGTGAGGCGGGGCGATGCGGTGAGGTGATCGAACTGTTCCCTGACAAGATAGCGCACGCCACACGCTGCCGCGTCGGGGGCAAAGACCACGTCCGCGTCAGTGAAGAGGAGGACTTCGCCCGTCGCCGCTTCGGCACCACGGTAGACCGCGTGATTCTTGCCGAACCATCCCGGCGGAAGTGCGTCGATGTGCAACACCTTGAGGCGGGCGTCCTCGCTGCTCAGCCGTTCGGCGATCTCTCCCGTGCGGTCGCTGGAGCGGTCGTTGACGAAGATCACCTCGTGGTCCGGGTAGTTCAGGGCGAGAAGCGACCGAAGGGCCCCTTCCACGGCACGTTGCTCGTTCCTGGCGGCGACGATGATCGAGAGACGGGGAAGCGGGGGGTCGTCCGGGTCCGGCGGTGGGACTTCGTCCAGACGGGGAAGCTTGATCTCGCTGTACATGACAGCGAACGCGATGCCCAGCCAGGCAATGAGCGTGATGGCCGCGAGCGCGAGAGAAACGTGCATCTCGTTCGCACCTCCACCTGAGTCGGGTCGTCCCGTCACGCCCAAAACGGGGTCACTGACTATGGAAGCCGCAGACGCGGGGGCGAAAGTATCATTTTATCACGCGTGGAACCATTGACACGCCGCTTCCGGGCCTGTCACCCTGTGTTATGGTGACGAATACGCGACAATTGCAATCTCGCCGCTTTCCGTACCGCCCGACCGCCTGCTCAACCCGCGGTTCGAGGCCATGAAGGAGAAGCGGTTCCATCGTCCCCTGACGCTCGCAGAGGAACTTCACGTTCTGCTGCTGGACCGGGAGCGGGGGGGACTCGTCAACATCAACGACCGGAACATGAGGTACGCCTTCGCGGGCGCGGTGCTGATGGACCTTGCGAAGGAGCACCGCATCGATACCGACCTGGACTACTTGACGGTGGTGGATGCGGCCCCGGTGGGAGACGACATACTGGATCCCCTGCTGGCGGTCATTTCCAAAGCCGAAGTCCAGGCCGACACCGTCTACTGGATCGAACGTTTCTCCGCACCGGAGATCGCCAATCAGGTGCGCCGCCGCGCCGCGGCGCGCCTGATCGACAGGGGCATCGTCACCAGGGATCCGGGCGGGACGATCTTCGTTGCTGAGCAGGTGAGCCGGACGCGGCGTTATCCCGGCGTCGCCCTGCCCGAGGGCCAGGACGTGGCTCTGCGAGTCATGAACATCATCTTCAGCGAAGATATCCCGACGCCGGACGAGACCATGCTCATAGCATTGGTCGATGCGTGCCGAATCTTCGAGAGGATGCTCTCGAAATCGGAGCTTGTCGAGCGGCGGGAACGCATCGCCCTCGTCCGTGGCCTGGATCTCCTTGGACGGTCCGTCCGCGACGCGATTCTCACCATCAGAAAGCCGGCAGCCGAGGACGAGTTGCTGCGGAGGGCGTTCCTGGACCAGGCCACCCAGACCCGCAGGCGTCCCCCGATGGCGCCCGGGGCGCTTCCGTTGATCGGGCACTCGCTTCGCCTGCGCCCCCTCCCGGCGAAACCCCTCGCCGAGTACTACCGATCCCTGGGACCTGTCTTCAGGGTCCGTGATCTGGTGGGTGAACTGACGGTTCTGGCGGGGCCGGAGGCCAACCGCTTCTCCCAGAAGCACGGCCGGTCACTGTTTCGAAGCCATGGCACGTACACCCCCTTCTTCGAGAGCATGGATGCCCAGCGCATTATCCTGAGCATGGACGGCGAAGAGCATTTCAAGCTCCGCAAGGCCATCTCCTCGGGGTTCTCGGGCGATCGATTCCTGGCCCGACTGCCCGCGATTCGGGATATCGTCCTGGGCGAGCTCCCGGAGAACGGAAGAACAGTCGCCATCGAGGCGTTCAGTCGACTGACGGCCAAGTCGATCGGCCTGGCATGCACTGGCCACCTGATGTCCGACAGCGAGGTCGGCGACCTGGATTTCTTCCTCCGCCGAATGATCGCTTCAAGGGTGATCCGGGCGCTGCCGCGTTTCATGGCGCGCACCCGGCAGGCAAGGCGGGCGAAGGCCGGTTTCTTCGACATCTTCGACGGCATGTTGCGGGCGCGGTTGGACGAGGAAGGAGGCAGGGACGGCGAGGGAGATGTGGTGGACGTGATGCTAGAGCTGCACCGTGCCAACCCCCAGTTCCTGCCCGAACACGAACTGAGGGTGTCCTGTCTGGGACCGATCTTCTCCGGTCTGCACACCACCGCCAGCACCGGAACCTCCGCCATGTACCTGTTGCTCAAGCACCCCGATGTCCTTGAGCGCGTTCGTGAAGAGGCGGACGCACTCTTTGCGAACGAAGGACCGGACCCGGAGAAGATGAACGCCCTGGACGTCACCAGGCGGACCGTGCTCGAGACCCTGCGGATGTACAATCCCTTCGGTTCCGTCTTCCGGCACGCGGTCAACACATTCGATTTCGGCGGCTTCACAATTGCGGCGGGAACCCGGCTCTTTCTTCCGATTGCAGCGCCCCACCATTCCCACGAGTTCTTCCCGAATCCCGGCCGATTCGACATCGACCGGTACCTTCCGGAGCGCGCCGAGCACCGGCAGCCCGGCGTTTACATGCCGTTCGGATTCGGTACCCACCGCTGCCTGGGCAGCGCCATTGCGGACGCCCACCTGATGTTCGCGCTCGCGACGATCCTGCACCATCTCGATGTCGAGATGGACCCGCCGGACTACGAGATGAAGATGGCCTTCTACGGGCTTCCGGCAGCGACGAAGAGGTTCAGGCTCAAGTGTGCACGCAGACGGCCGATGGCCGAAAACGGTCTGGAAGGAGGGCTGCCACGCCCCGGCAGCAGCTAGCCCGGCAACCTCAACGACACATGCAGGTGGTCGGCCGTGCCCACGTGGCGGAGGGTGTGGAAGCCCATCGCCCGGAACGCCAGTTCGGCCGCCAGGTTCCGCCATTCGGGCCGGTTGATGGTGCGAAGATCCAGCGCGTGGACGAATCCGTCGTCCTGGCGAAAGTGCAGTGACGACTCGTTGGCCGGGACCCCGGCGCGCGCGTAGAACCCGGGCGTGCGATCGGCATCGGTGATCACGGCGTCGGCATCAGCCAGGACGAAGACCGATACGCCCATCCGCAACAGGGGATGAAGGGCCGAGTACTCGGCTCGCACCTCTTCCGATTTCACATTTCCGCCCGCGATGACCAGCAGCGAGTAGAGCACGAACGCGGCGGCGGCAAGGGCCGCGACCCGAACCGCGAACTTCCTGATCCACTTCCCTGCCCCCAGGCGCCGACTTGCGGCCCACGCGTAACACGCCAGGAGCAGCGCGGTGGCGGCTGTCGAGACGGCCAGCGAGGGCCATGCCCCCAGCCCCCATTGCTGGTAGGCGAAGACGCCTCCACGTACGAGGATGATGAACGGCAACACCGCAAGCAGAACAGCAGTCACGCTCCACCGCACGACACTGCCGAGGAAACGCCGCGGTTTCGTTCTGTTACGCCGGCGCCCCGCCTCCGGGCCGGGCGGTGCCCCAGGTCCTGTCGGCGCCCCGGGACCCGGATACTCGACCCTCAGTGTGCTCACATGTCCTCCGGTGACCCTGCCCGTCAATCCCTCCCCTCGAGCGCATTCAGCGCCGCCACGAACTCCGACCAGGGCACCGGCTCCCCGTGTACGGGCGCTACGGTGGACACCTCCAGCCCCATCCTCTCGATCTGGTTGTGGAAGCTCCGCATCGCCGGCAACTGGGCCGGCCGCGGGGGCTCATGCGTGTCGAAGAGATCCGCTTCGAATGCGATGCCCTCCTCCGGCAGGTAGGCCATCAGCATCCCGGAGACGTGCTGCAGCGGCTGAACGTAGTAGACGCGAAGGATCCGGGAGTTGTCGGTGATGACATAGTTCTCCTGGACGGCCTCGTAGTTGTAGCCCTCGGACAACTCCGTGGGAGGCCACATGGAGACGATGTCCGGCTTCATGGTCCGGGGCTCGTAGACCAGCACGTCCGTGTTCAGGAAATCGAGGTTGATCATGTGCGTGACGACCGTGGAGCCGATGTGCACGTAGGTCCTGAGCCCGCCGATGTGGTCGAAGTGGGGGTGCGAGGTGATGATCCAGCGGATCGGCTTTCCGGGGGCGAGCCGGACGATCTCCTCGATGACCGCGAGGCTCCGCTCCTCGTTTCCCGGGGCCTCGAATACGGCGACGAACTCGTCGAATTCCACCATGTAGCTGTTCGCGGGGCTCCCGCCCAGAAGGTAGACGCCGTCCGCCATCTCGGTGACGGTCACCTCGGTCTCGAAGGACGCCTCCGCGACTGACGGAGGCACCGGACCCGGATCCGGGCACACGTTGGGCTGCACATCCGGGAACCGGCCGCCGTAGCCGTTGTGACCCGTGCTCTGGCGGTAGAACTGCCAGTTGTCGTCCCAGCCATGGTGGGAGTGCCACGCGATCGGCCACTTCACGTCGCCGAAGGTCAACTGCTCCGTCGACTCGTGCTCGATGTTGAAGTCGCCGAGCGCGGGTTCGTTGACCGTGGTCTTGATCCGCTGGATCCGGTTCTGCGGGTTGATCGTCGCGTCCACGCGATACTCGCCGAACATCGTGATCGCCACGACGTGCATCTTCTCGGGGCGGACCACATTCCCGTCCCGGCCCTTCTCGATCTGCTCCCACCGCCAGAAGGCGACGGGATCGGCCCCGGGCAGGCGGGCGGCCTTGATGAAGCCGGGAGGATTGAGCCAGAGATCGAGCTGGTACAGTTCCGCGAGATCGGGCGGAACCGCCACGGGCTCGCCGTCCCCGTCGATGTGCCAGGCCTTGTCGCCGCTCACGACATGGGTCTGCCGCGTTTGCGTTTGAGTCGGCGTGCCCCCCTCCCAGCCCACGCCGTACTTCCACGCGGCCGGACTGATGCCCGGCTCCCGGTCGAAGGTCTCGACGCTGGTCCGGGTCTCCCAGTTGATGCTTCGGGTGTAGTTGTTCAGTCCGCCGATCCGCGGCCAGTCCACGTTGACCGCGTTCTCGAACGTCTGACCGACGGCTCCGCTGTATCCGTTGCCGGAAAAGGTGATGCAGCGGAGATTCGCTTCCCCGATTTCCTCGGCGGCAGCCGCCAGGAGGGGATAGGGGTCGACGTATCCCGGCGGAAACTCCTGGGCCGCCGCCGAGTTCATCCAGAATGGCAACAGGGCCAACGCCCCGAGAGTATTCCTGGCCACTTTTCCTCCTCCCTGGGTCCACTCGGGTCTCGACGTTCACCATACCGAAGTCCCCCGCGCAAGTGCCGATCCCCCGGCGCACAGCGAAACCAACCCCCCGACTACTTCCGTACGCTTTCCAGAGTGCGCGAGCCCTCCTGCAGCGGGCGGGCGGGTCGCTCCAGGCGCGAATCAGGCGGGGAGTCACCGGTCGCATGAGAACAGGCACGAAGATGGTTGTCGGCACGATCGTGGTCGGAGGCCTGGGAGCCTCGGCGTTCGCAGTGGTTACGGCCGCGGGCGGCAGCGATACGGAGGTGGACGCCGTCGCTGTGGAGAGGGGTGAGATTGTGGACCGCGCCCTCGCGGTCGGACGCATTGAACCGCTCGTCGAAGTTAGCGTGAAGTCGCAACTCGCGGGCGTCGTGCGCCGGATGTTCAAGGAGCCAGGCGAATACGTCCGGCAGGGTGAGCCTCTGCTCGAAGTCCAGCCCAACCCGACACCGATCGAACTGGTCGAGGCGCGCCGCAACATCGAATTGCGCGAGATCGAGTTGCAGCAACTCGAGAGGCGTCGCGATCGGCTGGCTGAGTTGCGCGACCGGGACCTCGCATCGGAACAGGAGTTCGAGGACGCCGAATACTCGCTCAGCGAGGTCTCGCTCCAGCTCCAGATCGCCCGGGAGCGCCTGGCCCTGCTCTCCGAAGGCCGCGTGACAATCGGAGACGAGGCCGTGGAGACGGTCATCCAGAGCCCCATCCAGGGCTTCATCCTCGAGAAGATGGTGGAAATCGGAGATCCGGTGGTCCCGCTCACGACGTTCCAGGAAGGGACCGTCCTCATGACGATGGCCGAGATGGACGAACTGCTCTTTCGCGGAACGGTCGATGAAATCGATGTGGGCCGGCTGGCGGAGGGAATGCCGGTCGAGGTCACGATCGGGGCACTTCCCGACGCGCGCCTCGAGGGGCGGCTGACGAGGATTTCGCTCACGGGACGCGACGAGGAGAACGCGACCATCTTTCCGGTTGAAATCGCGGTCCTGCCCTCGGAGGGCACGTTGCTGAGGGCGGGCTATTCGGCCAACGCCCAGGTGATCATCGAGCGCCGCTCGGACATCCTGATCATCCCGGAGCGCGTGGTCAGGTTCGAGGAAGGCGGAGCGTTCGTCACGGTTCGCGTGGGGCCCGAGGAGACCGAGGAGCGCGAGATCAGGACGGGTCTCAGCGACGGGATAAGCGTCGAGGTACTCGACGGCCTGGCGGAGGGCGAGCGCGTCATGGAGCCCCCGCGGCGCGAGATCACCTAGGGCCGCGGGTAACTGGAGACGCCGTGAGGCTGGCCGACGTGGTCCGGCAACTGTGGTCGGATCTTTCCGCTCAGCGTCTGCGCACGGTCCTGACCATACTCGGGATCACCTGGGGCACGGTGGCGGTGGTCGTTCTGCTCGCTTTTTCGGTCGGGCTCGAAAGGCAGACGCTCAAGCGGTTTCACGGGCTGGGCGATCGGATCGTCGTGCTCTTCGGCGGACGCACCACGCTGGCCCACGCGGGGTTCAGGGAGGGCCGAACGATCCGGCTGCGCGAAGCGGATGCCCGGATCCTCGCCCGCCAGATTCCCGACATCACGATGATCAGCCCGGAGTACTCGACGCGCGAGGCCCCCGTCCGCCGCGGCCGGAACGGAGTCAATCCGAATATCACCGGCATTCATCCCGTGTATGGCGAGATGCGGAACATCTTCCCGCTTCCGGGCGGCCGATTCATCAACGAGCGGGATCAGGCGGAGCGCCGCCGCGTCGTATTCCTCGGCGACGAGGTCGCCCGCGTCCTGTTTGGCGACGCGGATCCCGTTGGCGAACAGGTCAGGATCGGGGATTCCCCATTCACCGTCATCGGCGTGCTCCAGCCCAAGATCCAGAACAGTTCCTACAACTCGCGCGACGAGGACCGGGTGTTCATTCCGGCGAGCACGCACGCAGCCCTTTTCGGCTCGCGCTTCGTCTCGAACCTGGTCTACCGGACGGCGGACGCCTCGCGCACCGCGGCGGTAGAGGCACGAGTCTACGAGGTGCTGGGCAGGAAGTACCGCTTCAATCCGCGGGACGAGGACGCGCTCCAGCTCTGGGACACGGCCGAATGGGAGCGCATGTTCGGCTTCATGTTCCTCGGGTTCAAGCTGTTCTTCGCGATCGTGGGCACCTTCACGCTCAGCGTGGGAGGGATCGGCGTCGCGAACATCATGTACATCGTCGTGCAGGAACGCACGCGCGAGATCGGGATCAAGCGCTCGGTCGGCGCGACCCGCAGGTCCATCCTCTGGCAGTTTCTCGCGGAGAGCTTCCTCATCGTGGCTGTCGGGGCCGCGCTCGGCGTCCTTGTATCGGTGGGAATCGTGAAGGTGGTGTCTCTGTTCCCGATGAACGACATCGTGGGCACGCCTGCCATCTCGCTCCAGGTAGCCGCGGTGACGATGGCGCTGCTCGCGTTCGTCGCGATGCTCGCCGGCCTGATGCCCGCCCGTCGCGCCGCGGCGCTGGATCCCGTCGAATGTCTCCGTCACTAGCACCGGCGCACCGCGCCCGGCGGGTGGTCTGACCGATGTGGAAGATCCTCCTCGCAGACGTGCTCGGTGACCTGCGGGCCAACCGTACCCGCAGCTTCCTGACCATCTTCGCGATGGTGTGGGGCACGATCTCGATCGTTCTGCTGCTTGCCTTCGGCCGGGGGCTCCGAACTCAGGTTTCGGAGGGCCTGCTCAATGCGGGAGAGCGAATCTTCATGGTCTACGGCGGCCAGACGAGCCTCGAGCACGAGGGTCTCTCGCAGGGACGCCGGATACGGCTGCGCGAAGAAGATCTCGACCTGGTCCTGCGTGCGATCCCGGAGTTCGAGTTCGGCAGCCCGTCCTACGGGCGCAGCAGGACCCATCTCAAGGCGGGCGAGAACCAGACCACGACCTACATGGAGGGCGTGAACCCGATCTTCTCCGAGCTTCGGCGCATGTTCCCCGCTCCCGGCGGACGGTTCATCAATCAGCGCGACCTGGATCAGAGGCGGCGCGTGCTCTTTCTGGGTGACGAGATCGCGGCGCGTCTGTTCGGCAACACACCGCCCGTGGGACAGACTGTCCTGCTCGACGGGCTATCCTTCCGGGTGATCGGTGTGATGGAATCCAAATTCCAGGATTCGAGCAACAACGGTCCGGACGAGAACCGCGCCGTGATCCCGGCCTCGACGTTCCGGAGCATCTACGGCACCGAATTCGTGAACCACCTCCTCGTGCGGCCGCGCACCGTGGCAGACGCCCCGTTCGCCAAGCAGGAGATGTACCGGGTCCTCGGTGGCCGGCACAGGTTCGATCCTGCGGACGAACGAGCGCTCGGCATCTGGGACTTCATCGAAGATGAGAAGATCGTGGGTCAGATCGGCTACGGCATCCAGGTCTTCCTGGGGCTGGTGGGCGCCTTCACGCTGCTGGTCGCCGGGGTCGGCGTCGCGAACATCATGTATGTCGTCGTGCGTGAGCGGACACGGGAGATCGGCATCAAGCTCGCCGTGGGCGCGCGCCGGCGGCACATCGTCAACCAGTTCCTGTCGGAAGCGGTCATCATCACGGTCGGCGGGGGTTTGCTCGGACTCGCCGTCGCCTCGCTCCTGGTGATCGGCATTGACAGCATTCCCAGCGAGAACCCGGCCATGGAGTACATCCTGAACCCGAAACTCTCGCTCCCGATCGCGTCGATCTGCGTCGGCATGCTCATGGCGATCGGGCTCGTGGCCGGAATTCTGCCTGCGCGCAAGGCGGCGCGTCTCGATCCGGTGGAGTCGCTGAGGTACGAATAGAGGGGCTCAGGCCGCCTTCACTACTCTCGAACCAACCTCGCATTGTGCACGAAATAGAACTGCCCCTCCGACATCAGCTCGAAATCGCGCACCTCATCTGACACGGCGTAGAAGATCGGCTCGCTGAGCGTGGGCAGCATCAGCGCGTTCTCCATGATGATCCGCTGGGCTTCCTGGGCCAGCTCGCACCGGGCCTCCCGGTCCGGGATGGTCCGGAGCTGACCCACGAGCCCGTCGAGTTCCTCATCCACGAAGCCGGTCCACGCCCATCCGCCGACCACGTCGTGGGCCGAGTTCCAGAGCATATCCATCAGCAGCGGATCCGGGCTGCGCTGGCGCTCGTACATGAGGTCGAAGTCGCGGTTGTTGACCATCTCCAGCTGCACCGGACCGGGCACGATTTCGATGGCCACGTCAATGCCGATCGCGCGCCACTGGGCCTGGACCGCCTCGCCCATCTCCTCGCGGTCGAGGATGGTCCAGCGCACGCGGAGGGGGGTGCCGTCGTCCACGCCGGCGATGCCGTATGCTTCGCGGATTCCGTCGCCGTCCCGGTCCGCGTACCCGGCCTCTTCCAGAAGCCGGCGCGCGGTCTCGGGGTCGTGCGGGTAGAGTTCCGCGTTCCCTTCCCAGTAGCACGGGTGCACCGTGTTCAGGGGGCCGTCGGATGGCAGATAGTGCCCGTCGTACAGCAGGTCGTTGATCGCGGGCTGATCGGTTGCGTACAGCACGGCCTGCCGGACCCGCAGGTCGCTGAAGGGCGGGCGCCGCACGTTCATGACCATCTGCAGCCCGGTCCCGGCCTGGTAGCCGGTCAGCAGCGAGAAGCCCTCCGCATCGCGGTAATCTTCGATGTAGGCCGTGGGCAGATTCATGGCGATATGGGCGTTGCCGGTGCGGACGATGTTGCCCAGGACCGCCTCCTCGCCGATGAACCGGACCGTGATCCGGTCGACCTTGGCCGGACCCGCGTCGTTGCTGATCGAGTTCCAGCCGCCGTAGCCGTCCCAGCGCCGCACGGTCACGTGGTCGTTGGGCACCCACTCCTCCAGCAGGAACGGTCCCGCGCCCACGAGATGCCGGTCGAACTCCTCGATGCCCCACTGCTCCGCGGCCGTCGGAGACCAGATGGGAACCCTGCGGAAGGCGTCGAGGACCGTCACCCAGGGAGCCTCGTAGTGCAGCGTGACCGTGGTGTCGTCGACCACCTCCACGCGCTCGACCGGCCCGATGTGGGCCGCCATCTCCCCGGAGCGCGTCGCGGGGTCGAGGATGCGCTCGACGTTGTACTTGACGGCCTCCGCGTCGAAGGGGGTGCCGTCCTGGAATACGACCCCGCTCTTCAGCGTGAACGTCCATTCGTCCGCGACTTCGTTCGAGGACCAGCTCGCCGCCAGCGCCGGATGGAACTCGCCGTCCGGCCCGAGGATCAGCAACGGATCGGTGATCTTGTAGTCGATGAGCCAGGCCGTCTGGTACGGCTCGATGTGGCCGTCGAGGGAGGCCGGCTCGCGGGAGGCGGTCCAGGCGATGATGAGTTCGTCGGGGGAGTCGCCGGGACCGGAGTCCGGGCTGCCGCACGCCAGCAGGGTGACGGCGAGCAGCCCCGCCGTTACCAAGCGCAGGACGCCATACGGGATCCCCGACGATACATCGGCGACTCTGAACTCAACCGGCGCCTGCAAGTCCTTCAGTCCTGGTCCTCGGTACGCCCGGAAGCCTCAATACGGCAGGAAAAACAGCGCCAGCGCGATGAAGGGCACGAGCAGGATCATCATCGTGATGCCGTAGCCGAACATGTCGCGGGCGCGCAGGCCCGTGATGGCGAGCAGCGGGATCGCCCAGAACGGGTTGAACAGGTTCGTGTGCGCGTCGCCGACGGCGTAGGCGGCGATGGTCTGGCCGTGCGGGACGCCCAGTTCCGCCCCTGCCTGCATCATCGGGCCCCCGACGATGGCCCATTCGCTCCCTGCCGAGGGCACGAAGACGTTCAGGATGCCGCCCGTGATCCAGGTGACCACCGGGAAGTTGTCCGCGGTGGACAGCGCGAGCAGGCTCTCCGTCATCGTGTTCACGAGCCCGGTGCCCGTCATGATCCCGACGATCCCCGCATAGAAGGGGAACTGCAGGATGATGCCGGCGCTTCCCTTCACCGCGTCGGTGAACTCGTCCTGGTATTTGGAAGGGCTGATGAAGAGGAGCATCCCGATCATCAGGAACCCGAAGTTGAAGACGTTCAGGTCGAGGGCGCCCATCGGGTCCGTCACGAATTCCCGGACCAGCATCACGACGCCCGTCAGCGCAATGATTCCGCCCAGAATGCGGCTGTGGTTGATGCGGTCGGCCGGACTCGGCCTGGCGATGGCCGGCGCGGGGGAGGGAGTGTCATCGGCGTCGGCTTCCTCCGGAACGTAGCGCGCGATTCCGCGGCAATTCTGATCAGGCGGGGCGAGCAGATAGAGCATCAGGCACCCGTAGGCCAGCGCGAGCCCCGTGAGCAGCAGCGGATAGGGATGGAAGACCCACTCGCTGGCCGGGATCACCCGGTCGACGATGCCCATCTGCATGAAGACGTTGTTGTCCGTCGCCTGCAGGAGGCCCGCGGAGCTGGACATGCCCCATCCCCAGGTCAGGCTCATGCCCATGTACCCGGCCACGGCGAGCAGCGGGTAATGGACGGCCATGCTCCTGCGGTGCGCGACCTTTCCCATCTCGCGCGCGAGGATGGCGCCGAAGATGAGCCCGAGGCCCCACGAGATCCATCCCGTCAGCATCGAGCCCACGCCCACCAGCACCACCGCCTGGCGCCCGTTCCGGGGGAGCCGCACCAGCCAGAGAATCCCCCGCTTAACTACGGGGTGGTACGCTACCACGAACCCGGTCACCAGGATGATGACCATCTGCATGGCGAAGGTGAGCAGAACCCAGAAGCCGTCGTACCACGCGAAGGCGATCTCGGCGGGGCTCGATCCCTCGGACAGCCAGGCCGTCACCGCGGCGACATAGGTGAGGATGATGGCGAACAGGAACGGGTTCGGCATCCATCGTTCGACGAAGTCCGCGATGACCTCACCGAACTTCTGTACGGGCGTAAGCCTCGGTTCTCCGGCGCTGGTCTGGGCCAAGGTGCTTCCTCCCTCTGGCGTCTTCGGAGTTCAACTCGCCCGCGGGTCCCGGCTGCGGGACGGCAACCCGGCAACATACGGAGCGGGGTGCTCCGGGGACAGTAAAGCGCGTGCGGGCATCGCACTTGCCGCGGGAGCCTCGCTCTTGCCCGGAGCCATGCGCGGGAACACGATGGAAGGATTCCCCGCTCGCCATCTCATCGCCCCGGCGAGTGCGGTGTCATTCCAGCCGGAAGAGGTGGCCCCATGACCGTTCACAGGGAGCATTCGGGTGTCGCGTCTCTCGCCATCACCGTCGCTGCCGCCGTCTTCATCGTCACGACGATGGCGTGCGCGGCCCCGGACGACGCCGACTCTTCGGGCGCGGCTTCCGCCGCGGAGATGCCCGACGGCGTCCCGCAGTTCGAGCCCGTCGAAGGGTGGTTCCAGTTGCCCGAGGGCTTCGAGTGGGGGCAGGTGATCGGCCTCTTCGCCGACGCCCGGGGACACGTCTGGACCTCCAGCGGCAGCCAGATAGGGGAATGGGACACCGAGGGGAACCTTGTGCAGTCGTGGAGCGCGGCCGGCCCGGACGGGAACTGGAGCACGATCCATGGCCTCTTCGTGGACCACAACGACTTCGTGTGGACAAACGCGCGAGAGAGTCAGATGACGCTCAAGTTCACGCGCGACGGGGAGCACGTGATGACGCTGGGGCGCTTCGATGAAACGGGGGGCAGCAACGACCCGACCCTCATGGGCCGTCCCGCCGAGATCTGGGTGGATCCGGAGGACAACGAGGTCTTCATCGCCGACGGATACGGCAACCGGCGCGTGATCGTGTTCGACGGCGAGAGCGGGGAGTACCTGCGGCACTGGGGCGCGTACGGGGAGCAGCCGGACGACGACTACGAATGGGATCCGATGTCGGGTGAGCCGTCCCGGCAGTTCCAGACGGCACACGGGATTTTCGGTTCCCGGGACGGGCTCATCTACCTCGCGGACCGGGCCAACAACCGGATCCAGGTCTTCCGGCAGAGCGGCGAGTACGTGACGGAGAAGATCGTGCGTCCGCTGTGCCCGCCCGAGGGCGATCCGGTGCCGGACTGCGGGGGCTCGGCGACCTTTTCCGTCGGTTTTTCGCCCGACGAGGCGCAGACCTGGCTCTACGTTGCCGACGGGGGTTCGCATGTGATTCTGGTCCTGCGGCGCTCGGACCTGGAGGTGGTGGATGAGTTCGGGGGACCCGGAGTGGGTCCCGGAGAGCTCGGGCGCCCGCACAACCTGTCCATCGATCCCCAGGGGAACATGTTCGTGGCCGAGGCGGCCGGGCCGATGGTGGTCAACGCCGCCGGAGACAGTGTGCAGGCCGGATTCCGGGCGCAGAAGTTTGCGGTGCAGGGGGGCGGAGCGCTTTGATGACTGACTGGGACATCGCGAGGCGCCCGGCGGCGGCTGGTGTCGCGCTCCTGGCCCTGGCCTGCCCCGGTGGGCTCGCGGCTCAGTCGCCGGATGACGCGTCCGGGCTCGACCGCGTGCTGGCGTTGCCCGTTCCGGTTGCCGAGGAGCGGCTTGATCCCGACCGGGGCGCGATGGGGGCCTGGCAGCGCATCCAGAAACTGGGCACGACCGCGAGCCTGCTCCATGTGACCGCCCATCCCGACGACGAGAACTCGGGCATGCTCACGCTCGCCAGCCGCGGCTGGGGCGCGCGCACCGCCCTGCTGAGCCTGAACCGGGGGGAGGCGGGCGCCAACGCCATCGGTCCCGAGCTCTTCGACGGCCTCGGGCTGATCCGCACGCGCGAGCTCGTCCTCGCGGGCCGCTACTACGGTCTGGACGACCTCTACTTCACCACAGCGGTGGACTACGGCTACTCCAAGACGGTGGAGGAAGCCTACCGGAGCTGGGACCGGGAGGCCGTGCTGGAGGACATGGTGCGGGTGATCCGCCTGAACCGCCCGCTGGTGGTGGTGGCCCGATTCCACGGGTCGAGGCGTGATGGACACGGACATCATCACGCGTCGGGATTGCTGACGCCGGAGGCGGTGGAGGCGGCTGCGGATCCGGGACGGTTCCCGCGACAGATCGGGCAGGACGGGCTCCGGCCGTGGCGGGTGTTGCGCACCTACCGCGGCGGAATTCGCGTGGATGAGCCGTTCCACGTGGAGGTGGACGCGCGCGGGCAGAGTCCGTGGGTCGGTACCAGCTTTCAGGCATGGGCCAGCCGGGGGCTCGGTCTCCAGCGTTCACAGACGGCGGGACGGGTGCGCGTCGGGGGCGGGCTCTATCGATACGAGCTGCGGGATGGGGGCGGGAGCGCGGACGCGCGCGGGCGAGCTGATGAAACTCTGCCCCCGAGTGATGCCGAAGACTCTTTCTTTGCCGGCCTGGACACCTCGCTGAACGGGCTTCCCGCCCTGCTGGGCGAGACGGCGAGCCCGGAGACCAGCGCGTTGCTCGCGCGCCTTCAGGGACTCGTTGATGAGGTCATCGCCGGGTTCGACTTCCGTGCGCCGGGGCAGTCCGTGCCGCATCTGGTCCGGGGGCTCGGTCTCTTGCGCTCCGCGATCGCGTCCTCGCCGGGCGCTCCCGAGACGCAGTTCCAACTGAGGCTGAAGGAACGGCAGTTCGAAGACGCCATCGCCGCCGCGAGCAGCCTTCGCGTCGAAGCGGGACTGCCGGGGGGAGCCGCGGGCGCCGTGGTTGTGCCCGGCCAGAGTCTGGCGGTTGGGATCGCCGTCGAGGTGTCGGGAACGGCAGGTGTCGGGGTTTCGGAAGCCCGGGTCGTTGATCGGGCCGGGGTCGTGCTGGGCCGGACTTCCGGCTTTGCCCGCGCGGGGAACGGCTTTGCGGCCGAGACGGCAGTGCACGTGCCCCAGGCGGGTGCCGACGCGATGGGAGCCGCGCCCTACTTCTCGCGCGAGGGACTCGCGCAGAACCACTACCAGGTGGCGGACTCGGCGGACCTCCACCTTCCGTGGCGCCGACCTGCCCTGTCGGTTGCCGTCGACCTGGTGGTGGAGGGGACAACCATCGTGTACAACGCCCCCCTCACCGCCCCCGTGCCCCGCCTGCCGTACGGGTCGGTGACGCGCCCGGTCGAAGTGCTGCCCGCCCTGTCGGTGGTGGTCGACCCAGCCGTGCGGGTGGTGCCGGTGGAAGCCGCGGGCGCGCCCCTCCCCATCCAGGTGCGCGTCACCGCCAACACCGCCCCCCTCCCCACCACGACCCGCCTGGATGTCCCCGCCGGCTGGGCCGCCACGCCCGCCACTGTGGCGCATGACTTCACCCGCGCGGGCGAGGTGGCCGAGGTCGCCTTCCAGGTCACCCCACCGGACGGGTGGGAGGGAGCCGCCACCATCGACGCGGTGTCGCGGGCGGGCGTACGCGAATACAGGACGGGCTACCAGACGATCGACCACCGCGACCTCCGGCTGGCGCGGCTGTGGCGCCCCGCGACCACGACCGTGCGGTCGGTGCCGGTCGCCCGCCTGGACGGCGCCCGCGTCGGTTACGTGATGGGCGTGGGCGACGAGGTGCCGGCCGGGATCGAATCGCTGGGCGCCCAGGTGGAAATGCTCGACGCGGCCGCGCTCGGCAACCCCGCGTCGCTCTCCGGCCTCGACGCCATCGTGGTCGGCACGCGGGCGTACGCGGTGCGCGACGACCTGCTCGAGCACAACCAGCGCCTCATCGCGTACGCGCGCGCCGGCGGCCACCTGGTGATCCTCTACCAGACCCAGGAGTTCGTGCCTGCGGAGATGGCCCCCTACCCCGCCTCCCTCCCGCGCGGCGCGGAGGAAGTCTCCGAAGAGGACGCTCCGGTGCGCCTCCTCCAGCCGGCCCATCCGTTCATGACGACGCCCAACCGCATCACCGAAGCGGACTTCGATGGATGGGTCGAGCAGCGCGGCTCCAAGTTCTTCACCGAGTGGGATGCCGCATACACTCCGCTCGTGGAGACCCACGACCAGGGACAGGACCCGCAGGAAGGGATCTGGCTCACCGCTGAACTCGGCGAGGGCCACTACACCTATCTCGCCCTCGCCCTCCATCGCCAGCTTCCCTACGGCGTCGCGGGAGCGTACCGCATCCTCTCCAACGTGCTCTCCGCGGGTCCGCGACCCTGACGGCGGCCTCTCCACCCCCCTGACCCATGGCCCTGACCTCCCTCGACTGGATCGTCGTCGCGGTCTACGGCGCCGTCGTCCTCGCCATCGGCTTCGGCATGGCGCGCCGCGCGGGCGGCAGCGTGGAGAACTACTTCATTGCGGGCCGTTCCCTCCCGTGGTGGCTGGCGGGCACCTCCATCGCGGCGACCTGGTTCGCCAGCGACGCGCCCCTCGCCACCGCCGCACTGGTGCGCCAGCAGGGCATCTTCGGGAACTGGCTGTGGTGGTACGAGGCGGCCGGCATCCTCATGCTGACCTTCTTCTACGCCCGCCTGTGGCGCCGCGCCGGGGTGCTCACCGACGCCGAGGTGATCGAGATCCGCTAC
>JAJDVR010000284.1 GCA_022826025.1 Gemmatimonadota bacterium | reverse complement strand
GTGGCGGCGCGGGCGGTGGCCGGACCCACCACGGCCACGCGGGGGACCGGGGTGGGGCTGACCGCGACCGCCGCAACCGCGCGCGCGCTGGTGAACACCACCCAGTCGAACCGGTCGAGGCGCGCGAGCGCTGCCTCCAGCGGCCCGGGGTCGCGCGGCGGGGGATACTCGGAGGTCGGCCACGCCAGCACGCGCGCCCCCGCCGCCGCCAGTGATGCCCGCAGCCGGTCGCTCTCGGACGAGCCGCGCGTCGTCACCACCCGCACACCCGCGAGCGGTGCCGCGACGGTAACCGGATCTCCCATGCGCCTATCGCCCTGTCGCCATGCGTCGAGTCACGCTACCCCAGCGTGTCCAGCCACTCGTCGGGAGTCGCGAAGATCCCTGTGTGCAGCGGCGCGTCGCTCAGCGTGTAGCGCCGCCCCTCGGTGCTCCGCAGCTCATGCACGAGCCGCGAAAACAGCCGCAGATCGTCCATCTCATACACGACGACGAACTCCTGATCCTGGAGCCCGAAGGAATACAGGAGCAGTTGTTTGATCTTGCGAAACTGCTTCCCGATGCGGATGTGCTCGTTCATCATCCCCTGGCGCGTCTCACGCCCGAACAGATACCAGTCCGCAGTCTTGGTGAACGGGTAGACGACCAGGTATCGCCCGCGCTCCTCGGCGAAGGAATCGACCTCCTGGGCCGAGCGCGCCTTGCTGTACTCGGAAGGGCGCGTGTAGCCCCAGAGCGTGTTGACCGGCTCGACGATGTCGCGGTTCCGGCCCTCCGCCATGGCCCGGCGCATGAAATAGCGCGCGCCCGACTCATCCTCTTCCGCGCGCACCGAACTCCACACCAGCACATCGGCTCCGGCTTCGAGGCCCTGCAGCAGATAGGGATGAGCCAGGTCCGCGGCCCCCCGCACATCCTCGAACCAGGTGCGCGCCCTCGCGCGTCGCGTTGCCCCGTCCATCTGCCAGAAGCGCGCCGTGAAACGATAGTTGGCGAAGTGCCCGAGCACCGTCGGGCGCCTCGCGACGGTCCCTTCGCTACCGCTCACTTCCCTTCCTCGCTGATCCCGATGTCGGATCCCACGCTCTTGAACTGATATCTCATGACGATTCTACTGTCATCTACTGGTGATTTCTCTGGACTCGGCCTTACGACTTGGGAATCTGCTTGCCGGGATCCACGAAGGGCTTGCGCACGACCGTGGCGTCCCTCTCGCCATCCGGGGTGGAAACGCGGAGGTGCGTGCCAGGCTTTCCTGACGCCGCCGGCACCATCGCGTAGCCGATGTTGCGGTCGAGGCGCGGCGAATGCACCGCGGATGTAACGAAGCCGATCTCACGTCCGTCCCGATGCACGGGCCAGCGGGTCATGTTGAGGTCGAGCGGGGCGCCCGCGATCTCGACCCCGGCCAGCAGCCGCCCGGGTCCCTCCGCTGCGATTCGGGCCAGCGCCTCGCGGCCGATGAAGTCGCCCTGCTGGTCGTGGTCGACCTGCCACCCCAGCCCAACCTCGTAGGGGTTGTTCTCCAGCGTCATGTCTATGCCGTAGTTGAGGATGCCGGCCTCGATGCGGCGGATGTCCGACGGCCCCGTGGGAGAAATGCCGAGATCGCGTCCTGCTTCCATCACGCGGTCCCACAGTTCCATCCCCCGGCTGCCGTCCCTCAGGTAGATTTCGTAGCCGACCTCCCCGCTCCAGCCGGTGCGCGTCACCACCACCGGAATGCCGTCGAGGTCGGTGTCGGCGAACCAATAGTAACGCAACCCGCTCACTTCGTCCCCGAAGAGCCTGCGGATGACTTCCTTCGATTTGGGACCCTGCACCTGCATGGGCGAGACATCCGGCTCGCACAGTTCGACATCGAGCCCGGAGTTGAGGGCGACGCCTTTCGCCCACAGCAGGACATCGCTGTCGGCCAGCGCCAGCCAGAAGTGGTTCTCGCCCAGGCGCAGGAGCACCGGATCGTTCACGATGCCGCCGTCCTCGGCTGTGATCAGGACGTACTTGCCCTGGCCGACGGCACACCTGGAGAGGTCGCGCGGCGTGAGCAGGTTGGTGAACTCGAACGCGTCCGGCCCGGTGATCTCCACCTGCCGCTCCACGCTGACGTCCCACACCGTCACCCCGGTCAGCAGCTTTTCGTACTCCGCATGCAGATCGTCGTAGCGGGTCGGGAGGAACATGTGATTGTAGACCGTATAGCTCCGGCACCCCGCGCGCAGAGTGGACTCGAAGTAGGGCGATCTGCGCAGCCGGGCGCCGCGCTGGATGAGGGCCATGTCGAAGGTCCGGGACATGAAGTTCGCTCCTCGGGTGGGTTTCAGGTCAGCTGCAGGCGACTCGGACCGCCTGCTCGGTTCACGGTTGATCCCGCTCGCCCAAAGGCGCGCCCCGCCTTCCGCCGCGCAAGATCTCGCGTGCGGCGAGCCGGCCCGGCCTTCCCGTGACGCCCCCTCCGGGATGGGTGCCCGAGCCGCACAGGAACAGTCGTTCGACCGGCGTCCGGTACCGGCCCCATCCGGGGACCGGACGCATGAACAGAAGCTGGTCGAGGCCCATCTGCCCGTGGTACTCGTCGCCGCCGGTGAGGCCGAAATCGGCCTCGAGGTCGAGGGGGGTGAGCAGGCGGTGGTCGACGATGCGCTCGCGCAGACCCGGGAGGAACTCGTCGAGTACGTCGAGCGCGCCAGCGAGCAGCGCGTCGCGGGTCGCGCCGTCCTCCCAGCTGCCCGAGCGCAGTCGATACGGAGCGTAGCGGATCTGTATGGAAGCCAGATGGCGACCCGGGGGCGCCAGAGCAGGGTTGTGCAGCGTTGGAACCACCATGTCCAGGTGCGGGCGCGCCGAACATCGGCCGTACTTGGCGTCGTCGCCAGCCCGCTCCAGGTACTCCAGGTCCGGAGCCACCAGGGTGTGCCCGGACAGGCGCTCGGCGGCGTCCGGAAGAGGGGGAAGCCCGTCCAGCAGCAGGTGCAGGGCCGCAGTTGTCCCGCCCAACCGGATGTTGGTCACCTTGCGGTTGAACTCGGGGCCCAGCCGGGGCGCGCCCACCAGCCCGAAGAAGGTGCGGCGGGGATCGACGCCCGAGATCACGACGCGCGCGGCTATTTCCTCTCCGCCAGCCAGCAGCACCCCGGTGGCCATCCCGTCCTCGACCCGGATGCTCTCCACCTGGGCCCCGGTGAGAACCTCCGCTCCGTGCCGGCGCGCCGCCTTCGCAAGAGCCTCGGAGAGCACGCCGATGCCGCCCTTTACGAAGATCGAAGAACGAAAGCCATGGGCTTCGGTCCCGGTGGCGTGGTAGAGCATGCGGAATGCGCCGCCCATGGCGCTCGGCCCATGGCGGGCTCCCGGAAGCGCGCTGGTAGCGAGCATCCCCTTGAGGACATCGCTCGCAAACCAGTCATCGAGCAGATCGCGCGCCGAGAACGGGATCACGCGCAGCAGCTCCACGACGGTACGCTTTCCGAGCCGGGCCGCCCGAAGCAGGGGGCGTAGCATGCGCAGCCGTTCCCTGGCCGAGACCCCGTGGAGGATCGGGGGAGGTTGCTCCAGAGCGATCCGCAGCACGCGCGCCATCGAGCGCAGGTAGTCCGCCCAGGCGGGAAAGCGTTCCGCGTCCGCCGTGCTGTGACGCGCGATCTCGGCGCGGGACCGTCGGGGATCGCGCCAGAGCGTCAGTGCCTCTCCGCCGCCCGTGAGCGAGGTGGCCACCGCGGGCGGATGCACCCACTCGAGCCCGCGCGCGTCGAGGCCGAGGTCGGAGACGATCTCCCGCCGGAAGAGGCCCGCGTCCTGAGCGGCCAGGTTGACCCGGCAGCCTGGAAAGAGCTCATCGCTCGCGGCGGCGCCCCCGACGACCTCTCGACGCTCGAGCACCAGCACCCTCCACCCCTCGCGCGCGAGCGACGCCGCGGTGACCAGGGCGTTGTGCCCCGCGCCTATCACGACCGCGTCGTACCCGCTCACCGTCGCCTCCCCCGGCGTCCCCGCCCCAGGTCGGCCAGCACTGTGCCGGCCGCGAGCTTCCCCGGCGCGCCCATGATGCCGCCGCCCGGGTGGGTCCCCGAGCCGCACTGGTAGTAGCCCCGCACCGGCGTGCGGTATTTCGCGTACCCGGCGGCCGGACGCAGGAAGAAGAGCTGCGACGGGCTCAACTCGCCCTGGAAGATGTTGCCCTGCGAGAGGCCCGTGGTGCGCTCGATATCCAGCGGCGTGAGCACCTGACGGTGCAGGATGATGTCCTTCAGGTTCGGAACGTAGCGGGCCAGGGTGTCGACCACGGCGTCGCCGAATGCCTCGCGCCTGTCGTCCCAGTTGCCCTCGCGCAGCTCGTAGGGCGCGTACTGAACGAAGCACGACATGACGTGCTTGCCGGGGGGAGCCATCCCGGGATCGATCGCCGAGGGGATGACGATGTCGATGTAGGGCTCCCTAGAGAAGTCCCCGTACTTGGCGTCGTCGTAGGCCCGTTCCAGGTAGTCGAGGGACGGGCTGATGGAGACGGCGCCCCGCAGATGAGGGCCCCAGCCGGGCATGCAGGTGAAGTCGGGCGCGGCGTCGAGCGCGAGGTTGACCTTGCCGGATGAACCGCGGAAGCGGAAGGCACGCACGGCGTCGACCAGTTCGCCGGGCAGTTCATTCTCTTCGACCAGGTCGAGGAAGGTGCGGCGCGGGTCGAGACTTGACGAGACCACCTTCCCGTGCACCTCATCCCCATTGGCCAGAGCCACCCCTGTGACGCGTCCGTTCCGGACCAGCACCCGGGCGACCGGCGCGTCGGTGCGGATCTCCGCCCCCGCCTCGCGCGCGGCCGACGCGATCGCCTCCGCCACCGCGCCGGTCCCGCCCTTGGCGAAACCCCACGCCCGGAAGTGTCCGTCGATCTCCCCCATGTAGTGGTGGAGCAGGACGTAGGCGGTGCCCGGCGAGCGCGGACCCAGGAAGGTCCCGATGATGCCGCTGGCGGACAGGGTGGCCTTGAGCACGTCGGTCTCGAACCACTCGTCCAGGAAATCCGCCGCGCTCATCGTCATCAGCTTCACGAGCAGGTGCAGCTGCTCCGGCTCGAGCCCCAGGAAGTGCCGGGCCAGCCCGAGCAGGCCGGTGATGTCGCGAGGGCCGAGCCGGGCGGGATCGGGCGGAACGATGTCGAGCAGATACTTCACCGCGCGCGCCATGAAGAAGAGCGACCGGCCGTAGTCGTCGTAGGCCTCGGCGTCGCGCACCGAGAAGCGCGCGATCTCGCGCCAGCTGCGGTAATGATCGCCGTCGCGGTAGAGGCGGTCGCCGTCCGGGAGCGGGGTGAGCGTGCTCTCGAGCGGCAGAATGGTGAGCCCGTGGCGGGGCAGGTCCAGCTCGCGGATGATCTCCGGGCGCATCAGGCTCACCACGTAGGAAAAGACGCTGTAGCGGAAGCCCGGGAAGATCTCCTCGGTGACAGTGGCGCCCCCCACCAGCGGCCGGGCCTCCAGCACGCACACGTCCAGCCCGGCGCGCGCCAGATAGGCGGCGTGCACCAGGCCATTGTGCCCGCCACCGATCACGATCGCGTCGTAGCTGCGCGCCATCGGCCTCAGCAGCGTTTCCGCGCGGGATCGAAGAAGGGGGTCTTCACCACCGTGGCCGGCACCTCGTGGCGCACGAACTCCACGGTGAGCTCGAAGTCCACCCGGCCTCCGGGCCGGGCGAAGTCGCGCTGCAGGGTCGCGAGGGCGATGTACTTCTTGAGGATGGGCGAGAAGGTGGAGCTGGTGACGAACCCGACCTGGGTGCCGGCGGCGAAAAGGGGCACCGGCTCGCGCGACGCCCGGCCCGCCACCAGCGGGGGCAGCCCCACCGAGGCGAAGCGCCGTTCGATGCGCGGCCAGTCGACCTCGAGCCCCGCGAAGGCCCACTTGGAGGGCTGGGCCGTCTCCCGCTCGAGCGCCCTCCTGCCCACGAAGTCGCGCCCGGGCCGCGGCTGCACCGCCCATCCGAGGCCGGCCTCGTAGGGCGAGGACTTGCGCGACTCGATGATCGCCGTCCACGCCGATACGTAATCGACTTCCTTGAGCAGGAGCCCCGCCTCGATGCGGGCCACGTCGAGGGCGTCGAGGCCGGCCGGGGCGATGCCGTATCCCCGGCCCGTCTCCATGAGCGCGTCCCAGAGGTCGAGCGCGTGTTCGGGGCCCACCCAGAGCTCGTATCCGAGATCACCGGTGTAGCCGGTCCGCGTGATCGTGACCGGAACCGTTCCCACCTTACCCTCGGCCAACCCGAAGTAAGGGACTGCTGAGATGTCCGCGCCGGTCACCAGCCCGGCCAGGATGTCGCGTGAGGTGGGCCCCTGGAGGGCGAGCGCGGCAAGGTCAACGGAGATGTCACGCACGCCGGCGTCCATCCCCAGCGCGCAATCCTGGAACCAGCGCAGGCATGGATCCGCCGCCGTAACGCGGAAGCGGTCCGCTTCCAGGCGCTGCACGGTGCCGTCGTCGATCAGCTTGCCGGCCTCGTCGCACCACGGGCTGTAGAGCACGCGCCCCTCCGGGCAATCGGCCACGTCGCGCGTGACGATGCGGTCCACCAGCGCGGCCGCCTCGGAGCCCGTGATCTCGTACTTGCGCAGGGGCGAGATGTCGAAGAGCGCGGCTCCGCTGCGAACCGCGTAGTACTCGTACTCGTGGCTCGGCTCGTAGCTGAGGGCGATGGCGTACCCGGACCAGTTGCGCCAGCGGCGGTGGTGACAGAGCGCGGCGGTGCGCCGGTGGAAGGGGGTTTCGAGGAGCATGCGGCAAGCTTGCTGCGATTCAGAAGCGCAGCAAGGTGGTGACCGCGGGTTGGCCCGGCTGGATGACGATGATGTAGAGCCGGTCGTACTCCATGAGGTCGATGGGACCGTGAGGCTCGCCCCCGAGCGCCTCCGCCAGCTGAGGCGTGGTGTTGCTGTGGCCCGAAACCAGATGACGCCCGGGGGTCGCGCGGATGGTCTCCGCGAGCTCCGCCAGCTCTCCGGGGCTGTAGATGGCGATCTCCACCCCGTCGTCCTCGGCGATGGGACCCGCCGTATCGAGCGTCCGCGTGAGGTTGGTGGAATGGACGTGGGTGAAGTCCACGTCCGCCACGATCGCGCGCAGCCTCTCGACGCGTTCCCGTCCCACGTCGTTCAACGGCGAGTTGGGGCTGTCGTCGAGCCGCTCGGCGTGGCGGACCAGGAAGACGGTCACGGCGTCGTCCGCGACCAGGGTGGCGATCTGCGCGCCCAGGGGGAAGGGCGCCGCGACCGCCGCCACGCAGGCCGCCAGGACAACCAGGGCGCTTACGTCGACGCGCCCGCGGCATCGGGGAATTCGTGATCGTATCATGGCGGGCTGACCCTGCCTACCTGAGCGCGACAAGCTGATCGGGATCGACGCGCACCACGATGTAGGTGATCGCCTCGGTAATCTCGCTGAACCCGTGCGGTGAGTTGGTCGGGATGATCACCATGTCGCCGGGCCCGATGTCGCGGCTCTGCCCGCCTGCGATGCCGCCAAGGGTGCTCGGGCCGGTCAGCGTGCGGACCGTGTTGCCCTCCGGATCGAGGGGACGCGCGTCGGTGAGTTCGCCACCGGTCACCAGCGTGCCCCGACCAGCCACGACGTAGTAGACCTCCGTCTGGTTGTGGTGCTGGATCGCCCCCAGCGAGGTGGTGGGCGGCCGGTGCACCAACCCGACTCCGACGTTGTGGCCGCCCGCGTCGATGTGGCGGATCTGCTGGTCGCTCACCCGACCCTCGGGGGCGTTCGCGATGGTGGCCAGGATGTCGTCCGCGGAGATGTGGGTGGCGGCCTGATTCTCCTGGGCCGCGGCCCAGATCATACCGACGGCCAGCGCGGCTGCGAGCAGCTTCGACATTGGGTGCCTCCGGTCTTCAGTGGGGTCTTGTCTGGGCGGGCCAATACTAGGACATGGCGTGTGGTCCGGTCCACCGGATGCGGGAAGCCGGGTCGAGGCACTCGCAGGATTGGCCAGGCTAGGGCCCGGCTTTCCGCAGGGGTGCCAGGGCGGCGTCCTCGACCCGTATTCGCAGGAGCACGGCGAGTGTGACGAGGAACCCCATGATTGCCGCGATGCGCCATGCTCCAAAGATCATGGGAACCGACACGACCTCGCCCACGACGAGTGCGTAGTTCGGGTGCCGCATGAAGCGGTAGGGCCCCCGCACCACCAGCGGCGCGCCGGGAACCGTGATGACGCGCACGGTCCAGTACTCGCCCAGGCTCAGCATGACCCAGGCCCGGAATGCCTGCAGCAGCAGATAGACCCCGATCCACCACAGGCTCGGGGGCGTGCCGGCGTCGATGAACGCGGCCATCGCCGCGAACCAGGCAACGTACACCGCGACGAAGAGGGGGAGGTGCCAGCGCCCGAACTCTTCGCCACCCCGGGCCAGGAGCCGGGCCGCGTTGCGCCGGGAAAGCGCCATGTAGCCCAGGTGCTGAAGGACCACGATGAGCAGGATCAGATGGGTCATGCCTCGATCAGCATCATCGCGGCGGTGAATCCGGGGCCGAGCGAAGTGAGCAGGATGCGGCCCGTGGCGCCCGCTCGCAGGGCGCGTTCCAGGACGAACAAGGCCGTGGGCGCGGACATGTTTCCGTGACGGCGAAGGATCTCCCGGGAATGGATCAGGGCATCCGGGGGCAGATCGAGCGCCTCCTCCAGGGCGTCGAGAACCCGCGCTCCGCCGGGGTGCGCGGCGTACACGTCGATCTGGTCCAGCGAGAGGTCGCGGGACTGGAGGAAACCCTCGACCGCGCCGCGAAAGCGCCGCCGGACGATGTCCGGGATGCTGCGCGAGAACAGGACGCCGAACTCACCCGCTTCGCCGAAGTCCCAACCCATGACATCCAGGGAGCCGGGCCAGGTGTACTCGCCCCAGTTCCGGACCGCCGGCCCCCGGCCCGACGTGCTCAGCACCGCGCCCGCGGCCCCGTCTCCGAAGAGCGCCGCCGCGACGACGTTGCCCTTCGACGCGTCGTCCTTCTGGAATGTGAGCGTGCACAGTTCGACTGTGAGGAACAGGACGTTCAGTTCGGGTTCGGCCCGGCACATCGCCCCGGCACGGGCCAGCCCCAGCACTCCGCCCGCGCAGCCGAGACCGAAGATCGGCAGGCGCCGGATGTCCGGCGGCAGGCGCAGGCGATCGATGAGCAATGCGTCCAGGGTGGGGGTCGCCAGCCCCGTGCTGGACACCACGACCAGTCCGCCCACCTCCCCCGGCTCCAGCCCGGCCTGGTCGAGACATCGTGCGGCGACCTCTTCCAGGATCGCCAGCGAACACTCGATGTAGGCGTCGTTGCGTTCGGAGAAGGTGCGCAGCTGGCGATACCAGTCCAGCGGCATGGAGATCTGGCGGGAATCGATTCCGGCGTTCGCGTACACCCGCGCCATGCGGTCGAAGTTGGCAAACGAGTGCGAAAAGAACTCGTAGCCGAGGGGCACCAGCTCTTCCTGCCGGTACCGGTGCGGCGCGTGTCCGCTGGCCAGGGAGTTGAGGCGAACGGCGTTGTCGTGTGGCGGCATCACTCTCCCCTCACCCGCCAGGCCTCCGCACCCGCCGCTTGATCTCCGGGTCCACCCGCGTGCCGTACATGGTGATGCCGGAAAGGCGCGAGAAGTAGTCGTAGGCCGCAGCCGACACCGCCTCCACCACCGCACCGCCGTTGCCGCCGTAGTTGGACATAACGGAGATTACGTAGGGGCGGTCGGGCACATCCACGAGACCCCACACCGTCGACACGCCGGTGATTCCGCCCGGCTTGAACGCGATGGGCACCTCGCGTGGAACCGGGTTGCGGATGGGTCCGCCCTTGAAGATCTCGAGGATCTCCCGCACCCGCGCGCATCCCGCCTCGCCCATCGGCAGGTCGCAGCTCGCGATCCGCTCCATGATCAGCGCGGCGTCCCGGGGCGTGGACAGGTTCTCGTTGCCGCGCGCGGACTCTTCCGGCCGGATCATCTTGCGCTGGAGGCGCGTGTCTTCCGCTCCGAGCGACGCCGAAAGCGCGTTGATCGCGTCCATGCCCAGCTCGTCGATGAGCACATTGGTCCCGGTGTTGTCCGAGTACACGATCATGTAGATCGCGTAGTCCTCCAGGGACAGCGACGCGCCGCCGTCCGTCAGGTGAAGCAGCACGCCGCTCCCGCCGGTGCGCACCTCGTCGGTCATGTCGATGCGGCGGCGGAGCAACCCGGACTCCTCCTCCGCGCGCCGGAAGAGCTCCAGCAGGATCGGGATCTTGATGGCGCTCGCCTGCGGGAAGAGGAGCTCGTCGTTCACCTGGAAGCGGTCCCCCGATGTCAGGTCGAGGAGATGCACGCCGGCGACGCCCTCGTAGCCATCGACGATGTCCTCCAGCTCCGCCTGCAGTTTGCCGCGCAGCAGGGCGAGATGCTCCTCCTGGGCAGAGACGGGGGACGCGAGGGAGAGGAAGAGTGGAGAGGCGGCAAGGCCGAGCACCATTCTGCAGGTGGGGTTACGGTGCGGCAGCAAAGGCGTCATGGTCCCTCCTGATGATGTGCTTCTGTCTGATGACGACGCGGCGATGGCGACTCCGGGCAGCATCGGGTGACGACCCGGACCCGGCCCCGCCTGCCTCAGACCCGCATCGCCGAGAAGACTGCGCGGTGCGCGGCCACGATGCGCTCCAGAGCCTCCCGGTTGGGCTCGAGCGACCACTCGCCGCGCTCGGAGGTGCCGCCGAGCACGATGCCGTCGCTGCGCGGCTGCATGTGGATGCCCAGGCCGCCGCCGGCAACGGGGGCTCCTCCGAAGGTGCCGTAGGTCACTTCCGGCTGGGGGATGAGCACGGTCAACTGTCCCTTGAGGGGGACCATCGTGCGGTCGCTGAACAGGTCGCGCGCGCCCAGCCCGGTGCAGTTGACGACGATCGACTCGTCCAGCTCCACCAGCTCGCGAGGCTCCGCGAACTTGCGGATGACGATGCGCCCTCCGAAATCGACGAAGTCCCGGACCAGAGCGTCGAGATAGACCGAGGGTTCGATGCGCATCTGGGTGCGCTGGTTCGCATAGCGGGTCGCAAACGGATGTTCTCCCGGCCCGAGCAGCCTCGTGCCCGTGCGCAGATGAGCCGGAAGCAGCGGCTCGCGCCCCTCTCCGCCACCGCCGCGTGGGCGCGGCTCGTTGTCTCCGAGGGCGTAGCTGTGAATCCAGGACACGCCGTATCCCCGACCGACGAGCAACTGCAGCTGACGGTAGGAAATCTCCGCGGCCTCGCGGAACTGCGCGTCCCAGGCGGGCGTGCGCAGGTCATTGTCGATGAGCCCCGAGGTGGGGGTGAACCCCGCGAACGACATGTTCGAAGTCGTGTTCGGGGGCACATCCATGGTGTAGATGGTCACGTCGAAGCCCCGCCGCTGCAGCTGGCGCGCCGCGGTGAGCCCCACGGCCCCGCAACCGATGACGGCGGCCCGGCGGCTGTCATGAGAGAGAGCCATCTCGGCGGCCATCGCTCCCGTGCCCCACGAGAGCGACATCCCCGCTCCGCCGTGTCCGTAGTTGTGGATCACGGTGGTCTCGTCCAGCCGCTCGGCGCGCAGCAGGAAGCCCGCCGGGCGATGAGGGCGGAGGCCCACAGTCGTGCGGATGATGCGGTCCGGGCCCACGCGCACCGGCGCAAGCCGCAGCGGGGAGCGCCCCGGTGCCGAGGAGCGCGCCGCGCACGCGCCCAGCCCGCTCCCGAGCAGGCCCAGGCCACCGATCTTCAGCAGCGTTCGTCGGTCCATCATCGCTCCGTCCCATTCTTCCATGGCAGACATCTTCGCCAATTCCCCATCTTGGATGCCTCGCCAGCGACGAGCAACCTTTGAACGCATCGCGTTTGATATGCGTACCCGTACACGGTACACTCATTGATTCGTACATTTCGGCACCGGGGCCTCAAGCGGTTGTACCGTCGTTCGGACGCGAGCAGAAGTCCCGACACGGGAGGCCATATCCGATGGCGATGAGACAGCCGCCCCATCCGGGCCGCAGCATCAGGATTACCTGTCTCGATCCGCTGGGGCTGAGCGTCACCGACGCGGCGAGAGTTCTGGGCGTAGCACGGCACACGCTCTCACGCCTGTTGAACGGCCATGCGGGGATATCGGCGGAGATGGCGATTCGGCTGGAAAAGGCAGGCTGGTCCAACGCGGAGTTCTGGATGCGCCTTCAGGCGGCCTACGACCTCGCGAGGGCGCGGGAGCGCGAAGACCACATCAACGTTGACCTCGGATTGATGCCGGCGGGCCGCGAACACCATCCAGCAACGGACCGCAGCTACCGCTGACCCTAAGCTCCGGGTCCGCTCGCGGGTTGGAATCGCACCCGCACCACGCGCTGCACGTCGAGGGAGTCCCGTGTCGTGCCATACAGCGCCGACTCGGTAACCCAGGGGATGGCGCCCACCCGGACGCCTGCGGGCCAGCGATACCGAGCCACCAGCTCGGCACCCTCATGGACATCGGCCTCCCGCAACTCGTCCCGGTCAGCCGGCGTCTTCTCCACCCACAGCCGATCTGACCGATCGAAGAAAATGTCCGCGAGCGGCGGCTTGCGCTCGGGGATTCCAAACGGATGACCCGAAATGTCCAGGCGCCGCAGGTCTCGATCGACCAGAGTCTCGGCGCGTTCCCGCTCGTCAGGGCTGAGCGGTGGTCCGGCAAGACGCGCACCCTCGATCCTGAGCACGGTTCCATCGGGACGATGAACGCCCACCGAGTACTCCGAGCTGGTGGCTTCGGCCCACGCACCGCCGGGGCCGTGGGCGTGAATCCAGCGCGGACCGAATGGCTGGTAGACGAAGAAGCTCATCTGCATTTCCCCCAACGTCCGGGACACCGCCGTCGAGCCGGTCGCCTGCCGGTCAGGATCCGCCATGGAGACCGTGTCCACCGAGCCGCCGGATCCACGGTGATAGCGCGCAGTAACGGACCGGCCGTCCGGAGTCGAGAGCGGCCCGATGTCAACGAGCCGGCCTTCGGCGTCGAAGGTGACCGGCGCAACCATGCCCATCCCGCCGTGCACGATCGGCAGGCCACGGTCGTATCGGGCACCTGTCGCATCGAGCTGGAAGGCGCTGTAACGGGTGCTTTCGCGCACCCAAAGCGCACCGTCGGGCCCGAACGCCAGACAGCAGGGACTGGTCAGTTCGCCGGGACCCTCGCCCTGCCCCCCGAAGCGAAAAAGGAACCGGCCCTCCGGATCGAAGACCCGCACCTCATGGGACTGAAGGTCGGCGACGACGATCCGTCCGGTCGGATCCTCGACGATCGACTCGATCCGTGTAAACAGATAAGGCTCATCCCCCTCTGTTTCGCCGAACTCGAGGTCGACCACGCCTTCGAAGGTGGGGACCGCGACCGGCAGAGGATCATCGTCCGCACCGGTACAGCCGACTCCCGCCAGCAGGAGCAAAGCGGACGCGGGCAGGAGTCGCACGATCGTGACTGAACGGGTGATGACGCCCATGGCGGGATCCTGACCTCGGTCGGATGGCGGCGGAACGGGATGAGATCGATGAACGTCGAACGCATTCGCCCGCAACAATATCACGCTGGTGTTGATTTTTCAACCGTTTGGGTTGCTGGTCTGTTCGGGTGGCCAGCCTCCGCGGCCTCAGTTCGGCAGGACGAAGCTCACCGCCCGGTCCACGTCCCGGATATCCACCACCGCGCCGTCGGTGAAGTCGATCACGATGCGCCACGGCTGCATCCCGCCCTCGGCCGCGATCGGCTCCAGCCACACGCGCTCGATCCAGCGTACCCGCAGCAGGGCATCCTCCAGGGCGGCGAACTGCAGATCGGTCTCGGGCCCCGCGTCGATGTAGTAGTTGACGGTCTCCACATCGAAGGGGTGGTTGATGCGCCAGCGGTTGAGCGCCTGGTTGACCGTCACCCAGTCCTCGCCCGTGTCGATGAGGTGCTGGGCGTGGAAGCGGAGCAGCATGCCGTTGTGCTTGGGATTCTGCGCCAGCGCCTCCTCCAGGAAGCGCTCGTAGGCTTCCACATCGCCCGCGGCCAACGACTGCATCCCCTGCAGGAGCTCGGTGTCGGCCTCATCGGGCGTGGCCCGCACCAGCACCTCCGTGAGGGCCCGCCCCTCCTCGGTGAACCAGCCGGGAGGCTCCGAGCCCCGCGACAGCCACCACTCTCGCCCGCCCACGACGAGGCACAACCCGTAGATGACCAGCAGAATCCGGTACTTCTGATACCAGGGCATCCTACAACCCCTTTTGCACGCTCTTGTCGCGCACCTTCCAGATGAAGGAATCCACGTAATAGTGGGTCAGCGCGTACGCCGCGATCAGCGTCTCCGCGAAGAGGGCATAACTCGCAGCGTAATCGAGTCCCGCGATGTTGAAGTTCTGGATCGCGGCGTAGGGCGCGAAGTTGACCACCCCGAACCCGAACTCGTCGAGAGGCCGGTTGATCATCAGCTGCACCACGATGGCGTACGCGCCCCCGCCCAGCAGGAACCACTTCAGCTTGCCCTTGCCCGCGAGCCGGCTCCAGAAGCCCGGCTTCGACACCTTCAGGTCGGCTTTGCGCCTCATGAAGACGTAGACCATCACCATGTACTGGACCCCGTGCATGATGCGGTGGGCCACGTTGTAGATGAGGATGGAGTTCGTGTGCCAGGCCGCGAAGTACCACAGGAAATAGCTCGCGGCGATGAACACGTACTTGATCGGGTTGATGCGCCCGCCGTTCTGCACAAGGCGCCACAGGTGCACCGCGTAGCACGCCAGGTAGATGCCCAGGGCGAGCCAGGCGACCTGCTGCAGCGTCTCGACGAAGCCCGCGGAGATGGGAATCTGCATGCGGTGCAGCTCGCGGATCCACAGGTGCCTGAACATGGGCGCCTGGATGAACATGTTCAGGTACAGCGTCCAGTGCAGCGCCAGGTCCCAGCGGCCGGTGGAGGGCGTGCCCGCGCCCGCCTTGAAGTCGTAGATGCGGCTGAAGCCGTGCTGCTGCATGATGCTGTGCTGATGATCCCAGGCCGTGACCATGAGCAGCAGGGTGATCGGCGCCCAGGTGAGCCCCGCGGCGGTGAGCCCGAAGATGACGATGGGCCCGAGGATCAGCCGGTCCTTGAAGCGCGCCCACTCCTCCGGCATGCCGTAGCTGCGCACCCAGCCCGCATAGTGGTGGGGCACCGTGATCCAGAGGTTGACCGAGGCCACCACGACGTAGGGCAGCCACATCTGGAAGCCCAGGGCGATCGCCACGGCCAGGAAGGGCAGCCCCAGGAACCACACCAGGTCGAGGCGCGGGTTCAGTATGTAGCCGGTGCGGAAGGGCGATTCGCCCAACCGGTTGCCATCTGTGGTCATTCCTGATCCGTCCGGCGAGTGTCCGGGGGAACGAGGTGCCGGCCCCCACCTGCCAGCCGACCTCGCGGGCCAAAGCTCGCCAGCCGGCGGGACGGAGGTCAAGACGCCTCCGGCCGTTACCGGCCCTGTTCCGCAATCGGCGCTGGAGGCCGGGTTCGTCATGACGGAGATCCGGGGGCGGCGTAGTACGAAGTCCTTCTTCGTGCGCTCCTGATGCAGGAGGCCATCGTCTCCCTGGTCCACCAATCAGGAGGTTCCAAATGAAGCGGCTATCGCTCGTCTTCCCCGTAATGCTGTTCGTTCTTGTCTCCAGCGCTCCCCTCTCGGCCCAGGCCATGTTGTCCCTGACCGGCGGTGTCAACCTGTCGACGCTTGCTGCCGACGCTCCTTCTGCCGGGGACGTGTGGCACTCCGAATCCCTCGCGAGAATGTCCGTCGGGTTGGCGGCGACCATCCCGGCTTCGAAGCACCTTGGGGTCCAGGTCGGCGTCGCCTACGCGCAGAAAGGCGGTCGCCTGAGCGGGTTGGACAACCGCCAGCTGGTCACCGTGGACATGGCGCTCGACTACTTCGAGTTCACGCTGCTGGCCGTGCCGACGTTGCCCTTGTCGTCGTGGGAACGCTCCGCGGTTCGCTTCTTCGCCGGTCCCACGCTGGCCAGCCGGGTGTCCTGCGACTTCGACGCATCGGGCTGGCTCGGGGCGGAGCATGTCGTCGCTGCCGGCAGTTGCGACGCGGGACCGGACGAAATCGAGGCTGCGATGGACCTCGGCGTCGCCCTGGGCGGAGGAATCGCGGTCGGGGTGACGGACCGGGCCGACGTGAACGTGGACCTGCTCTACACGCTTGGGCTCATCCCCGTCGGTGGAGGAGACCGGTACTGGAGCGGGCCACGGCACCGTGTTCTGACTCTTCGGGCCGGCGTAGCGCTTCCGATCGGGTAGGACTCCCTACTACTAGTTTATTAGTTGACAGGTTGATGGACGCCGCCCATCGTGCAGAATCGGTTCCTCGCAATTGGAGCGGGTATGAAGCGCGCGTTGGTGGTGGGATTGGTCACACTCGCGATAACCGGATGCGGCGAGGGCACGTCCGACTCGTCAGCGTCGAACTCGTCACAGCAGGTGGGCGACACGACGTTCGTGTTCTCACCGGCGCCCCTGCGCGACACGGCCACCCTTCGCGAGGTCTCGCGCATCGGCATGATCGACGGGCCGGCGGAGTACCTGTTGGGCGCGTCGCCGACGTTCGCGGTCGGCCCGGACGGAAGCCTGTTCGTCGCCGACCGCGGTACTCTTCGACACTACGACGCGGACGGCACATACGTCAGAACGATCGCACGCCGGGGCGAAGGGCCTGGCGAGATGACCTCCGTGGGCGGCATCGACATCTCGGCTGACGGGCTGGTGGCCGCCCTGGACAGGGGCAATCGGCGCGTCAACGTCTTCTCGCCCGATGGCACCCTCGTCCGGGAGTTCAGGCTCGGGACAAGTCAGTCGGCTGGAGTAGCCCCATACGGACGGGATGCCATCCGATGGGATGACCAGGGTGAGCTCTGGCTCGCACTCCATCCGCCCCGAAGCGGGTCGGACACATTGCGCGCAGGGCAGCAGAGACCACTGTTCGGCCGCCTGATCGACCACGAGGAAGTCACGGATACGGTGTTCCTCCCGACACGAGCGTGGGAGGGCTGCGAGCGCCGGCTCCCGGCATACTCCGGAGGATTCATGGAGGACAACCGCCTCCGCAACATGCCCTTCGCGCAATGGTCGCGGAGTCGGAGGGGCCTGCTGGCTTTCGGGTGTTCGGCCAGTTTCTCGATCGACGTCGTTCGGTCGGATGGCGGCGTGTTGCGGGTCTCCAGACAGTGGGATCCACCGGTCAGGACGGAGGAGGAGCAAGAATACTGGTCCGACGTGGATCGGTTCGGGATTGCCGAGCGTCGCAGTTTCAACGAAGCCCTGGTGAGGCTGGGCCGCGCAGGCGAGGTCAGGCCCGTTCCTCAGCTTCCGATCAATCCACGGGAGCGTCCCGCGTTCCTTCGACTCTGGCTTGCGGAAGACGGCCGACTATGGGCCTGGCGAGGAGCTCCCGGGCGGAGCCGACCCTGGACTGAAGAGGAACGGAGCCTGCAAATGCAACGGCTCCAGCAACTGGGGGTGCCCGGACGCGAGCTGCAGCCGCGATCATGGGAGTACTGGAATCCGACGGACGGGTTCGACGTCTTCGAAAGGGACGGGCGATGGGTCGGCTTCGTCAGCACACCCAAAACTTGGGCCGCAGCTCCCTATCCCGGAACAACGGATCCGTACTTCAGCGGCGACACGGTCTGGGCCGTGGTCACGGAGGAGTTCGACGTACGCTACGTTGTTCGGCTCGAGGTTGAGTGGCCCTCGCCGGAATAGTGTGACCCCGCACATGTTGGATGCATCGGTGCGGTTACCTCGACCTGAGGTCCGCGAAGAGGAGTGCGGGTGTCCGGCGGTCGACCCGGATGCCTTTCCTTGGAGGCTCGCTTGCGTCTGCTGATTCCTGTGATCGTCTTGTTGCTCTGCACCCCGGGTGGGGTCCGCGCGCAGGCCGTCTGTCCGGCGCCATGGCGGCTGGAGGAGATCCTGCGAATCGGCTCCGTCGAGAGTACGGACCTCATTCGGGGTGTTCGGGATCTGGCGATCGGACCCGATAGTGCCCTGTATGTCGCACAGGCCATGGTGCCCGCAGTCACGGTTTTCTCTCTTGATGGCAGGCCGCTTCGCCAGATCGGCCGCGCGGGCCAGGGACCGGGTGATATCCAATTCGCGGCGTTTGGCGTGGGGTGGGTCGGAGACACGCTCTGGGTAGCAGATCTCGACAGGATCCAGCTCTTCACCACCAACGAGCGCGTGCCTGACGAAGTCATCCGGTTCCACGTGAGCGTTCCCGAGGAAGGATCGACGCTGACCCCGGGCCGCATGCTCGCGGACGGGACCATTATCGGCATGCGTGGCATCACCGACGGGACGGCCTGGTCGTCGCGAGGAGCCGATCCCGGGCTCGCTCTGCTCCGCTTATCTCAATCCGGAGAAGTCCTCGACACGATCGCGATCATGGATTGGCCGGGCAACGCCATAGAGAACGTGAGGAATCCGGGTGACTGGCCTCGTGTCCACCCGCTCAGGGACCTGCCCCTTATTGGACCAAAGGAACCTCTGACCGCGATCACCCCCGACGGCTCCGCAGTAGTACAGATCGCGAAGGTGCATGAAGATGCAACTCCGCCGGCCTTCGACCTCCTGGTGATCTCGCTCCGTGGGGACACGCTCCTGAATCGAGCGGTCGAGTACGAACCGCGAGAGATCACCCGCGCGATGGAACGCCGCCTGGCGGACGAATACGCGGGATGGATGGCGGGAGACTACACGTCCCGTCCGATTCAGCTGCTTGAGTCAACGCTCGAGCGCCAGCGCCGCGTCTACCGCAACGCCTTCTGGGTTCCTGAATACCATCCTCCGGTCAGGCAGGTTGTTGCCGGGACGGACGGGACGATCTGGTTGCTGAGAGAGATGCGTGAGGATCACGTCGATGTATGGGAGATCTACGGCGCGGGCGGAACTCTCGAGGGTCGGGTAGAGGTTGGAGAGGGTCGGAGTACTGCGAAGCCCTGGATGCCTCGCTTGGGAATCGGTATCGCGAGTCGTGACGAGGTCTGGGGAACCACGCGGGGCGAGTATGACGAGCCATACCTGCACCGATACCGCGTCGACCGGACGTGCGCGCCCTAGTGGCGCGAGGGCTGTGCAGGACCGTGCCGGTGTCACGATCGCGGAGAACCCGCGACCAGCGACTGTCGGGCCGGACTCGCGCAATCGCGGTGAACGGCGAGCGACCCGGATGATCTGTGGCGGCCCGGCGTTGCTTCCGGTGTCCATGCGCGTCGTTTGCGTGGGCATCCTGCTCGGCTTGGGCTGCGGAGACGCAGAGGACCCCGCGCAGGCTCCCGTCGCCGCGGCCCTTGAAGAAGTGTTCGTCGTCGAATCGGTGATGCCGTTGGGCGAGAACCCCGCCGACTCAATTGCCGAGATCGGAGTCTTCGTCGAGCGCCGGGACGGCGGCTATGTGATCGGTGACCGCTTCCTGCCGCGGGTGCGGACCTACGACGAAGAGGGGCGGCTGGAGGCGGCCTTCGGGAGATTCGGAGACGGTCCCTTCGAGTTTCGGCGGATCACGGCGGTGGCGGAGATGCCTTCCGGGAGAGTCGCCGTTGCCGACTTCAGCAATTCCCATCTGACCTATCTGACCGGTTCCCTGGCTCCCGATACCATGGTGGCGCTGCCGGGTGCCGCGAGGAATGTCCTGGCGCTCGGTTCCGACCTGCTCGTCCATATGATCGTGGGGGACCCCAACGAAGGGGTATTCGGTCATCCTCGGCTGCTTCACCGGGTGACGCCGGCGGGGTTGGCATGGAGCAGTTACGAACTCCCGTTCTCCGACTTCGAGAGGCCCTATTGGAGTTCGTTCGCGGATTATGCGGTCGCGACCGGCGGTGACTCGACATATGTGACCTCCGGTCTCACGTACCCGATCACAGTTATCGACGGATCGGGGGAGACCGTGGGCACCTTCGGGACCCCGTCCGCCTCCTTCCGCCCGATTCCGGTGCTGGAGCAGGGCGCGTTGGCCAATCTCGGGAGCTACGGCACGACGTTGGGGGAGTTTCTCGCGAGCTTCGACGTCATCGACCGCATCGACGCGGTCGGTGCGTACCTCGTCCTGACACGAGGCCGGTACAATCCCGAGCGGCTTATGTTTCCCCTCGAGGTCCTGCACACGTCGCTCGAGGTCTACGACCGGGGCACCGGCACCAAGCTCTATGAGGATGTGCCGCTTCTGGACGGATCCAGCGTGCTGGGTGGAGGACGGTTTCTGTATCTGCTTCTGGATATGTACGCTCCGCCGTGGCGGATAGCGAAGCTCCGGTTCCGGGTGCAGGACTGAGGCGAGATCGGGCGCCCGGCGGGAGCCGGATCGCCCCCGCGGCAAGCTCGTTCGCGAACCCTTGGAAGGCAGCGCACCCTCCTGCTGCATCACTCCCCCGTGGTTGACTCCCTGGCCGCGTCACTCCTCTGGATGTAAGGTATCCATTACATGATGTAGCTTGTGCATTACATTTTGTGGGCGTATCCTTCCCGGTGTGGGGCTGCCCAATGCGCCCTCGTCCCGGTTGGACGAGGACGAGAGGGGCGCGATGCCTGATCGGGAGACGCATATGCCGGAGACTCAACTCCACAACACCGTCCGGCGATACCGCCGCGATCTGGGCCTGTCGCAGGAGGCCCTCGGGGACCGAGTCGGAGTGAGCCGCCACGCCATCATGGCGATCGAGGCGGGGCGCCAGGTCCCCTCCACCACGCTGGCATTGCGGCTGGCGGACACGTTCGGCTGTGCCGTGAAGGACCTCTTCCGCCTCGATCCGGTCACCGAACTGCAGGTGCGCCTCCCTCCCCCGCGCCCCGCCGCGCCCTCCTCCCCGCCCGCCCCTTCCTCCCGGGTGGCCGTCGGCCGCTTGGGTGGCGGGTGGACGGCCCATCCCCTCCCCGCGCACGCGACCGGGGCGGCAGACGCGATCGTGGTGGAGGGAGGAGCGGGCGTACGCCCGGATGCCCCCTCCGACGGCGACGATGACGCACCGGCAACGGAGCGCACCGGCGTGCCATCCCACGCGGCCGGTTCCGGGTCGGCCCCCGGAATAGGGTTCCATTCCGCCCGCGTCCGCCCCGTGCGCGACATTCGGCAACTCGAGCGCAACGTCCTGGTCGCCGGGTGCGCCCCCCTGCTCGCCAACCTGGCGCACCGGGTCGGGGAGGGGTCGGAGGACGCGCGCGCTACCTGGATCCCCGCCAGCAGCCACCGCGCCCTGGAGCTGCTGGCCGCGGGAATGGTGCACATCGCCGGGCTGCACCTGTCCGGTGGCGCGTCCAGCCACGCCAACGTGGAGGCGGTGCGGCGGCGCTTCCCGGGCAGGCGCATGCTGGTGATCAACCTGACCCGCTGGCGCCAGGGCTTCGTGGTGGCCGCGCGCAACCCGCTGGACATCCGTGACGCCGCCGACCTCCTCCGCCCGGGTGTGCGGGTGGTGGGGCGCGAGCCCGGCACCGGGGCCGACGAGCTGTTCGCTCGCCTGCTCGCCGACGAGCCCGGCGGACGGCCCGACTTCTCCGGTCCGGTCGCGGAGGGGCATCTCGACGTGGCCCGGCGGGTCCATTGCGGCGCAGCGGACGCCGGCGTCGCCATCGAGAGCGCGGCGCTCGCCTGGGGGCTCGGGTTCGTGCCGCTGGTGGAGGAGCGCTTCGACCTGGTCATTCCGGCCTCAATTGCCGAGACCCCGCCGGTGTCCCGCTTCCTCGATACCCTGGACGACCCCGGCTTCCGTACCGAAGCCGCCTCCCTGCCGGGCTACGACACCTCCATCAGCGGGCACGCGAGCACGCTCGAGGCCGGGAGCGCGGGGCCATGACGGGCCGGCGGCACCGGGGTGCGGACCCGACGGCCGCGCTGGCGTGCATCGTGCTGGTCACCGCGCTGCTCCAGGGCTGTGCGCCGGCCGATTCCTCCCGAACTCTCAACGTCTACGCCGCCTCCTCCCTCGCCGAGAGCTTTTCCGCGATGGAGCATGCGTTCGAGGTCGCCCATCCCGGCACCGACGTGGTGCTCGCGTTCGCGGGCAGCCAGGTGCTCCGCCTCCAGATCGAGCAGGGCGCCCCCGCCGACGTATTCGCTTCCGCCGACCCGGCGCATATGCAGGCTCTGGTGGAGCGCGGCCGTGTCCGCGACGGGCGCATCTTCGCGCACAACCAGCTGGTGCTTATCGTGCCTCCCGCCAACCCCGCGCGCATCGAGTCCTTCCGCGACCTGCCGCGCGCCAGCCGATTGGTGATCGGAACCGAGAACGTGCCCGTGGGCAGTTACGCGCGCCGGGTGCTGCAGCGCGCCGAGGCCGCGGGAGACGGCGGTTTTGCGGCTTCGGTACTCGCGCGGGTTGCCTCCGAGGAGAGCAACGTGCGCCTGGTGCGAGCCAAGGTGGAGCTCGGGGAGGCGGACGCCGCCATCGTCTACCGGAGCGACACCGTCGCGGCGGGCGGCGTGCGCGCCATCGAAATCCCGTCCGCCCTGAACGTCAACGCCGACTACTCCATCGGCATCGTGGAGGGCAGCGTGAACCCGGATCTCGCCGCAGCGTGGCTCACGTTCGTCCTTTCCCGGCAAGGTCGCGAGCTCCTGGCCCGGCACGGGTTCGCGGCGGAGTAGCAACGCGTGCGCCGCCAGGCGAACCTGCCCGACGCCCTGGGCGCCGGGCGATGGCCGTCGCTGGCGGCGGCGGTGCCCATGCTCGTGCTGCTCGCCCTTCCGGTCGTCGCGCTGGCGCTGGCCTCCTCGCCCGCGGAGCTGGCCGCCGGGGCGCGCCATCCGCTCTTTCTTCCGGCCCTCGGGCTGACGGCGCGCACCACGGTGGTGAGCCTGGTGGTCGTGGTGACGGCGGGAACCCCGCTGGCGTGGTGGCTCGCGGCCTCCTCCGGCCGATGGGCGCGCGGCGTCGAGCAACTGGTGGACCTGCCCATCGTGCTGCCGCCCGCCGTGCTCGGCATCGCGCTGCTGCAGACATTCGGCCGCAACGGCCTGCTGGGCGGCCCGCTGGAGGCGCTCGGGCTGCAGGTGCCCTTTACCACGGCCGCCGTGGTGGTGACCCAGGTGGTGGTCGCCTCGCCGTTCTATGTCCAGTCTGCCGCTGCCGCGTTCCGCCGGGTCGACCGCGACCTGCTCATCGTCGCGCGCACACTGGGACGGTCGCCGGCGGGGGCATTCTTCGGGGTGGCGGTACCGGTGGCGCTCCCCGGGCTGGTCAGCGGGGCCGCGCTGGCGTGGGCGCGGGCAATCGGGGAGTTCGGGGCGACGCTGCTCTTCGCGGGCAACCTGCCGGGACGGACGCAGACTGCCCCGCTGGCCATCTACACGGCGCTCGAGTCGGACGTCCAGGCCGCGGTCGCGCTCTCCCTGGTGCTCGCGGCGGTCGCGGTGATCCTGCTGCTCGGGCTGCGCGCGCTCCCGGGCCGCCGCCTGGGCAGGGTGGTGGAGGCGGTGGCCGCGGGGGCGGGGCGGCGGTGAGGCCGGCAGAGTGATCGAGAGTGCCGGGAGGGCGCCAAGGGGCGGAGACGGTCGGTCGCACGTGGTAGCGGGCGTCAACTCCACATGGCACGCCGAGGTCCGCATGCAGGTCGGTGAGCTGGATCTGGACGTGCGCCTGGACGGCGGGATGCGTCCGGTCGCCCTGGTGGGCCCCAACGGGTCCGGCAAGACCACCCTGCTGCGCACCATCGCGGGGGCCTACCGGCCATCCGCCGGGGTCATCGCGGTGGGCGACCGCGTCCTGTTCGACTCCGCCCGGGGCATCGACCTCCCTCCGGAGGAGCGGAGGGTAGGCTACGTGCCGCAGGGCTACGGGCTGTTCCCGCACCTGCGCGTACTCGACAACGTCAGGTTCGGGCTGGCGGGCTCTTCACCGCGCACCAACGGTGCACGGGCGTCCGCCATGGCCGTGCTTGAACAGCTGGAAGCCGCTCATCTCGCCGAGCGCTGGCCGGATACGCTTTCGGGCGGTGAGCGCCAGCGGGTAGCGCTGGCTCGCGCCCTGGTCACCGAGCCCCACATTCTGCTCCTCGACGAGCCGCTTGCGGCACTCGACGCGGCCGCGCGCCGGACCATGCGCCGCCGGCTTGCGGAGCGGCTCGAGGGGAGCGCCGTGCCGGCCCTGGTGATCACCCACGACGTGCACGACATCGTGGCGCTGAACGCCGATGTCCACGTGATGGAGGAGGGGAGGATCGTCCAGCGGGGCCCGGCCGACGCGCTCGCCACTCACCCCGCCACCGAGTTCGTGGCGGAGGTCTTCGGGTCCCCGCTGGCTACTCGCGGGAGCCGTCTTCGGCGCTAGCATCGTCCTGCGAGGAATGACCTTCGTCCGGCTCGGCATCGGCCCGGACGCAGAGCGCGCCCAACTCCCCCGCGGTGATGGTGCACGCACCGAAGCGCAGTACATCCCCCGGATCCAGCAGCGCCTGGCGGATCGGGTGCCACTCGTCGCCCCGGCGCACGAAGGTGCCGCTCCCGGTCGCGCGATCGGCGACGTGGATCCGTCCCTCCGGGAGGCACACGACCTCGGCATGGCACCGCGACACGCTCCCGTCACGCAGCACGACATCGCACGTGCCTTTGCGGCCCACGGTGCGAGCGACGATGCGAGACACGTCCGAGTCCTCTCAGTTGCCGGTCTTGCGCGCCGGTTCCGACTGCAGCGCGAGACGCGGCCCGTCACCGAACTGCACCACGGCATCCCGCCGGAGCTCCCGGGGCGTGAAGGGAACCAGCCGTTCACCGTCGACCCAGGTGCCCTCGCGTGAATTCAGATCCTCGATGAAGAACTGCCCGCCCTTGCGGATCACGCGGGCGTGACGCATGGAGACAGTCGGATCCCGGATGACTTCATCGACCAGGGCCGGCTGACGGCCGATGACCAGTCCGCCCTCGGCACGCCGGAGCCTGCGGCCCTCAAACCGGATGTCGATGGGTGGATCGCCGTAGTCCGAGGCATCGGCGACGAACCGGAGATCCGGAAGTGCGCCTCGGTGCGGAGCGCCTCCCGCGCTGCCGAGTCGGCCAGGACCTCCCGCCAAGGCGCCACGGCCGGGCAGAAAGTACCTGAACGGCAGGTAGAGTCCGGAACTGCCAGGGCGCCGCGGATCGCGCACCCCTTCCCCTCCCCCCTCGACCACCCGGACAACCTCGCGGCGCGGCGCGCGCATGGTCAGGAACATCAGGGTCGGAAACATGACCGCGGCCATGCCGAGCGTGATCCACAGACCCAGAGCCACCCGGTCTTCGGCCGCATCCATGCGTCTCTCGGTGGCTTCCACCGCCGACCCTGCGGCCTCGGCCGCCGCCTCCGCAGCTTCCGCTGCCGCGCTGGTCGCCGCCTGCTCTGCCTGCGCCGCCGCGCGGGCCGCCGCTTCCGCTGCCTCTCTCGCGGCGCCGGCTTCATCATCGGTGCAGCGGAAGTTGGTCGTGTTGACCGTGATGCCGAGGGCCTGCAGTTCGCGCACCGCCTCGGTGATCCGCGAAGCCACGAATACGCCCTGTGACGCGAGGGCACCCCTGGTGTTCACACCGACGACCATCCCGCAGTCGGAGATCAGCGGCCCTCCGCTGTTGCCCGGGTTGATCGCCGCGTCATGCTGAACCTGGTCCAGCTCTCGCCCTCCAGCCCTGACATCCCACGGCGCGCGGTACAGCCGGCCGATCACGCCCCGCGTCAATGTCGTCTGCAGCGACATTTGCCCGGTGATCGCATCCGCGATGCCGGGAAACCCGACGGCCCACACGGTTTCGCCCGTTTGCAAAGGCATGGTCCCGAGCAGCACTTCGGGCAGCGCCAGACCGTCCACCTCGAGAACGCCGAGGTCCAGTTCGGGGGAACTCCAGCGCAGGCGCGCCTCCCTCATGCCGCCGGTGTGCGCCGAGATCACCTGATGCCGTGCGCCGCCGTCCACGACGTGATGGTTGGTCAGGACGATGCCGGGAGCCACCACCGCACCGCTGCCGGTGCCGAAGCCCGCGGGAAGAAGTGTGATGACCCGCACCACGCTGCGGTCGGCCTCCCGGATTCGGTCGACCGCGCTCCTCGACTGCCCGGCCACCATCGCCGGCGCCGCGAAAAGAAGGAGCCAGAGCGTCGTTGCCGCGGCCAACCTGGCGCCTGCGCGGGCTCGACTGCACATGGACTGTTCCCTCCTTCCTCCGGGCGTGCCTCCGTTCATGTACACCGTGCCGTGAAGCAGGTACCGGCGCGCGCGGCCTGGTCGGGTCGTTGGTTCGCAGAATGGGCTCGAGCAGGTAACCTGGGCCCGTGGCCGGGGTACATCACGTGATCACCATATGGCATGTATTTTGCGGGCTTGGCGTGGCGAACCGGCTCGTCGCGCGGGCCTTCCCACCTCCACCCACCGGAAGGGGATGACAGCCATGAAGAAGGGCATCCTGTTCGCCGTTGCGGCGATGTCCGCTTGTTCCTCCGCCCCGATCTCCTACTACGGCGTGGCGCCGCCCGGCAGAGAGACGGCCTATCAGTGCGCGGTCGCTCAACTGAACATTCTGGGCTACACGATCGAGGACGGAAACAGCGATACCGGCTTTGTCCGGGGCCGCAAGCAGACGTCGGGTCTGGGGACCCAGATCTTCACCGGCAACACGTACCACGACGTGCTCACGGCAACCGCCTTCGACAACCCCGCCACCGGAGAAACCAACCTGAGGGTCGTGGCGACCCGCGTCGCGGAGCATGACACGGGCCTGCTCGGGGGCCTCACCGACGAGCCGGAGGAGGGAGAGGACATCATCGCGCCCTCGGACAGCGGGAAGGGCGACGCCCGGGTGCTGCTGGCCAACTGTGGCGTGTCCAGCGTGACCACTTCCGGGGGGCCGGACAGTTATCTGCTGCAGGGAGCGGCAGGCCCGCGCTGACCCGCGGCGCTCTCTCCGCCCTCGACTCTCCCCCCGCCAAGGGCTTTCGCTGTTCCTACCTCCCCAGCGGAGGCGTGAAGGGCGGCGGACGGCGGTGCCGCGTGGCCTGCTCGTAGGCGTAGCTGATGCGGATCAGGGTCGGCTCGTCGAAGGGCCGCCCCAGCAACTGCAGCCCGGCGGGTAGCCGGCCGAAGGAATATCCCATCGGCACGTTGAAGGCCGGAAAGCCGGTCGGCGGCGAGATGATCGAGCTGTTCGCCCCGTAGGTGGTGTTCTCGTCGCCGATCAGGCGTGCCGGGTAATTGTAGGTCGGATAGACCAGAACGTCGATTTCGTGCTCGTCCATGACGGCGAGCACGGCGTCCTGCAGCCGCTTCTGCGTCTCCAGATATAGTGGATAGTCCTCGTGCTCCTCGGGCACGTAGTCCACTTCCCGGTTGCGCTCCATGCTGGCGCGCAGGAAGGGGTGGTAGTCCCCCGACTCCACCACCTCGTCCAGCGTCTTGAACTTCAGTTCGGGCCGCGTGGCCAGGTAGTTCTCGAAGTCGTGCTTGAGCCGGCTGATGCTCGGGAAGTCGCCGCGGATGTCGTCGAGGTCCGGGATTTCGACTGGATCCACGATGACGGCGCCGGCGGCACGCATGTCCTCGAGCGCCTGCTCCATCACCCGCAGCACC
>JAJDVR010000143.1 GCA_022826025.1 Gemmatimonadota bacterium | reverse complement strand
GACGCGATGGTCACCGTGATGGCGCTCGAACAGTTGTTGTCGGTGTCGGTTTCCCCGGACACCGGCTCCACGCACATCCCGACGTACAGAACTCCCGCCGAAGCGTCTGCGCCGGCGTTCAAGCCGAAGCCGAGGGCCGTGCTATCGGAGGCCGCGAGACCGGGCACTGCGCGGTTGCCGATCTGGTTGTCATCCGTCGTGATCGTCGAATCGTTGGATACAAGGATGGTCGCCGTCGTCGAGTCCGCCGGGCCAGCGCCCCCGTTGAGGATGGTGAACGTTACGGGCACCGCCGCGCCGCCGGCCACCAGCGTGATCTCCGTCGGGTCAACCGAGCTTACCAGCAGATCCGGATGCGCCGCGCAATCCACGCCCGTGCCCAGGTGGTTCGGAATCGACGCCAGCCAGGACCGGAACGCCTCGTCCGCCGGCACGCAGAGTTCCGTGCCGTTGTATACGAAAGCCTGGAGTAAGAGGTTGGCCAGGCTGAGCGGCAACGGACCCGCCAGCAGGTTGTTGTAGACAAGAAGTATCTTGAGGTTCTCGAGCTCGCCGAACTCCGCGGGGATCGGGCCGCTGAGCGCGTTATTGTACAGCCACAGGTGTTCAAGGTTGGCGAGTTGTCCGATTGTGGCTGGGATCGACCCCGTCAGCTTGTTGTTGTCGAGTTCCAGTTGGCTGAGATAGTCGAGGCTGCCGAGTTCTGCGGGCATCTCGCCCGAGAGATTATTGCCACGGAGAGACAGCCGCGTCACCCTCCCGGTGGCGTCGGTATCGACCCCGTGCCAGTCTCCGATCGGTGCGTCGGTAAGCCAGTTCGCGCGGTTGGTCCAGTCGGCACCACGTGTTTCCTCGTACAAGGCGACGAGAGCGGCACGGTCTGTTGCCGGACAGTCCACGTTGGTGCCCTCGTGATGCGGAATCGAACCCAGCCATGCCCGGAAACCTTCGTCGCGCGGCACGCACAGATCCGTCTCCTGGTACAAGAACGCCTGAAGGACCGAAAGGCGCGCCAGCGCCAATGGCAGCGGGCCCGTCAGGAGGGCGTTCTCGTTGAGATACAGCAACTCAAGGCTGTTCAGGTCGCCGAGTTCGGGCGGAATCCCGCCGCTCAGCTCATTCAGGTCGAGACCCAGTGCAGTGAGATTGTTGAGACTGCCGAGCTCCGGTGGTATCGTCCCCGACAGGCGGTTGCCGCCGAGATGCATCTCGCTGAGGCTGGCGAGCTTGCCGAGTTCCGGTGGAAGTTGTCTACCACGTTCCGATACCATCCAGGGATGTCCGCCGATTGTCCCATAAAATCCTATATGACAGCTATTTGACTCGGTTCCATCGGATCGGTGTGTCTCTTGTAGTTTCCTGACGTCCGATGTATTCTTCCTTATGTAGTGCGCCAATAAGTGATACACAGACAAGGATGAAACGCATGACCAAGCGACCGAGGACCCTCACCGCCGCGTTCGTGCGGACGGTCAGCCGACCCGGTGTGTACGGGGACGGGCGCGGCGGCCGGGGCTTGAGCCTCCGGGTCCACCGGACGAAGAGCGGCCGGATCACGAGGACGTGGCGGCAGCGCGTCAGGATCGACGGACGTTTGACCTCGATCGGGCTCGGGCCGTATCCCGAGGTGACGCTGGCCGAGGCCCGCAAGATGGCGCTGGACCACAGCCGGATGGTCCGGCTCGGCCGGGACCCGCGCGGGCGCGGCGTCCCGACGTTCGCCGAGGCCGCCGAACGAACGATCAAGCTTCACCGCGATGGCTGGAAGGCCGGGAGCCCGCTCCCCCAGCAGTGGGCGACAAGCTTCCGGCTCCACGCCGCGCCATTCCTACACAAGCCGGTAGACCGAATCACGAGTTCGGACGTGCTTCAGTGCTTGGCGCCGATCTGGTCCTCGAAGCCCGCCGCTGCGCGGCAGGCCCGTTACCGGATTGCCGCAGTGTTCCGCTGGTGCGTCGGACGGAACTACCGTCCAGACAACCCGGTGGACCGGGCGGTCGCGGCTCTCCCGAAGGCGACCGGCAACGGTCCGAAGCACCACCGTGCGCTGCCACACCAAGCAGTTCCGGCGGCGCTCCGGGCGATCCGCCGCACGCCTAATGCTCCACCGGCGGCGGTGCTCTGCATTGAACTGATCGCGCTGACGGCCGTTCGTGCCGGTGAGGCGCGCGGTGCCCGATGGGAGGAGATCGACCTGGACTCGGGGACGTGGACAATCCCGGCGGCGAGGATGAAGTCGGCCCGTGAGTTCACCGTTCCGTTGAGCACAGGCGCGGTGGACGTGCTCAGGCGGGCGGGCGCACTGTCCGCTGAGTCGCCCTTTGTGTTTCCGTCCGAGACCGGCGGATCGTTGCCGACCGGAGCGCCTTCCCGCGTGCTTCGGCGTGCCGAGGTGGACTCGACGCTACATGGGTTCCGTTCGAGCGCGCGGTCATGGATGGCCGAATCGGGGATTCCGGCGGAAGTCGCGGAGGCCTGTCTAGCCCACGTTCCGCGACAGCAAGTCGTTCAAGCGTATCAGCGATCCGACCTGCTTGAGCGCCGCGCCGATGTCCTCCAAGCGTGGAGCGACTACATCACTTAGCGAAGGTCCATCTGCGATCCGCCCCGTCGGCCACGGCGCGCCACCGACGCCTATCGGAATGCCACGGTCACATCGCGTATCGCTATCTTGGGGTGGCGACGAGGGATGCCATGACGGCGCCGAGACTCCTTCGCCCAGGCAACCCGCCTGTTAGCAGCGACCTTCCGAGACGAGCAAGGAATCCTGTGAGTAAACAAGCTCATGTGACCGAGTTGAGCTACCGTGTGACCCTTGAGGACACTGATGTGAGCGGACTGCTGCCAAGGTCCTGGGAGAATGAACTAGGCAGATTCATCCTTGCCGATGGGTTGCTTACCGTGGAACCAAGGCAGCACTTCAGCGACTACGAGTCCGCTCATAGCGCGGTTCAGCCTTGGCTCCGCAGGTTCGCGACTGGCCATCATCTAACCGATGGTCGGCGAATCCACTTTGAGCTAGCGTCCTCGCTTACCCGGCATCCGGAGGGCCGAATCGACCGGACCGTCACGGGTCACGTGACGCTAAGAGTATCCGACAGCTTCTCCCTAGTTCGCCACCCACAGGGGGTCCGGTATCCTCAGCCTCTCGAGAACTTCGAGACAAACGAGGACGTGGACACGGCGTATCAGAGATGGGACAACTACCTCAGGGGTCGAGAACCCCTTCCGGGGGTGGCGTATTTCGTCCTGTCGCTCCTCAAGCGGCGTGCGGGTAGCCGCCCCGCCAGTGACCGATTTCGGATAAGCAGGAAGGTCCTTAGACGGGTGGGGGAACTGAGTTCGCGGACCGGCACTCCCGCGACTGCCCGCAAGGCCGATCACCGGGAGATGACTCCCGAAGAGGAGGCGTGGCTCAAGAAAGCCATCGAGTGCATGATCCTGAGACTCGGGAACGACGAGCAGTTCCCGGACAGAATCACCATGGACGACCTTCCTCCCCTCGACCAACGGCCGTAGTGGGTGGCTCCGCCCGTTCCGTGCCCGACCTTCTGGTGATTCGTCAACTCGACAGTTTCCTACGGGCTTCCTCTTCGACCTCGCGTAGATCAATGCCATGAGCAAGCACATGCGCACCGAAGGCTTCCCTCAGGCCTGCCAGCACTTGGTTGGTGAGCTTGCTGAGGCGATCTAGACGGTTCATCAGCATTGCGACCGACCGGCCTGGGCGAATGTCCGAGCCGTGTTCCCGATGGGATTCGTGGATGAACCAGTTTCGCTCTTTGACCAGATCACGTAGTTGGCCGGCGGTTTCCTCCGAGAGGCTCAAGCGGTTCCTGATCCTCTGTATCCGTCGTCCGAGGGTCTCTCGTCTGCGTTTCGCGAGCTTCGCTTCGGCCTTGTCGATGCCCATGCCCCGGTAGCCATCGAAAAGCGCCACTCCGGTCTCTGCCACAGCCCGCTCGACCATCTGCAGCTGCCAGACCAGTTGGCCCATCGTCCAGAATACCCAGAAGCTCTGATCTGCCAACTCCGGCGCACGCAGCCTGCGGAGATCAAGTGTACGTCCTGATTCACCCGTTTGGACATACGGCACCGACACACCTAGAGCCGTGGCGAGCCTCGCAGTCTGATCGGCATCCGGCTCCGCTCTTCCCTTGATCCAGGCGGTCAACTCGTGAAGCGGAACTCCCACTTCTTCTGCAAGATCAGCCCTCCTGAATGGAGATCCGTCATCACGCTCTTTTCTCCTGCGGTTCTCCAAGAGCCGGAGGATTCTCTGGCCTATCGTCTCGTCCAACACAAGTCCAATTCCCTCCATGTCGAATCCGAGTGAGCCGAAACCGCTATCCTCACCGACCATCGTTCGCCAAGGCGCGGTCCGGGTGCAGGTTGTCGGCAGTCCTGCGGCGGCCGGGCCTTCCTACTATTCTAGCGTGACCGCGGTGCCCAACTGCCCCCGGCCTGTCTTCACCTAGGCGAGTGGCCGAGTTCTTGATGGGATGGGGGGATTGACTCCCGCAGACCGACCGCAACGACCGGTCGTGGTGAGCAGAGCTCTCGCGGTCGCTGTGAGTGGCGAGGGAGGCAGCGTTGGCGGCGGGCGGATCGCATCCGGGACGGTGCTGGAACCCTTCGGAATTCGCCTCGAATCACGCTGTTGACATCGCGTGGAAGGTGCTTCTCCGTGTATGTGTATGGAGACGCCGCCGACCCGGGATTGCCGCCGCCGAGGGCCGTTCGGCCCACTCGCCGAGGGGCTGTCTGGCGCTGTTATGGTGAGTAAGCCAGCACACGCAACGTTTAACGTTGCGGCTGGCGAGGGGGTGCTGCGCCCCCCTTCAGATCCCCCTGCGTACCGCGCCGCTGAGCGGTCAGCGGAGGGGCGCGGGAG
>JAJDVR010000055.1 GCA_022826025.1 Gemmatimonadota bacterium | reverse complement strand
CACCTCATGGAGGACCTCGGCATCCGGATGGCGGATGTGGGGCTTCCCGGGGCGGGCAAGCGCGCGCAGGACGATGTCCGGGCGCTGGTCGAGGAAATCCGCGACAGCGGGATGAAGCTCCGGCCCATGTGCGCCGCGCGCCCCAGGGGGCGCGACGTGGAGCCGATTGCCGACATCGCCCAGAAGACGGGCATGCCCATTGAGGTCTACGCCTTCATCGGCTCGAGCCCCATTCGTCTATACGTCGAGTCCTGGAGCGTCGACACGCTCCTGCGCCGCATCGACGAGACCGTGACCTTCGCGATGCGCGAAGGACTCGAGGTCTGCATCGTGACCGAGGACACCACGCGCTCGCGCCCGGACGTGCTGGATCCGCTCTTCCGACAGGCCGTGCGGATGGGGGTGCGGAGACTTTGCCTCTGTGACACCGTGGGACACGTGACCCCGGACGGCATGAAGAACCTGTTCGACTGGACCCACTCGCTGATCCGCGGCATGGGCGAGCCGGTCGAGCTCGACTGGCACGGCCACAACGACCGCGGGCTGGGCGTCACCAACGCCATCCTGGCCATCGAGTACGGCGCCACCCGGGCCCACGGCACCGGATTGGGCGTGGGCGAGCGGGTCGGGAACGCATCCATCGACCAGATGCTCCTCAACCTCAAGCTGCTGGGCGAATGGGACCACGATCTGTCGAAGCTCGGCCGCTACTGCCAGGCGGTGTCTCGCTATTGCCGAGTGGACATCCACCCCAGCTACCCCATGGCCGGGCGCGACGCCTTCCGCACCGGCACAGGGGTGCACGCCGCAGCGATCATCAAGGCGCTCAAGCGAGGTGACCGGAAGCTGGCCGACCGGGTGTATTCGGGCGTGCCCGCCAACTGGTTCGGCCGCGGGCAGGAGATCGAGATCGGCCACATGAGCGGGCTGTCCAACGTCAGCTACTGGCTCGCCTCGCGTCGCATTCCCGCCGACGACGAGCTGCGCTCGGCGATTCTGACCCGCGCAAAATCGTCCAATCGCGTTCTCACCGACGAGGAGATCATGGAGATCGTCCGGGCGCATCGGGGCGACCCGGTGGAGGAGGCGATCGCGGAACGCTGAGAGGGAGATTCCGTCCGGGTCCTTACCCACCCAGACGGAGCGACCACCCCGTCATGAACTCCGTGATGGGCCCGCCGGTGGTTCCCGCCGGGTCTCCCTCGATCGACAGGAGCAACCCCAGGCCGAGCGCGGCGCCGACGCCCACTGCAGCCCAGGTGCGGGTCTGGTTCAACTCCCTGCGCGAGATGGCCTCGATGTCGGATATCGCGAAGGAAACCGGATCGGTCGCCGCCGATCCCAGTTCCGGCAGCAGGTTCAGCCGTTCACCCTCCAGGTCGACCACGGTGCCTTCGACCTGCGTTCTCCTCTCCAGTTGCGCGGGAAGCCGGTCGACGGCCTGCTCGAACACGCGCAGCCGCACCGCTTCCCCCGGCGCCACGCTCTCCACCCCCACCTGGGTATAGCTGTAGCAGCCGGTCGCGAGCGGAAGCGCGAACCCGAGGAACACCCGGAGTCGGCGACGCGGGCTCCGGCATCGGAAGGGTCGGACCGGGTTCCCTTGCTTCATGGGCAAACGCCTTGGGGGGAGGGCTGCGGGACGAAACGGGAGACAGCGCGCCTCCCAAGGTAATAGCGTGGGTGCCGGAAGTAACGTTGGCCATCGAAGGGTGCACTCAGGCAGACAACGCTTCATTGGCAATGACTGTCCAAGAGGGTGTGCGACACCGTCCCGAACCCGCCGGCCGGCCCGACGCAGCCGGTCCTCCGACACCACGCCCACGAGGAGCTGATCCCACGATGTCCCGACTCATCGCCCTTGCCCTCGCCCTCACGCTGGCTTCCGTTCCCGCCACCCCGGCGGCGGCCCAGACTGCCTCCGACTTCTCCGCCGTCCTCGGCGCATGGGAGATGACCCTCGAGACACCGCGCGGCAGCATGACCCAGACGCTGACCTTCATGGCGGAAGGCGACGAGCTGACCGGCTCGGCAATGGCCCCCAACGGCACCATCCAGCTTCAGGACGTTTCCTTCGAGGATGGCCGGATCAGCTTCCAGGTCACGCGCAGCTTCCGGAATCGAGAAATCACCCAGAGCTACAGCGCCACCATCGAAGGTGACCAGATGACGGGCACCGTCTCGGGCGCGCGCGGCGGAGATCGGGAGTTCACCGCGGTGCGTTCCACCACCTGACCGCGCTCGGACGCGCGCGACAGCCCGTTTCGCGTTAGCATCTCTTCCACTACATCGCTCCGTTACCGCCGCCTGGCTGGCGGTAAGGGGCGAGCGCAACCGGGATGCAAAACCGCGGGAGGAGAACCATGGCCGGGCTGTCGCGACGCGCGTTCGTGGGGGCAGGCGCGACCGGCGCGGCCGGCGCTTGGCTGACGGGGTGCGGGCAGAACACGCCGCGGCCCGATGACAGCACACCTGCGGTCCCACCGGACGACGTCCCCCTCGCCCGGCCTGACGGGGTCGACGACCCCGCGTGGGCCCATGTACGGGCGGCCTTCGACCTCGAGGCCGGCACCGCCTACATGAACAACGCCGGCCTGGGCATGCCCCCCGGGAGGGTCGCACGCGCCGTCGCCGACGGGTACCGGGCGATCTCGCGAGAACCCCGGTGGGCCACCGGCGAACTCCGCGAACTCGTCGCCGGGCGGGTTCGCCCCGGGCTTGCGGCCTTCCTGGGGGCCGACGAGGACGAGCTCTCCCTGACCCGCAACGCCACCGAGGCGCTCCACCTCAGCGCCGCCGGCTTCGACCTGCGCCCGGGCGACGAAGTCGTCTTCACCACCCAGGAGCACCCGGCCGGCCGACGGCCCTGGCAGCTGCGCGCTGCACGCGACGGCATCGTAACCCGGGAGGTGTTCGTCCCCAGCCCGCTTCTCCGAGCGGACGACGTGATCGAGGCCTTCGAAGCCGCGCTCACCCCCCGCACCCGGGTGATCGCCTTCTGCCACGTCACCCGCGGCGGCCACCTCTATCCGGTCCGCAGGCTGGCAGCCCTCGCGCGCGACCGGGACATCCTTTCCCATGTGGACGGCGCGCAGGCGGTGGGCATGTTCCCGCTCGACCTCCACGACCTGGGGTGCGACACCTATTCCGCCAGCCTGCACAAGTGGTTCCTGGGTCCCACGGGAACCGGTTTTCTATACGTGCGCGCGGGCGCGCGCGACCGCATCCGCTCCGCCTTCGCCCATGACGCCACGCCCGAGAACCCCGCGTTCGAGCCTCCCGGCACCAACGATCTGCCCGTTCGCGCCGCCCTGGCCGCCTCCCTGGCGTTCATGGAACAGATCGGTATCGACCGCGTCGAGGCCCGCACCCGCTTCTTGTCCGATTACCTGAAGGAGCGGCTCGCCGGGATGTCGGGAGCCCGCCTCGTCAGCGGTTCGACCCCTGAAACCAGCGGTCCCGCGTCGACCATCTTCGAGCTGGAGGGCGTCGACGCCGTCGCCTCGGTGCCGGTCATCGCCGAACGCGCCTCCATCCACATCGACGAACATCGCCGCGACGGCCACGAGGCCATCCGCGTTTCCACTCACGTGTACAACACCACGGCGGAGATCGACCGCCTCGTCGAAGCGCTCGCGGGCCTGCGGCCGGCGTAGGCCGGGACCGGCCATCCTGCTCAGGACGCCCCCGCCCCGGCCGTGATCTCTACCACCGGCCTCGCCAAGTCCTTCGGCGATCGAACGCTCTTCAGCGATGTCTCCCTGCGCCTTCAGCCCGGCGAGCGTTACGGGCTCGTCGGCGCCAACGGCTCCGGGAAGACGACCCTTCTCAACATCCTCAGCGGTGATGCGGAACCATCCGAAGGCTCGGTCTCCATCCCGCGCGGACTCCGCCTCGGAGTGCTTCGTCAGGACCAGTTCGCCTACGAGGAAGAGGAAATCCTCGGCGTGGCCATGCGCGGTAATCCTGTGCTATGGGACGCGCTGGCGGCCCGCGAGGCGCTGCTCGCGCACGTCCAGGCGGGCGGGGAATTCGACGCGGACCGCTTCTCGCGTCTCGAGGAAGTTGTCGAGCGACACGACGGCTACACCGCGGAAGCCAGAGCCGCGGCCATCCTCGAGGGACTGGGCCTTCCCGCCCCCTGCCACCGCGATCCGCTCTCGACCCTTTCCGGCGGATTCAGGCTGCGCGTACTCCTCGCCCAGGTTCTCGCTGGCGCTCCCGATGCGCTCCTGCTCGACGAGCCCACCAACCACCTCGACATCCTTTCCATCCGCTGGCTCGAGAAGTTCATGCGCGACTTCAAGGGTCCGCTGGTGGTGATCTCCCACGACCACCGTTTTCTCGACAACGTCGTCACCCACATCCTCGATGTCGACTACGAAACCGTCCTCGCCTATCCCGGGAACTACAGCGCCTTCCAGAAGAGCAAGCGCGCCGAACACGAACGCCGCGAGAAGGAGATCGTCCGCCGCGACAGGGAGATCGCGCACCACCAGAAGTTCGTGGACCGATTCCGTGCCAAGGCCAGCAAGGCACGCCAGGCGCAGAGCAAGCTGAGGCTCATCGAGAAGAAGGCGGCAGCGCTCGAGACCCTCCCCGGCAGCTCGCGCCGCTACCCCGCGTTCCGCTTCGAGCCCGTCCGCGCCAGCGGACGCGAGGTACTTGCGGCCAAGGGCGTCCGCAAGTCGTTCGGCGACAACCAGGTGCTCCACGGCGTCGACTTCGGCGTCCGCCGCGGCGATCGGCTGGCCATCCTCGGCCCCAACGGCATCGGCAAATCCACCCTGCTCAAGATCGCGCTCGGCGAGATGCCCGCCGACGCCGGATCCGTCCGCTGGGGATACGAAACGCACGTCGGCTACTTCGCCCAGGACCACGAGGAGCAGCTCGACGAACCGGGGCGCACCGCCCAGGACTGGATCTGGGACGCCTGCCCGGGCCGGGACATCGGCTATGTGCGCGGGCAACTGGGCCTGGTGCTCTTCAGCGGAGACGACGCCGCCAAGCCCCTTTCGGCGCTCTCGGGCGGAGAAGCCGCGCGCCTGGTGTTCTGCCGCCTGGCCATCCAGCAGCCCAACGTCCTGGTCCTCGACGAACCCACCAACCACCTCGACCTGGAGTCCATCGAGGCGCTGGTGGAAGCCCTCAAGCGATTCCCGGGCACCCTGATCTTCGTCTCCCACGACCGCTGGTTCGTCAGCCGGCTCGCGACCCGCATCCTCGAG
>JAJDVR010000138.1 GCA_022826025.1 Gemmatimonadota bacterium | reverse complement strand
CCGATCTGTACCCCGTCGTCGATGTCTCGCCATGCGGTTCCGTCTCTACGGCGGAGCCGTTATTCTTCCACACCTGCCGCAGTTGACTGCCTGACGCGCCATGTCTGCGCCCATGTGCGCAATTCGAGCCCCTCGACTCCCTTCATGCCATGGAAAAGGCGTATTCTCTCCGTAACACGGGCCTGGATCGGGCGTGTTACATTCGAACACACGCCCGCGATTTCAAGGACTTGCCGGACTCCACGGTGCGACGCAAAAGCGACGCAGGGCTATTCACCTGGAGAAATCCTCCAGCTTGTTTCCTACGACGGATTCGGGCGGATCACGCCCACTGGCTAACCGTGAGATGCTTTTCCAAGACAGCCGCGGCGTGACAAGGATGCTCGGACGAGGCCTCGTTTCGGTCATGCCTGCGCCCGGCATTGAACACCCCCGCGTCAGCGCCCTCATGCGCAGGAGTGCGGAGAAATCCGTTGCCGGGGATCACGGTTCCCTGGGGAACCCATCCGGGCAAACGAACGACAGGCTACGCACGGGCATGAACAGCGACGAGACGGACGGCCCGGGAGCGGGAGGGGCGGGGGTGGAAACCCCCGGCCCGTTCCGGTGGCGATGTCTCGGTTCTGAATCGATCCGGTGATGGGTTTCTCTCGCCGGCGACGGTCTCGAGGCCGACCGCAAGGAGGGAAGGTCTCTACAATTCGAGGTCCATGTCGATCGACTTCTCTTTCGGATCGAGCGTCGTTTCCTGTACGGGTTCGCGTTCCGGCTCACGCGAGCGGTCCTCCTCGGGTTCGGTTTCCCGTTCCGTGTCCCAGGATTCGAGACCGTCCGCGTCCAGTCCGGCGCTCCGTTCCGATGATTTCAGATCGTCCTCCCAGTCGAGGTCATGCAACAGTTCATGCCCACTCCCGTGCCCCGCGTCCGGCTGAAGCTCGGGTTCATACTCGCGTTCCATGCGGTCCATGTGGCCGGCGTCCCGCTCCTCGGGCGGTTCGAGACCCAGCTCCGGCTCGTGCGCGGCCTCTTTGACGACTCCATCGAGCGCCGAGATCCGCTCTCCGGTTGCCCTTTCCAGCTGTTCGGAGAGCTTCCTGGCATCGTCGGTGACCAGCTCGGCATGGTCCCGGGCCCGGCTGATGGCCACGTAGAAGGCTCTTTGGTTCGTCAGATTCGGATTGCCGGCGGGCATTGCGGCCACGATATGGTCCACCGTCTTTCCCTGAAAAGAGTGAACCGTGGCCGCCCAGGCCCGGTCCATGTGGCGGAGTTGCGGATCATTTTCGTCCAGTCCGGCTTCCTTTCCATTCTCCAGCCGGAACCGGACTCCCTCCTTTCCGATGGATTCCACCACCGCCGCCTCCCCGTTCACGAGCTCCGAGCCCGGATCGTTGCGTGTCCACCGCACCCGGTCGCCCGCCCGAAGCTCCATCTCCTCGCTCCTGTAGACCTCCACGCCGCCCTTGGCGGCGGCAATCCGGTACGGCCGCCAGGCCACGGGATCTCCACCACCGCCGTGCAGCCAGACCGTGTTGCGGTCGTAGTCCACCCGCGCGACCTCGCACTCGTCTCCCTTTTCCACCCCGAGCGTCTTGTACTGCCGGTTGAAGATCACCGTGTCGCCGGCGGAGTAATTCGATGCCCGGGCCATCTCCGCCCGGGTCAGGCCCCGCGAGACGAGCTTCTCGCCCTTGCGGGCGGGACCCGAGACCGCGCCTTCGGCGATCAGATTCTCGCGTATCCTCGTGTTGATCTCGTCCCGCAACGCCCGTGTAGGCGCGATCACTCCGGCCGCCGCGCGTTCTTCCACAGACAGAGAAAGCCATTGGTCCGCCGTCTCGGCGCCGATGTCCTCCCGTTCCACCTGCACAATCCGGTCGCCGAGCTTCTCGAACGCCGTCTTCACCTCGCCGGCCAAACCCGCCCGCACTGCTTCCTTGAGCTCCATGTCCCGCTGGCGGAGGATCTCGTCCATCACCGCGGTCAGCATCCCCGCGCGCCTGAGTTGCTCGAAAGGCTTGCCCGCCTCCACCGCTCCGAGCTGCCTCTCGTCTCCCACCAGCACCACCCGGGGGACCCGGAGCGTGGTTGCGGCCTTGAGGAGACCCCGCATTTGCTCGCTCGATGCGAGCGAACTCTCGTCCACCACCAGGACCGTCTTCGAGAACAAGGCGCGTAGCTGGCGAAGACCCTTCACCGTGCCCCGGCCCTCGACTATGCCGGCATGGCGGGCGAGGAACCGTTGCAGCGTCTCCGACTCGATTCCCGATTCTCGCTCAAGGGTGCGGGCAGCCGAGGCCGAAGGCGCAAGGCCCATCGCCCGGTAGTCCCGGCTCTCGCCCAGCGTCCGCAGACGCTTCAGCATGGTCGTCTTGCCCGTTCCCGCATAGCCCTGCACTCCCACCACGCGGTCCTTCGACGCCAGCACCATCTTGACCGCTTCCTTCTGTCCCTCGTTGAGACGTCCTCCGTGGAGCTTCGTCTCCGCGATCCAGCGCCGCATGATGGGTTTTCCCGAGTCCTGGCCCGCGTGCATCAGCGCGATGGCCTCGGACTCCCGCCCCATCGCCTCGTCCGTGGTCCAGTGCCGGCCGTGGTCAAGACCACTGGCCGCGTGCAGTCCGCCCTCCTGTTCGAGGTCCGAGACGGCGCGCTCCGCCGCCTCCACCGTGACCGCGCCCGGCTCCCAAGCCAGCACGGCGGCGAGCAGATCGGCATGGCCGAACACCGCCTGCCGTTCGGAAAGATGCTCCACCGCCCAGCTTGCGGCCTCCGCGGCGGGCCGTCCCCTGTCCGTGAACAGGTCCGGCATGGGGCGTTCCCGCTCGGCCCGCATTGCCTTCGCCCGCACCGTGTCGGGCAAAAACCCCAACTCCGCCGCCTGGCGCTCCCAGGACCGGCGCAACTCGCCCCGTTCCATGTCGCGCTTCGCCGCCCGCGTCATCAGATTCGCCCGCGCCGCCAAGTGCGGGTTGTCTCCTGTCCGGCCCAGGCCATGCTCTCTCATCGCCGCCTCTATCTCCGACCGCCGGGTGGAAAACTCCTCGATCACTGCCCGCGATACCCCGGCGATCTCGAACCGCCCGTCCGGGTGCGTCTTTTCTATCCCGTACCCGAGATCCTGAAGCCCCTGCGCCAGTTCCGCCCGGTAGATGGCCCCGATGGTCATCTTGCCCTTGAAGAGGCCGTCGTCCACCATCGTGCGCCACTTTTGATCCTCGCCCTGCACCATGTTGGCGATGACGGCATGGGTATGGAGTTGGGGGTCGAGGTTGCGGGAGGTGTCGTGGCGGAAGGTCGCGGCCACCATCTTCTGGCCGCCGGCCCGGATCATCGCCCCTGTCCCCCTGTCCTGCATCCGGGTCTCGATGGCGTTTTTCTCGATCCACCCCAGCGTCCTGCCGACCGCCCTGTCGTGGGCATCCACGATCCTCTCGTCGCCTCCCACCAGCGCCAGGAGAGACACCGACTTGGGTGCCGACAGCGTCACGTCCCGGCCCGGACGGTGCTGGATGTTGCCGTCGAGATCCTTGCGGCCGAGCTGGCGTCCGCCGGGAACCTGGCCTTCGAGGATGGCTCGGAATGCCTCCGAGTCGACCGGACCGGAGAGCCCCAGTTCCTCCGCGCCCCGGCCGGCCCAGGCGCTCGCTTCCTTGTGGGCCGGGTCGTCCCTGCCGTAGTACCCGTCCCGCTCAAAGTAGCTCGCCCCCTGCGACGGAGAGGAGATCTTGCCGATGGAGGCTACCACGGCCGCCTCCCGGTCAGTCGCTGGGTTCGATGTTCTTGCCCGTCCATGAGGCCCGGATACGCGCTTTCCGAACCTGGGGCAAGGGACAAAACGGCCGGTTCACAGGCATGGCGGCGAATGGCGGCCATTGTCTTCGGCCGGTGGATGGCATCCCGAATCCACCGAACGGGACAGCGCGCTTCCACACGCCTCTCGGGCCTGTTATCAGGTTCTTCTTGACACGTTCGGGACGCGGACTATTCAGGAGAGTACTCTGAGGCTCGGTATCCGGATTCCCGATGGTTGCTGGAGGATCCCGCCCGCCATCACGGCGGACCCGGCGGCGGCCGGGTCTTCAGGCGGAAAGGGTGAAGATGCATGGTGAGGAAGGCTGGTTCAATCCATAGGAGGCCTGTTCGGGCCAATGCGAGAAATAGCCTGGCCTGGGTTGCCCTCAAGGGCCGGGAGACCAAGGGCGTTCGGAGCCGGCGGCAGGAAGTGACCGAGGCGGAAGAGGCACTGCTCCGGGCCATCGGGGTACGTGTTGCGCCCTGGACGCCTGGTCTGCGTCCGTCTCACGGGCAGGGGTTGGGCGCGATACAACGAGCAGCGGAAACAGAGTGATCCATTAACCGACAACGGCGAATGAGGGTTCGGCTTCCCTCGCCTTTCGTGGGCGTCCATTCGCTGCCGGACCGACTCGCCGAACCTCCATGCCAACTCCCTTTGAGTGCCGTCGGAGGACGTGCCTGAAGGCGGCCGCAAGCATTTTCCGACCCGTTCCCGCACCCTCGCTGACGCCAGTTGACATCCCCCACAGCCCCGCGACACTTACCTTTGCCGATGGAAAGAACTTCAACGGACAAGCAGTCCTTCACGCGAGCGCGGCGGGCTCACATACTCGATGTCGCTGTCGAGGTGCTGGCCGAACGCGGCTATCGCGACGCCACCATGCTTGAGGTGGCCCGGCGGTCTTCGGCGTCCAAGGAAACCCTGTATGCGTGGTTCGGCAACAAGCCCGGGCTCTTCGAAGCTGTCATCCGGCGAAGCGCGGAACGGATTCTCCGTGCGCTGAACGGACATCTCGACGGCGACGTCCCGGTCGAGGCCGCCTTGACCGGGTTCGGCCGCGCAATGGCGGCCCAGCTTCTGGGCGACCACGCGGTGGCGATCGACCGGGCCGCCATTTCCGAGGCGTTCTCCGGCCCGGGGCTGGCGGGCAGCCTGTCCAGGTTGTGCCGCGAGCCGATTCACGGGACCCTGGTCCGGTATCTGGAGCAATGCGACGCGCGCGGTCTCCCAAATGTCGAAGATGCAAACGAGGCCATGGGTACCTTCCTTGGGCTGCTCCTGGGAGATGCCCGGATCCAGCGCTTGCTGGGGGTTCTGGATGCACCTTGCGAGAGCGACATTGACGTGCGGGCGACGCGAGCCGCGAGACAGTTTCTTCGGCTGTACCGCGCGTAGCGAACGCTGTTCAGGGAGAGTCCGCCGCTTCGCCCAACTTGTGGGTCCTTTCCTTGTCGTTCGTCAGCCCTGTTGGTGGTTTCCGGGAACAACACCACCGAGCCTTGGTAACGGATTCTTCGCACTCGTGGCCGGTCGCAGACAAGACACGTCAGACCCGAAGGTGCGGCGGGTGTGAGAACCAGAGCCCGCGCAGGCGGTGGGGAACGAAGAAACCAGGGGCACAAGCGAAGGGGGATGGACGCCGGAGGACCCGGCGGAGGGAGCCGCCACGGCGATTGAGTGGCGGTCAGTGGGGACAGTACTGAGGGCGGTCGTGCAGGGCACGCTGACGGAGGCGCGGGTCCTGGCGGTGGCACAAGTTCAGAGTGTGATGCGGAAGCCAGTGACGGGCGAAGCCCGCACCGGGCGATGCGAATGCGGAGCGGCGCCGGTCTTGCAATCCGCAACAGCTTCCGCAATCCTTCGTTCGGTTGAGAGCCGGCTGGCAATTTCAACGGAGGATTCTCCATGCTTGACCATGCCTTCCGTTCATCGATGTTCCGCGACGCAACCGTTTACCGCGGCCGCATGGCATCCATGCGAGAGTTGGCCGTCATGGCCGGGGCCGTACTGCTTCTGGCCGCCGTCCCCGCCCACGCACAGGATGCCCATGGCGTCATCGCCTTCGGCGAGGCCGCCGGGGGGTCGGTTTGCACCGTGGTGGGGTCGGCGTGCGCCAGTCCGGGCGGAGAGCCGGGCGCATGGTCGGGCAGCGAGAGCGTCCTTGCGCCACGGGAAGAGAAGCCGGCCGCGAGCCCGCTCGCGACAAGCGGGGAGGATGAGTTGACGCGCGAACAGGCCGAGGCTCTGGCGACGGCCGGGCGGGAGGTCCGCAAGCCTGCGGCGTCTGCGGAAGCGGCGGAGGGCCCTCGCCGGCTCCAGACCCGGGTTCTGCACTTCCCCGAGGCGGGGCCGAAATGCAAGGGAATGCCGGAAGGATCGAGCTGTTGGCTGGAAATCGCAGACAAGACCGGATGCTTTGCCTTCACGAATTATTACATTCCCAACTACACCGTCAGTTGGTCGGGCAGCTGCGAGGGCGATACTGCTGTCGGGCGGGGAGTACTGCGCCGGAGCGATCTGAAGAACCCCGACTACTCTCGGGAAGACTCTGGAGAACTGCTCCAGGGGAAGCAGCACGGCCACTGGGTCGAAGGATGGAAGGCTGGTTTCGTCCTGGAAGGTCCTTATGTAGACGGCAAGCAGCATGGCCGATGGGTTATCCGAGGCCCCGACGGGAGTGTGTACTCAGAACGCCAGTGGCGCGACGGCAAAGTAGACTGAAACCGGGCCAGCATCTCGGCAGGAGCGCCCAGGGGTGCCGGCAATCTCGCCGGCGAGGCATTCCGCACCGTGGCCAGACCGGCCGTGTCCGGCAACGATAGTGCGCCCGCCGGACCTTTGATCTGACGGCTTGCCCAGCCAAGTGGGTGCGTGGAAGCGTTGCGACGCCTCCGAGTCGGGCCATGAGGTTGCCCGGGCAGCGGTCTGTGCGCCGTGTCGCAGAGATGCCCGATTATCTCCCTGGAAACTTTCAACTGGGTCCTTGGAAGATCATCTTCGAGCCGCACCTCAACACCAACCCCGCCACCGAAGCGGATATCACCGCCGCAAGGCCGACCGGCGCCCTGCTGCCGAAGATCAAGGCGGAGATCGAGACCCTGCGACAGCAGACCGGCGCCGGCGCCACGATCAACGATCTCGGCAGATGATCCCACAGACACTACGCCGTCGAATCGGGAAACGATCACGGCCCGCTCGTGACATCCCCGTGTGCAACCTGCTATGGAGAGGCTTCGGGCGACTCGATGGCGGATCGGTCCCAGCCGGACATGCCAGCGGCCCGGATCCGGAGCGGGACAGGCTGCACCGATCACAGGAATCATGCAGGATTTCGACTACGACGTCATCGTCATCGGCAGCGGTCCCGCAGGCTACACGGCCGCCATTCAGGCATGCGAGCTGGGTGCCAGAGTGGCCGTTCTGGAGCGTCAGGAGAACCTGGGGGGAACAACCCTCCTTTCCGGCACCATCCCCAGCAAGACCCTGCGCGAGGCCATCATCTACCTTCGCGGAGTCCGTCAGCGCCCCTTCTACGGCGCCGGGTTCACCGGGAAGAAGGACATCACGCTCGAGGACCTGTTCGTCCGGGTCCGGAAGGTGGTGGAGCGGCGGATCGCCGCCATGGAAGACCAGATCCAGGTCTACCACGACCGGATCGATATCTTCCGGGGCTACCACGCTACCCTGGATAGTCCCAACTCGGTGCATGCGTGGGTGCTCAGGAACCCCATGGAATCCATCAACCTGAAGGCGGAGAAGATCATCATCGCTGCCGGATCGAGGCCGCGCTTCACGCCGGACATCCCGGTGGACAACGAGGTCATCTTCGATTCCGATACCGTGTTCACCCTGGAGCTCAAGCGCAAGGCGCTGCCCGAGTCGATCATCGTCGTCGGCGCTGGGGTCATCGGCGCGGAGTACGGCTCGGCATTCGCGGTTCTGGGTTGCAAGGTGTCGCTGATCCAGCGGGACCGGACCTTCCTCACCTTCGCCGAGCGTCCTATCGTCGACATGCTCATCCGGCGCATGGAGGACTACGGCGTCGAGTTCGTCTGGGGCAACTGGTACGAGAGGATCGAGCGCCTGGCCGGATCGGAAGAGAGGGCGCGGGTCACGCTCGCCGACGGCCGGGTGCTGGAAGCGGACGCGGTGATCGTGGCCAGCGGCCGCGAGGTGGCCACCAGGGTGCTGGGGCTTGAGGACGTGGGCGTCGCTTTCAATCAATACGGCCTGATCGAGGTGAACGAGCTGTTCCAGACCTCCATCCCCAACATCTACGCCGCCGGCGACGTGGTGGGCTTCCCGGCGCTGGCCTCCACCAGCAGCGAGCAGGGCCGCATGGCCGCCAACTACGCCCTGGGACGCCGGGCGGGCGGGCGCAGGACGCTGTTCCCCATGTGCGTCTACACCATCCCCGAGATTGCCATGGTGGGCTACACCCGGCAGGAATTGGACGCCAAGGGCATCCCCTACGCCAGGGGGGTGGCCACCTACGACGAGGTCACCAAGGCCGGCATCATCGGCGATCCGCACGGAATGTTGACGCTCTTGTTCGAGCCCAACGGCTGGCACCTGCTGGGCGTTCACATCATCGGCGACCAGGCCTGCGAGCTGATCCACATCGGGCAGGCCGTGCTGAGCTACAACGGCACCATCGACTACTTCATCGACAACGTGTTCAACTTCCCGACCATGGGAGAAGCCTACAAGATGGCGGCTCTGAACGGGGTGAAGCAACTCGCGCATTCGGGGGAGTGAGGCAGGTCCGGACCAGGTCGCCGCCAAGTATGGCTTCAAGCTGAGCGGACCGAGCGGCGCATAGGGTGAGGCGACAAGACCGGTGTATAGCGCCTTCTACTATTGGTGGCGTCTGAAGCGGCGGATGTGGCGGGCTGTGGTCGGCGCGGTCCGTGCTACGGTGGTGCTGGTCTTGGCATGGCTGCTGCTGTCGTGGTATTGGCCCGAAGCTGGTGACGAAGTGCGTCGGTTCGTTGTACGAACCGGGAACGTGGTCCTGCAGGTCATGGGGCGTTCTGTACGTTTGGTCGGTGAAGCGCTCGAAGATGACGGGCGTGTACCGACCCGCCCGATGGACGACCGGTCCGGTGAAATCGGGACCGGTGTCAGGGTAGAGAATCCCAACAGGGTCGAGAAGTCCGTTCAAGTATTCCACGGCTCTGTGACGCTTTCAGGAACGGCTCGGGTGATCGATGGAGACACGCTGGAGTTGAAAGGGGCGCGTGTTCGCCTTCACGGCATCGATGCGCCGGAGAGTACGCAGACGTGCATCGCCGATGGAAGGCGCTGGCGTTGCGGGCAACGGGCGGCTTCGGCACTCGCCCAACGGATCTCCGGTCAGTCGGTTGCTTGCAAGGAAAGGGACCGGGATCGCTACGGGCGCATCGTGGCCGTGTGCCGGGCGGGCGGCAAGGACCTTAACGCCCAGATGGTATCGCAGGGATGGGCGCTCGCATACCGGCAGTATTCTCTCTGGACTATGTGGACGAGGAGGCTTCGGCAAGAACAGCGCGGCGGGGCGTTTGGCGCGGCAGGTTCGTGAAGCCTTGGAATTGGCGCGAGGGAGTCCGTCTGAACTCCGCCCAGGCGCCCGTTCAGCAGCACAGGGGTCGAACTTCCCGCCCGGGAGCCGGCCGATGCCGCATCAAGGGGAACATCAGCCGCAAGGGCGCTCGCATCTATCACGTGCCGGGCGGCCGGTACTACGAGAGCACGCGCATCAGTCCGTCCTTGGGTGAACGCTGGTTCTGCACGGAGGCCGAAGCCCGAGCGGCGGGTTGGCGGCGGTCACGGCGGTGACGGGGTCGGAACTCTGGTGATGCAAATGGCCG
>JAJDVR010000107.1 GCA_022826025.1 Gemmatimonadota bacterium | reverse complement strand
GGCGGGCGAGCAGGTCCTTGATCTTCGGCAGGATGATGTCGTAGCTGCCCATGCCGTTCGAGAAGACGCGCAGCCCGTCCTGCACCTCGCGCGGCCCGTCGATGGAGACGGTCACGCCCACCCGGTTCTCCGCCAGCCAGTCCACGATCTCCGGTTTAAGAAGAGTCGCGTTGGTGGTGAGGCTGAAGTCGACCTCCTTCCCCACTTCGCGTGCGCGCTGACGGGCGTATGCCGCGGTTTTCTTGAGCAGCTTGAAATTGAGGAGGGTCTCGCCGCCGAAGAACGTCAGGTGCACCAAGCGGTTGGAGCCGCCCTGCTCGAACATGAAGTCGACGCTCTCGCGGGCCGTCTCCAGGTCCATGTAGCGGGGCTTGGAGTCCGCCTCGACGATGCGGTCGTCGCCGTACTCGTAGCAGTAGGTGCACGCCAGATTGCACTTGCTGGTGACGTTCAGGACCATCGTGGTGAGCGGGAAGCCCTTGGGCGGCAACATGTCGGGAGGGGCCGGGGCGGGCTTGCCGAGGAGGCCGACGGCGCGCACCCCCAGCAGTTCATCGATGCGGTTGGCGACCTCCTCCGCCGGAAAACGGTCCCCCAGCCGCTGCACCAGCTCCGCCGGTGTGTGGTTGGCGGTCCTGAGCGCTTCGAGAACGGCCAGCGAGGGCGCGTCCATGCGGAAAATGGCCGCGCTCGGGACCAGGTAGAGGAAGGTTGCGTCCTCCGCCTGGAAGGAGTGGAACTCGCCCAGAGTGAGGACGTCGGGCGGCGAGGCGATGGCGACATTGCTCATTTCGGGCTCCCTCCCATCCCGGGATTCGCTCCCGGAGTTCGGCTTCCTCGTCCGTTCGGGCTTGCAGCCGGATCCGGGCTCGCCCCCGTACTCACGTTGGCTCCCGCGTCGAAAAGGAGGTAGAGCGGGACGGTCACGACCAGGTGGGCGCGGGCCCGCAGGGGACGGTCGCCGTTGTCGTCCTGTGCAAGGGTGGCGACCACCCACACGTCGCCGACATTGTTGCGGTTGCGGTCACGGTCCGGGTTGGGGCCGTCGGCGGCGGGCACGAAAAGCCCGCGCTGGTCGATCGAGCCGACGAAGTCGATGTCGTTGTCGTCGAAGGTCGCCGCGTACTCCTCGAGGCTCCAATCGACCTCCACCGGCCCCAGCTCCAGGTCGTCGTCGGAGCTTGGGCGCCCGTCGGGTCCGTCGTCGAATGCGACCGCCTCGAACTGCTGGTACCCCTTCGGGAAGACGATGCCACCTACGCGGGCCATCCCGGTGCGCGGCAGCACCTGGATGCGGTCGATGCCATCGTGCACGACCACGGCTCCCGCCAGGCTCGCGCCCCCCACGAAAACGTCGCGCCCGCCGGGGACCGCGTCGGGCGCCAGGGTCACGTTGAGGACGATCTCTTCGGAGGAGGCGCTGACCACCCTGTTGACGGTCATCCCGGGGCCCAGATCCACATCTCCGGGTCCGACGCCGTCCGCGAAGCCGGCGCCGAAGATGCGGAGCTCTCGCTCGCCGCCACCCAGCTGCAGGGCGCGGGGATGCACGCCCGCGACGACCGGGGAGCCGGTCAGGCGCGTGAGGCGTACGTCCACGCCGATCTCGTCGTAGTCGCCGCGGAACCAGCGCCCGCTGATCTCGTTCATGTCGCGCTCGACGACCATCACCTCGCGCATCGCCCCATCGGCTTCATCGGACTCGAAGGAGCGGCCCCGCCACTGGTATCCGGTGTACACCAGCCCGCGGCCCCGCCGGGTGACGGTCTCCCCGTTGGCCGGAAAGGTGTAGCTGGCCCGGGTGACGAACGCGTCCTGTTCGCCGCCGCCTCCCATGGTCACCGTGCCGTAGAGCGCACCGCGTCCAGGCTGGTGACCGGAGAGGACCCATGTGCCCTCCAGGCGGGGCGGGCGCATGGTCGCCGACCATGCCGCCCACTCGGGGGTGTGGAGGGGGAAGACCTCGGAGAGGTGGTCGACTGCGCGCTCCATGGGCTGGCGCGTGTCCGGCGGCTCCCCGTCGGGGCCGGGCTGGTCGGGCGTGGGCCCCATGCGCAGGAACGCCTGGAAGTCCGCGAGCGGATAGTAGCCGCGGTGCGTCGACATCAGGAGCTCCCACTCCTCGCGCGTCCGCCGCTGCGTGATCACCCGCCCCATCGAATGGCACTGGATGCAGGTGAACTCGACATCGGTGTCCGCCAGATAGCGGTGATCGATCATCCGCTTCTCAACCTCGAAGAGACCGGGACGGAGCTCCTCCGGCGCCAACCCCTGCTGGTCCGAGAGGTACTTGACGATCTCGCGCGCCTCCTCGGGTGCCAGCGTGACGCCGTTGAGCGAGATCATGCGCTGCAGCGAGCCCTGCCATCCCTCCGGGGTCTTGCGCTCGAAGGAGATGCGCGACATGCGGCCATCGGAATCCGGGAGATGGCACGCCGCGCAACGGGCGCGGATGGTCTCGTGCTCGATGGGGAAGCCTGCCTCGTCACTCTGGGCGGCGGCCCCGGCAGCAACGAACGCGCCCGCGGCGAGGAATATCGCTGCGAACAGGCGCGTGCGGGTCAAGCGAGGGCGCTGAACCATGCGGGGACCCGGGAGTTGGAGAAACTTTTGTTTATCGGGGTATGCGGCATACGAGATGATATCGCCTGTGGGGGTTGGGGACAAACGGGGAGATCCGACGGAGGGCAATACGAACCAGCCTGGTGGAAGTACACACGTTGCCTCTGTGGTGTATTGGTGCTATGGTGTGTTCATGCCTCAGCACCGTCGCCGAAACCCGGAAGTTCGTGCCATGCCACGCCTCACAATCAGCTTGACGGACCGTACGCACCGCGCCTTGCGAGAGGCTGCCGCGCGACAAGGGCGCTCCATGGGCGCGATCATCGAAGAGAGTCTCGAATTCAGGGGCATCCTCCCTTCCAGAACGGCACGCGAAATCGTCGCCCGAGCGCGTTCGAGCGCCGGCTTGAGCGATGAAGAGGCGATGGCCATGGCGGTTCGCGAAACCAGGCGATATCGAGCCGAGAAGGACGATTGACCCGGACGGTCTTCGTCGTGGATACCAATGTCGTCGTGTCCGGAATGACGAGTGCCGACCCGCACTGCCCTCCGTCGCGGATTCTCGACGCAATGCTCGACGGGCGGCTGCTCTACCTGATGTCCGGAGCCTTGCTCTCGGAGTACTCGGCTGTGCTGCGACGACCCGGTGTGGTGCGGTTTCACCAACAAACCGAAGATGAGATCGACAAGCTGCTTACCGACTTGGCAGCGAACGCGGTGTGGCGTGAGCCAATCGACAGCGAAACCGCTCCAGAGCCCGGTGACAACCATCTCTGGGCATTGCTCGCGAGCCAACCGGGGTCCCAACTCATCACCAGTGACCAGCTGCTGTTGAAGAACCCTCCGCGACCTGGCTCGGTCATCACGCCTCGCGACGGCTCGGACGGTGTCCAATAACGGGGGAGACTCATGAACTTCGACGTCACGGAACACCTGGGCGCCACGGAGCGCTCGGTGTCGGTGCTGGATCGTGATGGACAGCCCGCTCGCGCGGTCATCCTGTCTCGCGCCTTCGCGACATCCCTGGAGGATCTGTGGGACGCCGTAACCAACAGCGAGCAGCTCCCTCGGTGGTTTCTGCCGGTCAGCGGCGAACTCAGGCCTGGGAGCCGATATCAGCTCGAAGGCAATGCGGGTGGGTTGATCACGGCCTGCGGACGACCGTGGCACTTCGCGCTCACATGGGAGTTTGGCGAGGACGTGAGTTGGGTGGAGGCAGGCTTCTCGCAAGGTGGGGCGGGCCGCGCGCGGCTCAAGCTGACGCACACTCAGCGGTTGTCGGAACACTGGAGCCGGTACGGTCCGGGAGCGACCGGCGTCGGCTGGGAGTTGGGCCTTCTGGGACTCGCGTTCCACCTCGCGCAACCCGACGCGCCGAAGCTCGATGAGGTGGCCATTGCGGCGTCGCGGGACGGCAGGGCGTTCATCCGGGGCAGCGGCGAAGGATGGGCACGCGCGGCGATCGAGGCCGAGGCGAATCCCGCTGCGGCGCAGGCCGCGGCGAGACGCACCATCGCGTTCTACACGGGGGAACCGGCGGATCCCGCCTGACGGCCGGCGAGAGGTCCGCGTCGCCGATGGTCCCGAAGACTTCAGTTCATCGATCGCGCGACACGGAAGCCGATATTGAACCCTCGATCCTGACGCGGTATTCCGTCGCGGAACGCCGATCGCAGGAGCCCGGGAGGGTTGTTCCAGGAGCCGCCGCGCACCACGCGAGGCACGCAGTATCCGCGGGTCCGGGCGCTCCCGTCGGCCGGGGCCCCCGCATGGCTCTCGTTCCAGCAGTCGTCCGTCCACTCCCACACGTTTCCCGACACGTCGTGGAGTCCTAACCCGTTCGGCTCGAACGACCCCACCGGCGCCGCTTCCTCGTATCCATCGGAACAGGACGCGGGCACGACCCTGGTCCTGACGTTCTCCACCCTGAGTTTTGCGGTAAGTTCGCGGTCGAACCCGTTGGCGTGGCGACACTGTTCAGCCGGATCCTCTCCCCAGAACCACGCCGTCTCCGTCCCGGCACGCGCCGCGTATTCCCATTCGGTCTCGCTCGGCAACCGGTACGTTTCGCCGGTCCGCTCCGACAGCCAGGCGACATACCTTCTCGCGTCTTCCCAGGAGACATTGACGACGGGTCGCCGTCCGCGGCCCGAGCCCCGGTCGTCCGGCCGGTAGCCTTCGCATCCGCCACTGCTCACGCAGGCATCCCACTCGGCTAAGGTCACCTCGAAAACGCCAACGGCAACAGGATACCCGATCGTCGCCTCGTGGCGTGGGCCCTCATCGGTGTACCAACCGCGGGGCGTCCGGGGCGATCCCATCATGAAGCTCCCCGACGGCACCACGACCATCTCCGGACAGGCTTCGCAGTCCCGGAACACTGTACCCGGCTCCCGCTGTTGGGCATTCACCTGACGCACGCACGCGAACAGCAGCAGAACCCCCAGCGCTGCCGTAGCGGTCGCCCGGCTGTTACGCGCTGGAATCATCATCGCCGATCTGCAGCATCCCCTTGCCGAGGAGGACGGAGAGTGCACCGAGGAAGTCCGGCAGCGAGACGGTGGCGACGCGGTCCAGGTAGGCCTCGTAGAGGTCCGGGACCTGGTCGTGCTCGCTGGCTATTTCGACCAGGGGAGGAAGGTCCACGTCCCGCAGATAGCGCACCCCATCCGGGAGCGCCGGCGAGGCGAGGTGTTCGTCAAGGACGATTCGGCGGCCACGCACTGCGGGCAGTTGCAGGCGGCACAGGCCCGGTGCGGGTCGCAGGCGAATGGAAGGGGCCGCTCGAAGATCGCTGAAGGCACGCAGCACGTCGGGGTCGCAGCGCAGGGCGGCGATATCCGGCTCGGTCGGAACCGGTATGTGCACTTCGGCGGCGGGGTCGAGGGCGGGGGTGGTCGCGGCGTCCGCCAACGGGGATTCGCCGGACGTCTGGACGTCGGCGGAAGGAGCGCCGTCCGCCGGGGTGGGCTCCGTTGACGGCATGGCCCCGGGGACGTCGCCGACTGCCGCCGCGCGAGCGCTCCAGAAGCCGTGACCGTGCGTCGTCGCCGCCTCGCGGTAGTACTGCGCGGTATGGCGCTGGTGGGCGAGCCATGTTGCCCGTTCGCGGCGGTCGAAGAACTCGAACGCCACATCCCGCATGTCGGGCGTCGAGATGCAGGTGTGGACGACAATCGCCGCAAGCCAGGCGGAGGCGAGCGCCTTCTTGACCCCCACGGAGGCGAGCGGGTCGACGAAGCTGGCCGCGTCTCCGACCAGCAGGAGCCCCTCGCCAACGAAGCGCGAGGCCGAGTACTGAGAGGCGGTGTGGCCGCTGATGTCGCTCTCAAGGCGGGCATCGGCCACCAGGCGGCGCGCCTCCCGGGTCTTCTCCAGTTCCGCCAGGTAAAGGCGGCGGCGGCCCTGCCCTTTCAGCAGATGCGTCCTGCGGGGGTCGATCATCATGGTCAGGTAGCGGCGGGTGTCCGATACCGGCATCGACCAGGCCCATCCGTCGCGGTAACTCTCGACCAGGGTGCAGGGCTCGGCGGGGGGCGCACCGGCGTTGGCCCGCCACACCCCGGCCAGCGCGACGGTCGCGTTCGACGGGTCATGGACGCGCAGATCCGGATTGGCGATGACCCCCGAGCGGCCGGAGCAGTCCAGTACGAACCGGCTTCGCAGGATGCCTCTGCTGGCCGGGCCATCCTCGTACTCGATGCGGGAGTCCTGCGCGCCTGCTCCATCGCCGCCGGGTGCCGCCCGCACCACGCGCCGCACCGTGGCGTCCCTCCGCACGTCGGCGCCGGCCTCTTCGGCGAGATCCAGAAGCAGGGCATCGAAGACATCGCGCACGACGTGATATCCCGCGGCACCGCGGGAGAAGTCGGCGCGTCGAAGGGGGGCATCGCCCCACCGAACGAGATTGCCCCGGGCCGGGAAGAAGCCTGCTTCGTCGACCCTCTGCGCGACGCCGAGCAGGGTGAAGAGCTTGCGCGCGCTGGGAGGAACGGACTCGGCTAGCGCAGGATGGCCGGTCGGCGGACGCGTCAGAAGAGCGACGGAGTGCCCCCAGAGCGCGAGCAGACGGGCTGCCGCCGAGCCGGCGGGACCGCCGCCGATGATGACGGCGTCGAGTATGTCGTCTCCTACGACACCGGCCGCTCCGGCGGCTCGACCTTCACCGACCAGAGCCCGGAGTTGGTGTCGGAGAAGAAGACGTGTCCCTTGAAGGGCATCGCGCTCCACACCATGGTCGAGTTGGGCACCCAGCCGTTCACGTCCGTGGACTTGTGCACGGCGATCTCGCGGCCCTGCGTGTACAGGTTGCCCATCAGTTCGCCGGAAACATCGACCACGCGCAGCCCGCCCTCGTAGTACGCCTGGTAGAGAATGTCGTCCTCCACCCAGAT
>JAJDVR010000019.1 GCA_022826025.1 Gemmatimonadota bacterium | reverse complement strand
GCAGCGGGAGATCTAAACCTTAGCAGCGCGCAACATGCGGTGATGCAGCGAATAGTGCAGTCGAGGGTTCTACGCCTGTTCGAAACGGGAGACGTCCAACACGGGTTTGTCGTGTGCGAGGCGTGGGGAATCGAACCGCGTGAAGCGCTTCCGAGCGTGGCCAGTCTCTCTTCTGGAGACACCCCCGCAAGGGTGGTGTTGGCTGGTTCGAACGAAGGGATTTTTAGCATTTCGGAGGTCGAAACGTGGTTCCTCGTGCGGATTCGGAAGGGCGAAGTTGGCCAGGCGCTTAGTCTGCGTCAATCCAGTTCGTTGCGTCAAAGCCTCCACGGAGCTGCCGCCTTGGCTGCTTTGGAGCTGTTCGAGACTGATCGTTACAAGGAAGCTGGCCAGGTAATTGCGGCCTTCCAGCTTCAAGATGACTTCCGCACCGAGCTAGAGAACATCGTCCCACACCTTGTTGCCGAGGGAAAGCCGGGCATTGCAGAGCAATTGGTACAGTCTCTGGGTCCACAGTACAGTAGAGCTTTTGCGGATCTAATCTTGGAGACCGCGAAGTCTCGTCTAGAGCAAGGTAAAATAACCACGCTCTTGGGGCTGATCAACACGACGGGTATGAGCTTTTTGCACGACGAATTCAAGCCAGTGTTGGCACGGTACGTTGAGGATGCTTTGCAGGCGGGGAAGCTGGCCGAGGTTGGCGGGATCATGAAGCATCCGGTACTAGCTTCTATGATTGACTCGCCACAGTTGGTCCAGGCGTTGGAAAGATCGAAGGCTAAGATGCTCGGCACCGTGACAAACGTGAAGGATGACTCCTATGCCTTTGTAGCTCTGTCGATTGCAGGACTCAGCATTTTTGTTCACCGCTCCGCGTTGACAGGTGTCAAGATGAGCCAGTTGAAGATCGGATCACGTTTGGTCCTCGCAATCAAAGCGACACCAAAAGGGCCGGCGGCGACATGGGCCACAGTCACGAGCGATGGCAGCGATGCTGTCACGGAGCCCGAGGCGCTCCCGACCGACGAGAGTAGGCGGTCGTTGGCAAAGCTAAGAGATGCCTGGGGGGCCCGTCTGAGGGACGCAGGGTCCGGCACCCCTTGATAGGGCAATGTTCCTTGGGCAAGAGGAGGCAGCATGAGATTCGCGCTTGTTGATGGAACGAAGACGGATCCACAACCCGGGCTTCGTGGTACCTGCCCGTCTTGTGAAAGCGCCATGATTGCGAAGTGTGGGCGAGTAGTGGCTTGGCACTGGGCGCACAAGAGCAGTCGACACTGCGATCGTTGGTGGGAGAGTGAGACTGATTGGCACCGCGAGTGGAAGGCTCGTTTCCCTCGAGCGTGGCGAGAAGTTGTCCATGTCGATGACAGAACCGGAGAACGTCATTTCGCGGATGTCAAGACAGCAGCCAATCTCGTAGTTGAGTTCCAGCATTCACCGATTAAGCCAGAAGAGCGTCGAGTCCGCGAGGCATTTTACAAGGAGATGATTTGGATTGTCGATGGCACTCGTGGGCTTGACAAGAGCTATTTCTTTCTTGACTCCTCCCAGGAGCCGGTAGTGCGCAAGCCACTTGGATACGCAATAAGATGGTGGAGCCGCAGTCGTCTCTTGCACAATTGGTACGAATCGCGAGTTCCGGTGTTTTTCGACTTCCGTGAAGATACTCTATGGCGACTTGGACAATTCAATCCCGAGACGAAGATTGCTGTTGTATACCCAGTACCTGTAGAGTTGGTAGTCGAGGACTGTATGCACGGTCGCGCGATTCGAGCCGTTTATACTGAACAAGGAGAAGCTAAAGCCATTTCCGAGAAAAATGGTGGAAGTAGGTCGGATCCCAAATAAATGAACGCACCTGGGCTGAAAGGTCTTGCGTTGTCAAATACACCTTACGTGCGGGAACTGCAATCTCCTCCCCCGTCCTCACCTGGATCGATCAAACATCACTGCCCGTCTTGGAAAACGATTGAACCTGGTGTCGAGCATACGGATCCGGCTAACACGGTGCTCCGGAGGTCTCGTAGCCGACTCGCAGAAACGACACCTTCCCGCCCTCTCGCCGTTGCCTTAAGAACCGGGTGCGCGCAGACTTGTGATCGACCACGGGAGGGGAGGGAGGAAATGACACTCGGGATTCGACCTTTCGAGCACGGGCTCCACGATGTCGGGGCACGCTGCTACGCGTGGATCCAGCCGGACGGAGGCTGGGGGTGGAGCAATGCGGGGTTCGTCGTTGATGGCGACGAGAGCCTCCTGGTGGACACGCTGTTCGACCTCAAGCTGACACGCGCGATGCTGGACGGCATGCGCCGTGCGGAACCCGCAGCCACGCGCAGGTTCGACAAGCTCGTCAACACGCACACCGACCCCGACCACTGCAACGGCAACGAGCTGGTGGCGGAGGCGGAGATCATCGCCTCCAGGGCCGCGGCGCTGCAGATGGCCGCCGAGAGTCCGGACCGACTCGTCGCGCTCCTGCGTCAGGCCCCCGTCATGGGGGAGACGGGCCGGTTCCTCCTTGAAGCCTTCAGCGCCTTCGACTTCGAGGGAATCACCCGGACGCTCCCGACGACGACGTTCGAGGGAGAGTACGAGACGCATGTGGGGGACAAGCGTATCGTCCTGAAACAGGTGGGGCCCTGCCACACCGCCGGCGACATCCTGGTCCACGTGCCCGACGACAAGCTGATCTTCACCGGGGACATCGTGTTCGTCGGGGGCCACCCGATCATGTGGGTGGGACCGGCCGCGAACTGGATCGCGGCCTGCGACCATATCCTCGGGCTGCCCGTCGAGGTCGTCGTCCCGGGCCACGGCCCCATCACCGACAAGCGTGGCGTCCAGGCCGTGCGCGACTACCTGGTGTACGTGCGCGACGAGGCCAGGGCCCGTTTCGACGCGGGCCTGAGCGTCTACGACGCGGCGATGGACATCTCGCTCGCCGACTTTGACTCGTGGGGCGAGGCCGAGCGGATCGTCGTCAACGTCGCGACGCTGTATCGGGAGTTCGGCTCGACCGAGCAATCCGGCGATCCGATCGAACTGATGGCGAGAATCCGTAGCGAGCGAGCCTGACGGGGGCGGTCCCCCAGCTTGGCTGGTTGAGGAAACCCTTACGTTACGTCAGGGTTTGCGCGGATCCTCACCCGTACATTCGCGGGAGCCGCCGGTTGACGGCGCCCACGCTGAACTCGTCCGGATCGATGAGCGGACGAAGAGCCCTGCGGATCCTCCGTCGGGTTGGCGTACGAGGGAGTTGACAGCGCGGTCTACGCCCGAAAACGCTAGATTGAAACGGTTCGTTGACGGCCTTGGATCTGGATGACCCTGGAGGTGGACGATGAAATACCGGGTGGCGCTTCAAGAGTCCGAAGAGGGATTCTCCGTCTGGGTTCCAGGCCTTCCGGGTTGTGTGTCCCAGGGGACGACGGAAGAGGAAGCGCTGGCGAACATCGCGGATGCTGTCCGCGAGTACACCACCTCCGAGCCGTGCGAGCGCTCGAAAAGGCGGGTTTCCGCATCGCTCGCCAAGGCAAGCACATCGTCATGACCGATGGCGAGCGGATCCTTACGGTTCCGCGCAATAATCCGGTCAATGCCTTCACGATGGGCCGCATCGTTCAAGACGCCGGCCTTACCGAACGGGAGTTCAGGGAGTTCCTTTGAAGCGCTCCCAAACGCGATCCTGTGGACGGGACCGGCCGCCAACTGAATCGCGGCCTGCGACCACATCCTCGAACTGCCCGTCGAGGTCATCGTCCCGGGCCACCGCCTCTTCACCGACAAGCGCGGCGTGCAGGCCGTGCGCGACCACCTGGTGTACGTGCGCGACGAGGCCAGGGCCCGTTTCGACGCGGGGCTGAGCGTCTACGACGCGGCGATGCAGTTGCTCGCCAGAGAACCCTCTCGATACTAACATCGCCTGGGCGCTTCCCTCGCACCCTCCCCGCCTTGCACCCCCCACCGCGCCACCGGCAACCTCCACCCGACTCGGCGACCCCCATCCCCCACCCCGGGAGACCTCCAATGCGACAACCCTCTCCATTCTCGGAACGAATCGAGCGTGCGGTGATCGCCGTCATTCTCGTGGATCTGGTGCTCCAGGTTGCGGAGACGACGGAGGCCATGGCCGGTGCGGCGACGTTCTTCTTCTGGGCCGGCGTGGGCGTCTGGTCGCTCTACACGGTCGAGTGGTGCGTTCGCATGCGGCGCGCGGAGGACTGGAAGAAGTACGCGTTCAGCTTCATGGGGATCGTGGACTTCCTGGCCGTCCTGCCGCTGTGGGCGTTCACGGGATTCGATCTGAAGGCGCTTCGTGCCTTTCGCCTGTTTCGCATCTTCGTCGCGACGGCGAAGCTGGCCACCCGCACCAGCGCCGTGGTCAAGCTCGCGAGGGCGTTCCGGCACGCCATGGACGAGGCCGGCGCGCTGGCCGCGGGCACGTGCATCGTCGTGTTCACGGCCGGGTTCGGCATGTACCATCTCGAGCGCGAGGTGCAGCCGGAGGTCTTCAGCTCGGTGTACGATGGCCTGTGGTGGGCGGTGGTCACGCTGACGACGGTGGGCTACGGCGACATCCAGCCCGTGACGGCCGGCGGGAGGATTCTGGCCACGGTGGCGATGTTCGCCGGGATCGGGGTGATCGGCTCCGCGTGCGGCATCATGGCGGATGCGCTGCGGGAGGCCAGCGCGGGCGAGCAGGCGGCGTAGGCGGCGGGCAGACACGGGGGGTCATCGGTCTTCTGCGGTTGCGTTGAGGTGGAGCTGAATCAGCGTGTTGATCGACTGCTGGAGCTGGTCATTGCCCTTCTCCACGTTCCCCAGTCGCTCATCGAACCGGGCAAACTGCACTTCGAGATCCCCTACGTGGTCACCCAGCGCATCGGTGCGCGACGTAAGCCAGATGGCCACGGCGAGGATAAGGCCGATCACCGTCAGAAACTCGCCTCTGCCCTTTAGCCAGCGTGCGATTTCACCCATGTCACCTCCGCCTTACCGCTCTCAACCGCTCGTTTACCCTTTGACAAATCACAAGGTTCACGCGCTCCCTCCTGGTCGGCGGGCCGGCACGAGACAGCCAGGTCGGCCCCAGTAACATTAATGCCGAAAAGAGGATGGGGCACGACGATGGGCGAGCGAATGGCTGGATGGGACTCCCGGCTCTGACGCAGGTCTACCAGTCCTGTTCCGGTTCATCCCAGGTCTCGGCCCAGAGCTCGTCCTCCTCCGCTCGACGCCGGAAGGATCATGACAGACGAGCCCTCTTCCCCGAAGCCTATCGGTCCGTCGCCGCAGCCGCGTTGGCCAACTCCTCGATCAGGGCTCGCGAGCTTGGAGCAGTTCGACTTGGTGCGCGCGAAGCCCAAAGCGCGTCGGCACCGTAATCAATATTAAGCGGAGGTTTCGCAGGGCGACGCCGCAGCGGTGAGGACGACTCGCCTGCACCCCCCCCAACCCTTGCGCCCCGAGCCCCGATCCCCGCACCCTCCTCCCCGTTCCTCTCTCCTCACGACACCGCGAATAAAGCAGGGCACCGCCCGATACAGCCACCCATCCCGCCAACCGGGTCCCCTCGAAGCGCAACCCCCCCGGCACATGACCGACCTCTCTTCCATCCGGCAGGAGATCGAAAGATCCCGCCGCGACGTCCTCGATCTCTCCCTCCGGAATCCGCTGCTCAACTTCCGTCCCTCGAAGAGCCGCGGTATCGAGGTCGTGGATGAGCGGTCGCGCGAGCTCTTCAGGATTCTCGTGGGCGGTCCCGCGCCGGACGGGCCCTCGTCCCGGAGCCCGCGGGTCATGTACTTCCTCCCCGGCTCCGAGGAGACGGCGCCCGTAGCGGCGGGAGAACCGCCCGCGGACGACCTCGACGACATCCCCGCCGAGCTGCTGGCCATGCTGGGCGAGCCCGACGAAGACCCCGGCGAGGCCGCCGCGCGCCACACCGACAACAAGCTCCAGACCGCGCTTCCTCGCGCCGCACTCAATCTGCGCCTGCGCGCGACCTTCCGTCAGGCGCGCCTCGCGATCGAGGAACAGGGGGTCAACATCCTCTATCTCGCCCTCGGGATGCTCCGCTGGTACGAGTCCGAGAGCAGCGGCGTCGAGCGCCGCGCGCCGCTGATCCTGATCCCGGTTCGGCTCGACAGGTCCAGCGTGCGGGAGAGCTTCAAACTCAGGTGGACCGGGGACGACATCGAAGCCAACCTCTCGCTTGAGGTCAAGCTCAAGCAGGACTTCGGCGTCCGTCTGCCGGAGATGCCGGCCGAGGAAGATCTGGACGTGGAGGATTATCTCTCCCGCGTCGAGAAGGCGGTCGCGCGCAGGGAGCGCTGGGCGGTCGAGCACGACGATGTCCACCTCAACTTCTTTTCCTTCAGCAAGCTGCTCATCTATAAGGACCTGGATGCCGAGACCTGGCCGGAAGGGGGCCGGCCGGTCGACCACCCGCTGGTGCAGCAGCTCTTCGGCGGTGACGGCTTCGCGCCGGATCCGTCCGACATCGGCGAGGATGAGCACATAGACGATGCCGAGGGAGTGGCGGGTCTCCATCCCGTGATGGACGCGGACAGCTCGCAGACGCTCGCGGTTCTGGACGCGATCCAGGGCCGCGACCTGGTGATCCAGGGGCCTCCGGGCACCGGGAAGTCGCAGACCATCACCAACCTGATTGGCGAGGCGCTGGCCGGCGGCCGCACGGTCCTTTTCGTGGCGGAGAAGATGGCTGCCCTGGAGGTCGTGAAGCGGCGTCTGGACACGATCCACCTGGGCGACGCCTGCCTGGAGCTGCACAGCCACAAGACCAACAAGCGCGCCGTCCTGGACGAGCTGAAGCGCACGCTGGCGGCGGGCCGGCCGAGGGTCGAGCGGGGCGCCGAGGACGGGGTGCTGCTCGAAGAAGCGCGGGATCGACTGAACGACTACGCCCGGGCGGTCAACTCGCCGGTCGGACGGAGCGGGCTGACCCCGCACGACCTGGTCGGCCGGCTGGCGCAACTGAAGGAGGACGGACTGGAGGTCGACGGCCCGGGGCTCCCGATCGGGGATTCGGTGTCGTGGAGCGACGAGGAATTCATTCGCAGGCGCGAGGTTGCCCGCGAATTCCAGGCGCTTGTGCGCGCGATCGGCGTTCCCTGCAGACACGTGTGGTGGCCATGCGGCCGGCTGCATTTCGTTCCCACCGACGAACATGCCCTGCGCCACGTCCTGGAAGCCGCGTCCGCGGCGCTGCGCCGGCTGGAACGCGACACGGGGGAGCTGATCGGGCGGCTCGGGCGCGACCGCACGTTCGGACAGTTGAAGCCCGCGGATGTGGAGAGGATGATACGAACCGCGCGCACGGCTCTGGACACTCCTGCGCTCGGTGGCGCCGATCATCGCAGTCCGGGCTGGATCGCCGAGGCCGCGCGCATCGAGGAGGTGGCCGAGGCCGCGCGCTCCTTCGCCGAACTCCGCTCGCACCACGATGCTGTCCTGATCCCCGAGGCCTGGGACGAGAACCTGCTGGTGGAGCGTCAGGCCCTGCGCTCCTATGGGGACAAGTGGTGGCGCTTCCTGTCCGGGCCGTTTCGCGCCGCGCGCCGCAGGCTTGCCGGACTCTGCCGTGGGGAGATGCCCGGCAGCGTCCGTGAGCAGATCGAACTGGTGGACGCCATCCTGGAGGCGCGGCGCCTGCGGTGGGAAGTCGAGGAGGCGGGCGACCTGATCGGTCGGCTGTGCCCCGGGCTGAGCCTGGGCGATCGGGCGCAGAAGCACAGCGCCTTCGCCGAGGCCGCGATCAGGCTGGTGCAGCTTCACCGCGACGAAGCCGCCGGGCTCGTGGGAGACGAGGTGCACGACCTGCTTGACCGCCTTCACGGGCGCCCGGGCGAAGATCCCGCCGGACTGCGCACCGTCGCCGACACCTGCGAACGCGCGATGGAGGCGCTGGCGGACGCGCTGGACGAGCTGTCCGACGCGGTGGAGCTGCGAGCGAACCGCCTTGAGCGCGGCGAGTTGCTGGAGGAGCGCGCCTACGGTGCCCTTGACGCGTGGCTCCGGAGCGCCCTCGACCGGATTCCATCCATGCACGACGTGGTGCGCTTCAACCAGCTGGAGGAGCGCGCCACCGAAATGGGCATCCCCGAAGTGGCCGGAGCAGCGGCATCACGCCCGGACGCGGTCCGCCAGCTCACCGGCCTTTTCGACCACGCCTGCTACGCCGCGTGGCTGGATGCGGCCTTCCGCGAGCAGGAGGCGCTGGCTCGGTTCGACGGGGCAACCCACGGGGGACTCATCGACCGATTCCGCGAACTGGACATGGCGCAGTTCCACCGCAATCGGGCGGTCATCGCCGAGCGGCACTGGCAGCAGCTCCCGCGCCACCACGGCGGCGGCCAGCTGGGCGTCCTCAGGCGCGAGTTCCAGAAAAAGACGCGCCATCTGGCCGTCCGGCGGCTCATGCAAGAGGCGGGCAGGGCGATCCAGAGCATCAAGCCGGTCTTCATGATGAGCCCGCTTTCGATCGCCAAGTACATTCCCCCCGGGTCGGTCGACTTCGACCTGGTGGTGTTCGACGAGGCGAGCCAGGTCCGTCCGGTCGAAGCCCTCGGGGCGATCATCCGGGGCAGGCAGGCGGTCGTGGTGGGCGACAGTAAACAGTTGCCGCCGACCAGCTTCTTCGACCGCATGGCCGACGGCGGGGAAGAGGAAGCGAGCCGGACCGCCGACCTGGAGAGCATTCTGGGGATGTTCTGCGCGCAGGGGGCCCGAGAGAGGATGCTGCGCTGGCACTACCGCAGCCGCCACGAGTCGCTGATCACCGTGTCGAACCACGAGTTCTACGACAACCGCCTTGTGGTCTTCCCGAGTCCCGACGCCGGCAAGGTCGATACCGGCCTCCTCTTCCGCCACGATCCCGATGCCAACTACCAGCGCAGAGGCATCAACACAGCCGAGGCGAAGACCATCGCCCAGGCCGTCATGAAGCACGCGCGCAAGACTCCCGAACTCACCCTGGGCGTCGCGGCCTTCAGCAACGTTCAGGCGCGCCGCATCGAGGACGAGGTCGACATCCTGCGCCGGCGCGATCCCTCGCACGAGGAGTTCTTCGCCGCCCATCCCGAGGAGCCGTTCTTCGTCAAGAACCTGGAGAACGTCCAGGGCGACGAGCGGGACGTGATTCTGATCAGCATCGGCTACGGCAAGATCGACGGCGCCTACCTGCCGATGAACTTCGGACCCCTCAACCGGGACGGCGGCGAGCGGCGCCTGAACGTGCTCATTACCCGGGCCCGCCGGCGCTGCATCGTCTACTGCAACTTCGTCGGCGCGGATCTGGACCTGAAGCGCTCCGGCGCCAGGGGCGTCCGGGCGCTCAAGACCTTTCTGGAGTACGCGCAGCACGGAGTCATCGACATCCCCACTCCCAGCGGCAGGGAGGCCGACTCCCCGTTCGAGGAAGCGGTCGCCGCCCGGCTGCGGGCCATGGGACACGACGTTGCCCACCAGGTGGGATCGGCCGGATTCTTCGTCGACCTGGCGGTGGTGGACCCCGAGCGGCCCGGACGATATCTCCTGGGCATCGAATGCGACGGAGCCACCTACCACAGCTCCCGGTCCGCCCGCGACCGGGACCGCCTGAGGCAGCAGGTGCTGGAGGGGCTGGGGTGGCGGATCCACCGCATCTGGAGCACCGACTGGTTCCGCAACCCGGACCAGGAACTCGAACGGGTCGCGGGGGCCGTCCGATCCGCGAAGCTGAGCGGGGCGCCGCGGCTCGCGCCGAAGTCCTTGCCCCCGAAGCCGCTCGAGCGGGCGCCTGAGCCGGAACCGGAGATTCCCACCCCCACCGCTCCCTACCGGACGGCCCGGCCCGGCATCGGCTTCCTCACGACGCCGCTCCACGAGGTCCCGGCCGGTCGGCTGGCGAGCTGGATCGCCCAGGTGGTCCAGATGGAGAGCCCGGTTCACTTCGAAGAGGTGATCCTCCGGATCCGCAAGGCTGCGAGGGTGGGCCGCGCCGGCTCCCGCATCCGTTCGCAGGTGCGACTGGGTGCAACAGTGGGCGCGAGGCACAAGCTCTTCAGGATGGACGAGCGCGACTTCCTCTGGCGGCTCGAACACGAAGCCGTCGAAGTGCGGCGCCGGGACGGCGACATCCCCTCGTCACTGCGTGATCCCGCGCGCATCGCCTCCGAGGAAATCGCGACCGCCCTGGTCCACGCGGTCCGGGTGAGCTACGGCATCGGACCCGCCGACGCCGCAGGGGAGGCGATCCGCCTCTTCGGCTTCAGGAGATCCGGGACAAAGATCGCCAGACGCTTCCGGCAGGTGCTGGACGGGCTCGTGGCATCGGGCACGATCGTGCGGGAAGGGTCGCTGTTGCGGGTGCCGGAGGACGCTGCGGGCGGATGACTCCGTCCGTGCAGGTACCGAGGATGGAGAAGCCTAATCACCAAGGGACCACCATATGAGCGGAATCTGGGTCAAGAGCAGCGACGGCTGGAAGACGGCGGCGTCGCAGAAGTTTGGGTTGGAAAAGGAACTCCACGGACTCGCTGAGGAGAACATCCACATGCTTCCGTTGGCGAGCTCTCCGAACCTCGTCGTCATCGGGAGTGAGGTCTCTCTGGGTTCCGGCTGGGCGGACCTGCTGGCGGTGGAGATGTCGGGGCGCCCGGTCATCATCGAAGTCAAGCTGGCCAAGAATGCCGAAGCCCGGCGGGCGATCGTAGCTCAGGCGCTCTCCTACGCAGCATGGCTCCGGGGATCGAAGGTAGAGGACCTGGAGCGGGGACCGTTGCGCGGGTATCTCCAGGAGCAGGGCCACGGGTCGATTCTGGAAGCCGTTCAGGCGCAGGATCAACAGAGTGAAGTGGACGCGGATGCATTCGTGGTAGCCATGCAGGACTACCTGTCCAGCGGGGCATTTCGACTCGTGCTCCTGTTGGACGAAACCTCGGTTGAACTTGAGCGGATTGTCGCCTACCTGGATGCAGTGACGAGACAAGCCATCACGATTGACCTGATCACTGTTTCGCGGTTTGCGGTCGGTGGTGCTGAAATCGCACTGCCCCAAAGGGCTTCGCTCGACTTGGAGACGAATGCAACCGACTCCCCCGTCAGGCCGCGCGCGAGTGCACAGGGCGTTTTCTCGGATGGCACGGAGGCGTTTGAGGCTTCCTTGGCGGAAGTGGAAGATGCGGATCGGGGGGTGTTCCGCCGTCTCCTTCGATGGGCGGATGAGCTGGCGGATCTGCCTGGTGTCCGGCTGTATACCTACCGGGGTAAGAACGGCGACCGCTTTACTCTCCTCCCCAGGTTCACGACAGAGAAAGCCGGCCTGGCGACGATCTGGAATGACAACGGTAAGCCATACGTGTCCCTTTGGCGGTCCGTATTCGAGAGACGGGCGCCAAACGCGATCGCCAAGATCGAACAGATCAGCCGAAAGGGGATCGGACAGGGCAGTACGGTCACAGCCATCACCCCCGAACTGCTTGACGCCCTGACTGATGCCTACCGTGAAGCGACTGCGAGTTGAGACGGATTCTCACCAGGACTACGCGGCCGCTCGAGTCTGGGACATCCTCGCGTTTCGTCGACCGTGTGGACGAGAGCCCTGCACCCGGCTCGGACGCAGGTCTACCAGTCCTCTTCCGGTTCGTCCCAGGCCTCGGCCCAGAACTCGTCCTCTTCGGCCCGAACCTGCTCAAGGTCTAGCGGCTCGACATCCTCCGCGTCTACGCGACCGAGCGTCTCGATTTGACGGACGATCTCATCCGTCACGCCGCTCCGGGTCTCGCGACGCAGCCGGTGCCGGAACCTCCAGCCGGCCACGGCCACGAGCGCCGCGAGCACCACGAACAGATATCCGGTCACCGCTCGTCGAGGCTCCTCAATCAGGAAAGCTGTGGGTGGCCAAGCAGGCCCTCAATACAACATGTCGCGCTCGACGCCGGAAGGCACCCGCAACCTCTCAGGAGGGCGACCGGACCGTGGGCGGCACGGCCTACGCCCCAAAACGCTAGATTGAAACGTTCGTTGACGGGCCTTGGATCTGGACGACCTGGAGGTGGACGATGAAATACCGGATAGCGCTTCAAGAGTCCGAAGAGGGATTCTCCGGCTGGGTTCCAGGCCTTCCGGGTTGTGTGTCCCAGGGGACGACGGAAGAACAAGCCCTGGCGAACATCGCGGATGCTGTCCGCGAGTACATGGAGGTGGCAGTAGAGAATGCCGCCGGCGTGGCAAGCACATCGTCATGACAGATGGCAAGCGTATCCTTACGGTTCCGCGCAACAATCCGGTCAATGCCTTCACGATGAGCCGCATCGTTCAAGACGCGGGCCTTACTGAACGGGGGTTCAGGGAACTCCTTTGAGGCCCTCCCAAGCGCTGGCGGACCATCTGGGTTCGGCCGGCTCCAGCCAGAGGTCAGTATGATCGGTGGCCGGCTCTGACCTGAAGAACCCTGACGTTACGGCGGAACCGTTCACGGTTCTATCTTGTGCGGTCACTTGATGTTATGGGATTTCTGGGTCGGGTTCCCGCTGTCTGACTCCCGCCGAGTGGAGAACCTTCAGCCGCGAGGTCTTCGGCGGGCTTCCAGTGCCTTCCGAAGCTGTCCTTCGTCGGCGCGCTGGTAGCACTGAAGCACCGTCTTGGCGGTCTTCCAGCCCCCGAGTTCGCAGAGCACCTTCAGCGGCTGGTCCATGAGATCGGACGCAAACTTGCGCCTCAGCGAGTGCCAGCCCCGTCCGGGCTTCGGCTCCAGCCCCGCGAGCGTCTGGGCCTTGTACCACCACGCGCGCACCAACGACCGGCCCGCGCACTTCGCCGCATCCCTCGGCGCGGGCAGCACCGGAGCGTCCGCAAGCCCCGAGCTTCTCTCCCACGCTTCCGTCAAGGCGGTCGCCGCTTCGACCGTCAACGGCGTCCGGTGCTCGTAGCCGGTCTTTTCGTGCTCCGCTCTCCACCGGATGACTCCGTCGTCAAGGTCGATGTCCACCCACAGGAGTTGACGGATGGCGCCGATTCGGTGTCCGGTCTCGTGCGCGAGCACGAGCGCGACGTGAAAACGCCAGTCGACCCGCCGGGACACCCCGAGAAGCGCTTGGTACTCCTCTTCCGACAACACCACTCGTCTGGGATTCTTCTCCGTGGGCGTCCTGAGACCCCTCAGCGGATTCGACGCGAGCAGGAGCTTGCCCCGCTCGTCCCTGGACTTGGAAGCCCAGTTGAGCACGGCGATCAGGAACTTCAGGTCGTGCTCGATGGTCCGGTCGGACACCGGCCTCCCGCTTGGACCGACCCTGCCCGCGCGCCGCGCCCGGATGAACCGGTCCCAGTCGCGCTGCGACAGGCTCGCGGGACTCCGGTCCCGTCCGAAGAACCGGAGGAACATCCTCGTCGCGGCCCGGTCGGATCGCTGCGATGTCTCCGCCTTCGTGGGCGTCACCTCTTCCCCGTAGATTTCAAAAAGCCCTCCCAGCGTGAGCGGCTCGGGCTTGCCGTTCGGCTCCGGCCGGGCGAACCCGGCGGCGAACTCGTCCGCCTGCCGCTTCGCGCGCCGCCAGTCGCGGTGCTTGAGCGACCTCGTGAGCCTGCGCCCGTTCTCTCGCCACTCGATCTGGTATAGGCCCGTTTTGGGATCCGGGAACACCCGGACCCGGTTGCGGCCCCATTCGCCGGCGCCGTACGAGCGCCGACTTCGTTTCGTGCGTGCCATCGTTCGATTCCTCTCGATTGATGGACTGCACGATCTGCGCAACGGAATCTCGCTGGACGACGGCGGCTTGACCAGTGCGGCACTCGTGCCGTTCGCTTCCCGAAGGCGATGGAGGAGCGAACGGCGGAGCCTGTTCCGCATCCGGAACCGCACCGGACGGCTCGGGACCCTGGCCCGCAGACACGACTTGACGCGACCGAAGGCGCGCTCCCGTTTTTCTCTCGGCAGGGACCAATCAGCCCTTGATCACCACCACGGAGTCCGGGTCGTCCTAACGCAGGAGCGGTAACCCCGATGCACAGCAAGGCCCTCGACCAACGGCGAGCCCGATGATCGACCATCTTAAGGGGCGGGAGAAGGCGCTGGAGCCGTTCGGTTTGACGGGCCGCCGCGCCGAATGGGTCGCCTTGGCGAGCCTGCACGGAGGCGTGTTCACCCGCGCGCAGCTTTCGGCTTGGCTCGGGGTCAGCCGCTTCACGGCGCTCCGGTTCGTGCAGGTGCTGGGGGACCGACGGCTGGCCGCCGACGAAACGGTCAGAGATCTGAAGGTTTGCCGGATCTGCGCGCGCGGAATCTACCGCGCGCTCGGTGCCGAAGGTGTTCGCCACCGGAGGATCACCTCGCCCGAAGTGGCCCTGCGCCGCCTGCTCTCGTTCGACTACGTGATCGAGCACACCGGCCTGCCCTGGCTGCCGACCGAGCCGGAGAAGGTCGCCGCGTTCGAGACGCTCGGCATCGACCGCCCGCTCCTGCCCGCCCGCATCTACCGGGGCGCCGCCGAGGGCGCGCGGCGATACTTCCCGCGCGGGATGCCCGTGGCGCTGGACTCAAGCCGCGCCGTATTCGTCCACGCCGATCCCGGCTACGACACCTCGACGGCGCTCC
>JAJDVR010000214.1 GCA_022826025.1 Gemmatimonadota bacterium | reverse complement strand
AGGCCGAGGGCGGCGATCTCACCCTCGCGGCCGGCCGCCGCCACCCCGAACACGGGAATGTGCAGTCGGTCGCGGGCCTGCGCCGCCAGCTCTCCCGCCGTTTTGGCCAGCGCGTCGGTGAGCACCAGCAGCACGCCGGCGCCCGGGTCGAGTTCTTCGCGCGGGGTGACCAGTTCCACCCGGTAGCCGGACGACTTGAAGGCGCCCCGGAGTGCACCCGCTGTGGGCAGGTGGTGGGTGCTGATCAGGACCGTGTCCTTCACGGGGTGGCGGAGGTGCGGGGATCGTGTGACACGGAGGTGCCGCGCGACAGCTCGACGGCGTGGTCGAGAACGGGGTCGAGGACCTCGAGCCCGTCGCGCACGCCGCCGGTGCTGCCGGGGAAGTTGACGATGACCGTGCCCCCCCGGAAGCCGGCCACGCCCCGCGACAGGTTCGAGTAGGGGGTCTTTAGCGCGCCCCGCGCCCGGAGCGCCTCGGCGAGGCCCGGAGCCTCCCCGTCGAGCACCGCGCGGGTGGCCTCGGGAGTAACGTCGCGGGAGGTGAAGCCGGTTCCCCCGGTGGTGAGGATCACGTCCGCGTCCACGCGGTCGGCCCAGTCGAGCAGCACCGGCACGATGGCGGCGGTCTCGTCCGGGACGATCGCGCGCGCGACCACCTCGTACCTGCGCGCCCGGCACCACGACTCGATCGCGTCCCCGCTGGTGTCGGCGCGCTCACCCCGGGCGCCGAGGTCGCTGGCCGTCAGGATCGCCACGGTCATGGGGCGGGGGGTTGTCGGGTCGCCGTTCACCTCATGGGCCTCCGTCTGGTCAGCGCCGGATCGAGCCGTGGCGGTAGAAGGGGGGGGGCGCCACCTCGGCGGGAACATCCGCCCGGCGGATGCGCACGGCCACCTGCGTGCCGGGGGAGGCAAGAGGGGTGGGGAGGTATCCCATCGCGATCCCCTCCCCCAGCGACGGGCTCACCGTGCCGCTGGTGAGGGTTCCCGCGACCTCGCCTTCCGCGACGATCCCGTAGCCGGGCCGCGGGAAGCCGCGTTCCAGCAGACGCAGCCCCACCAGGCGGCGCGGGATTCCCTCGGCCTTCTGGCGCACCAGCGCGTCGCGGCCCGAGAAGTCACCCTTGCCCGGCTTCACCACCCAGCCCAGCCCCGACTCGAGCGCGCTGTGTTCCTCGTCCAGGTCGTTCCCGTAGAGGGCGTAGCCCATCTCCAGCCGCAGCGAATCCCGGGCGCCCAGCCCAGCGGGCTCCAGGCCGTCGGCGGCCCCGGCTTCGAGCAACGCGCGCCAGACGCCCGCCGCATCGTCGGCTTCCAGATACAGTTCGAAGCCGTCCTCCCCGGTATACCCCGTGCGCGCAACCATCGCCGGGACGTCGGCAACCTCGCCGTTGGTGAAGCGGTAGTAGCCCACCGCTGCCAGGTCCGCGCCGGTGAGCCGGGCGAGGATTCCCGCAGCCGAAGGCCCCTGCAGCGCCAGCAGGGCGGTGCGGTCGGAGACATCGCGCACCGAGCAGTCGAAGCGGGACGCGTGCCACGTCACCCACGCCCAGTCCTTGTCGCGGTTGGCCGCGTTGACCACCAGCAGGTAGCGATCCTCGAGGCGGTAAACCAGCAGGTCGTCCAGCACGCACCCCTTCTCGTCGCAGAATGCGGAGTACTGCGCCTGTCCCACCTCCATGCGGCGGGCGTCGTTGGTGGTCAGCCACTGCACCAGCTCGAGGGCCTCGGCGCCCCGCACCTCGAATTCCCCCATGTGCGAGACGTCGAAGACACCCGCGCGCTCGCGCACCGCGGCGTGCTCCGCCCGGATGCCCCGGCTGTACTGCACCGGCATCTCGTAGCCTGCAAAGGGCACCATCCTGCCGCCGGCGCGCAGGTGTTCCCCGTGGAGCGGCGTGCGCGCGAGCCCGGCGCTCATGAGGTCCATCCTCCGGTCACCGGTACCCGACTCTCGTCATTCATCATCGCCATCCTCTGCAAGCAGCGCGATCAAGAGCGCCTTCTGGGTGTGCAGTCGGTTCTCGGCCTCCCGGAACACGCGCGAACGGGGGCCTTCCAGGACCGCCTCCGTGACCTCCTCGCCCCGGTGGGCGGGAAGACAATGCAGGAAGATCGCCCGCCCGGAGGCCCGGGCCATCAGCGCGCGATCCACGGTAAAGCCCCCGAAGGCGACCCGGCGCGCATCCGCCTCGCCCTCCTGCCCCATCGAGGCCCACACGTCGGTGGTGACCACATCCGCGCCCTCGACGGCCTCCCGCGGCGACCGGGTGAGGTGGACGGGGGCGGCCGCGCGAGCGCGCGCCACTATCGCCGGGTCCGGATCGAAGCCCGGCGGACAGGCCAGCGCCAGCTCGAAGCCGAGAATGGACGCGGCGTTGAGCCAGGAGTTGGCCATGTTGTTGCCGTCCCCGATCCAGGCGACCCGAATTCCGTCGAACTCCGGCCCGAACTCCTCCTGCATGGTCATGAGATCGGCGAGCAGCTGACACGGGTGCAGGCGGTCGGTGAGGCCGTTGATGACCGGAATCGGCGCCCAGCGGGCCAGTTGCTCGACCTCCTCCTGATCGAAGGTGCGGATCATGATGCCGTCCACGTAGCGCCCCAGGACGCGCGCGGTGTCGGCGAGCGGCTCGTCGCGTCCGATCTGCGTGTCCACGGCGGAAAGGAAGAGCGCCTGCCCGCCCAACTGGACCATGCCCACCTCGAACGCCACCCGGGTACGCGTGGAGTTCTTTCGGAAGACCATCGCCAGAGACTTGCCCCGAAGCGGCGCGCCGGCACCCTCTCCCGCCTTCAGGCGCCGGGCGTACTCGAGCAATGACGCGAGTTCGTCGCGGGTGAAGTCCCGGAGCGACAGAAAGTCCTTCTTGCGGGCTGGGGTCATGGGCTCGGAGAAGGCGCTCTTCGGACCGGAGGACGGGATAAGGAATGACTGCCCAGTCTGCCATTTTGGCAGACGCGCCCCCAAGCTACCATGGTCCACGGTGCCGGGGAAGCCGCCCGAGGGTCATGGCACCGGGGCCCTGGCCTACAGGATATAGCGACGCAGGTCCTCGTCCTCCGCGATCTCCTCCAGGTGCGTGCGCACGAACTGGCGGTCGACGATGAGCGGGCGCTCCATCTCCTCGCTGGGCAGCTCGAAGAGGACCTCCTCCAGGAGCGTCGTCATGACGGTCTGCAGGCGCCGGGCGCCGATGTTCTCCATGCGCTCGTTCAGGCGCGCGGCGATGCGCGCGATCTCCTCGACGCCGCCGGGGGTGAACTCGGCCCGTGCCCCCTCGGTCTCGATGAGCGCCTGGTACTGCACCAGCAGCGCGTTGCGCGGTTCCTGCAGGATGCGCTTGAAGTGTCCTTCGTCGAGGCTGTGCAGCTCCACGCGGATGGGAAAGCGGCCCTGGAGTTCAGGAATGAGGTCGCTGGGCTTGGAGACGTGGAAGGCGCCGGCGGCGATGAAGAGGATGTGGTCGGTGCGCACCAGCCCGTACTTGGTCTGGACGTTGCAGCCCTCCACCACCGGCAGCAGGTCGCGCTGGACCCCTCCCCGGCTGACGTCGGGCCCGTAGCCCCCGCGGTCGCCCGCGATCTTGTCGATCTCGTCCAGGAAGATCATCCCCATGTCTTCCGCCCGGATGAGCGCCTCGTTGACGACCTCGTCCATGTCCACGAGCCGGTCCAGCTCGTCCTGGATGAGGATGCGGCGCGCTTCCGCGACGGTCACGCTGCGCCGCTTGGTGCGCTTGGGAAGCATCTCCTGGATCATCTCGGAGAAGTTGTATTCCATCCCCTCCATGCCGCCCATGGGCACCATCATGCCGTCGATGGCCGGAGCCTGGCTGACCTCCACCTCGACTTCCCGCTCCTCGAGTTCCCCGTCCCGCAGCAAGTTGCGGAGCTTCTCGCGGGTGCGCTGTCGACGCATGATCAGGCGCTCGGCCTCCTCGCTCAGCTCCTCGCCGGCGGCATGCTCCTGCACGCCCTGGGGACCGGCGACGAAGACCTTGGGAACGCCGTCGGCGACCACCACGGGTCCGGCCGGAGGCGTGCGCCCGTCCATCGGCGGAAGCAGAAGGTCGAGAAGCTGTTCCTCGACCCGGCGCTCGGCCTCTTCCTGGACGCTGTCCTCGCGCTCGGCGCGCACCATGTTCACCGAGGTGTCGACCAGGTCGCGGATCATCGATTCGACATCCCGGCCCACGTATCCCACCTCGGTGAACTTGGACGCCTCGACCTTGACGAAGGGCGCGCCCGTCAGCCGGGCCAGCCGGCGCGCGATCTCGGTCTTGCCGACGCCGGTGGTGCCCATGAGGATCAGGTTGTTGGGCAGGATCTCGTCCCTCAGTTCGTCCTCGACGCGCTGCCGGCGCCAGCGATTGCGCATCGCGATGGCGACGGCGCGCTTGGCTTCCTCCTGGCCCACGATGTACTTGTCCAGCTCCATCACGATCTGGCGGGGCGTAAGCTGCTCGAGCCAGTCGGGCACGGCATCGGTCTCGGCCACGGCTGCGGAAGGTGCCGCGGGCTCCGTCGTTGAAACAGCCATCAATTCCTCTCGGACTGGGACTCCAGGTCCAGAACCGTAATCTCTTCGTTGCTGTAGACGCAGATTTCGCCGGCGATCGCCAGGCTGGCGCGCACGATCTCGGAAGCGGAAAGCGGGGAATGCGCCCTGAGCGCGCGAGCCGCGGCCAGGGCATAGGCGCCTCCCGAGCCGATCGCCACCACCTCGTCGTCGGGTTCGAGGACGTTGCCGTCGCCTCCGATCAGGAAAAGGTGTTCGGTGTCGGCCACCACCAGCAGGGCATCCAGACGACGCAGCGCGCGATCCGTGCGCCAGTCCTTCGCCATTTCCACGCACGCGCGCGTCAGGTTGGAGGGGAATTGCTCCAGCTTGGCCTCCAGCGTCTCGAAGAGCGTGAACGCGTCCGCGACCGCCCCGGCAAACCCGGCGAGGAAGCGGCCGTCCTTGAGCGTACGAACCTTGCGGGCCGCGGTCTTCACGATGGTGTCCCCCATCGTGACCTGACCGTCGGCCCCCATGGCGACCTGGCCTTCCTTGCGGACCGCGAGCACGGTGGTGCCGTGGAAACTCTGCGTGGTCATGTGTTCTCGGGTCCGGTGAGGGAAGGACATCGCGAAGCCGCATGTGCAAATGGGAGGAGCAGCGAGCGAAAGATGCATCCAGTCGTGCAAAGAGTACACCCGGGCGAGGGGCGGGTGCGGTCGATGGCATCCGGGGATTTGCGCGGACGGGGGTCCCGACGGGTCAGGCACGCGGGTGCGCGCCGCGGTAGATGCGCTTGAGTCGTTCCTTGGATGTGTGCGTGTAGATCTGCGTCGTGGAAAGCGAGATGTGGCCCAGCAGTTCCTTGACCGACACCAGATCGGCGCCGGAGTCGAGGAGATGGGTCGCGAAGCTGTGCCGGAGCGAGTGAACGGAAAGCCCTTCCGCCTCTGCCCCGCGTTCCAGCGCGGTGCGCACGACATACTGGATGGAGCGGCGCGAGAGGCGGCGGCCGTGGCGGCTTACGATGGCGGCGCGGCGGTCGCCGTCGTTCAACGATACCACGCGCTCCCGGTGCGGCTCGTAGCGCCTGAGCGCCCGCACCGCGGCTCCGGTCAGCGGCACGATGCGCTCCTTGCGTCCCTTCCCCATCACGCGCAAGCGGTCGGAGATCAGGTCGACGCGGTCGCGGTCGAGCCCGTGGAGCTCGGCCAGGCGCACCCCGCTCCCGTAGAGGATCTCGAGCATCGCCAGGTTGCGGGTACCGAGAAAGGTGTTCTCGGCAGCGCGCGACTCCGCGACGCGAAAGACGGCCCGCGCGTCGGCTTGCGACAGATGTCCGGGAAGGGGCTTGTCGGCGCGGGGCGTGCGGAGCGCGCGCGCAGGATTGCTCTCGATGTGCCCTTCCAGGTGCAGGAAGCGAAACAGGGAGCGGAGGGCCGAGAGCTTGCGCGCCGAGGTGCGCCGGGAGAGCCTGCGGCGGCGGCAGTGTCCGAGAAAGCCCCTGAGGGCGAGTCGGTCGACGTCGGCCCAGATCCAGCCGGCATGCCCGGTGTAGTCGGCGAAGAAGCGCTCGAAGTCCTGAATGTCGCGTCGGTAGCCGGAGACCGTGTTCGGGGAGAGTTGTCGTTCGTCGGCCAGGGACCGCAGAAAATCGCCGGCCTCCGGACTCACGCTCACGCGGCCCCGCGCCTCGTCACCGCCGCCTGCGGGTCCGGACGGCCCGGGTGCGGCGGGCACCTTTGCCGGTGGCCTTGCGGGCGGCGGCCCGGGCCAGGAGGTCGAGCGCCTCGTCCACTCCCAGGGACTCGGGACTCCGGCCCCTGGGTAAGCTGGCGTTCACCTTGCCGTCCGTGACGTAGGGCCCGTAGCGCCCCCGGTAGATGTTCAGGGGTTCGTCCGTCTCCGGGTGCCGCCCTGCCACGGCGAGCACGGTCCTGCCCGGCCTGACGTCGAGGAGCGCGAGTGCATCCTCCAGGGTAATGTCGAACGCCCGCTCCAACGAGTCGAGGTTGCGGTAGGTCTTCGCCCGGTTGACGTAGGGGCCGTACCTGCCGAGCCCGGCCTTCACCTGCTGTCCCGTGCCGGGGTCCTTGCCGAGTACGCGAGGAAGCGACAACAGCCGGAGAGCGAAGGCCAGGTCGACCTGTTCGGGCGACATGCCCTTCGGGAGGCTGGCCCGCCTGGGCTCCGCATCGTCTTCGCCCAGCTGAACATAGGGGCCGAACGGGCCGGTGCGAACGTAGACGTTGAGTCCTGCGTCCGGGTCGCGGCCGAGAGGGGTCCTGCCGCGCAACCGCAACTCGATCAGTTCCGAGGCCTTCTCCGGAGTCAGTTCATCGATGAGGAGGTCCACCGGAAGCGTAGCCCTTGGGCTGTCCTTCTCCTTGCCGCGCTGGAGAAAGACATGCTGCCTGCCGATGCGCACGAGGAGGGGATCGCCCGTCGCCGGGTCGTCGCCCACGGCCAGGGCGGGATAGTCGATGCGGGGAAGTTCCTCCTCGATCCGCCTCTCCAGGCCGGGCGCGCCATCGTCATCGCCCCGGAAGAATTTCGAGAGGAAGCGCACGTGATCGACGGATCCGCCGGCGATGCGGTCGAGGGCATCCTCCATCCCTGCCGTGAATCTGAGATCCACGTAGTGCGGGAAGTGGTCGCGCAGGAGATGTGTGACGCACAGACCCACGTAGGTGGGCACCAGGACGCCCTTCTTGCGGATCGCGTAGTTGCGCTCGCGAAGCTTGGCGAGTGTGGGTTCGTAGGTGGAGGGCCGCCCGATGCCCTCCTCCTCGAGCTTGCGTACAAGCGTCGCCTCCGAAAAGCGCGAGCGCGGCTGCGTGCGGTTGCCCACGGGCTTGACTTCGACGATGTCTATGCGTGCTGCCGGCTCCTCTCCGGAGGGAGGGTTCACCAGGGCGGGTCCATCTCCGCCCACGGTCTGACCCTCCACCAGCCGAGGCAGGATGACGTCCTCGCGCCTCGTGCCCCACACCCGCAGGAACCCGTCGAAACGCACCACCGTTCCGACCGACCGGAAGGTGTGGCCGTGCTCGCCCGCGTCCACCCTGAACTCGATGATGGTGCGGGCTATGCGGGCATCGGCCATCTGAGAGGCCACGGCGCGTCGCCAGATCAGCCCATACAACTTGAGCTGGTCGGCGTCCAGGGTCCCGCGGAGCGACTCGGGAGTGCGGCGGACCGAGGTCGGGCGGATGGCTTCGTGGGCTTCCTGCGCCGTCCGGGAGCGGGTCGCGAACTGACGCCGCTGATGGTAGCTGGTTCCGAGCTTTTCGCGGATGAACCCGGCCGTCTCCGCGAGCGCGGCCTGGCTGAGGCTCACGGAGTCGGTGCGCATGTAGGTGATCAGACCCTGGCGGTCGCCCCCGCCCAGATCGACGCCCTCGTAGAGCTGCTGCGCGAGCCTCATCGTCCGCCTGGGCGTCAGGCGCAGCTTGGAGCTCGCCGCCTGCTGCAGAGTGGAGGTTATGAAGGGGGGCGCCGGGCGCCGCCGAGACTCCTTCTCCTCGACTCGCCCGACCCGCCAGGGACGGGCTGCCGCCTCCCGGGCAACACGGGTCGCGGCAGATTCATCGAGCACCACCACGCCCCCGGAGCGCCGCAGCGCGCCGGTCCTGGCGTCGAAGTTCTTCGCGGTCGCGACGGTCTTGCCACCGGTGCGGATCAGATCGGCGGCGAAGCCGGCTTCTTCGCCGTTCCGCCCCGCGGGCACAGCTTCGGCGAGGGTTGCCTTCACGGCCCAGTACCCGGAGGACCTGAACCTCTGGCGCTCCTCTTCCCTCTCCACCACGAGACGCAGCGCGGCGCTCTGCACGCGGCCGGCGCTCAGCCCGGCTCGCACCTTCTTCCAGAGCACGGGTGAAAGCGAGTACCCGAAGAGGCGATCAAGGACGCGGCGGGTCTCCTGTGCGCGGACCAGCTGTCCGTCCACCTTGCGCGGATCCGCAAGAGCGGCCCTGATGGCGCTCGACGTGATCTCGTGGAATGCGATGCGCTGAACCGGAATGCGCGGCTTGAGCACTTCGAGAAGGTGCCAGCTGATGGACTCGCCCTCACGATCCTCGTCGGTCGCAAGTATGATTTCGTCCGCGGTGCGGACCTTCCTGCGAAGCGCAGCGATGTGTTTCTTCGACTCCGGGGGGATCACGTAGACCGGCTCGAAGTCTCCGTCGACGTCAACGCCCAGCCTGGCCCACGGCTGCGAGCGAAGGCGTGCCGGAATCTCCTTCGCGGTGCGAGGCAGGTCGCGGATGTGGCCGAAGCTCGCCGCCACTTCATAGTCCCGGCCAAGGAAGCGCTCTATGGTCTTGCCCTTCGCGGGCGATTCGACGATGACGAGCTTCATGGTGGGTGAGCTGGCGCCTGGCTGGAGTCTGATTCGATCCCCTGGCGGGCGAGGTGTGCGATCCGGCCCGCCAGTGTGGCTACGGAAACGTTCTCGCTGTCGAGTGTCAAGCGGGCGAGACGGTAGTACGGCTCGCGGCGGGCAAGCAAGCGCCGGGAGCGCTCGACGGGTCGGGGGACATCGAGGAGAGGTCGATCGACGCCCTGCCCCCGGGCCCGCTCCACCGCGGTCTCCGCGGTGACCCTGAGCCAGACGGACAGTGTGTCGGCGGCTATCCCCTCCATGTGGCCGGGCTGGGCGGCCCAGCCGCCACCCGACGCGAGGACGGCCCGGTCCCGGCGGAGCAGGCGGCGCGCCACCCGCGCCTCGATGGCCCTGAACTCCCCCTCGCCGCCGCGGTCGAAGATGTCCGCGATATCACGCCCCGTCCGCCGCCGGATCTCCACGTCGAAGTCGACAAACCGCCAGCCGAGCAGCCGCGCCACCTCGCGACCGACGGCAGACTTCCCACTGGCCATGAATCCCACGAGGAGGATCCGGGAAGGAGGGGGTGGGACACTTCCGCGGCCGGCCGGGTCATTCATGACGCAGGCGGCGGTCGCGCAGGTAGGCGGCGTAGCCCTCGTAGTTTCGGCGCATCTCGGAGAGGCTGTCGCCCCCGAACTTTTCGATGAGGGCGTCGGCCACCACGAGGGCGGCCATCGCCTCTCCCACCACCGCGGCTGCGGGCACGGAACAGACATCGCTCCGCTCCACGGCGGCGTCGGCCACCGAACCGTCCCGCAGGTCCACGCTGGGCAGCCGCTTGCGCAGCGTCGAGATGGGTTTCATGGCCGCGCGGATGACCAGCGGCTCGCCGGTCGTGACGCCGCCCTCCAGCCCGCCGGCCCGGTTGGAGGGGCGCGCGTACCCGCTCGGTGGCCGGTGGCCGGGGGCGGGGTGAATGGGATCGTGCACGCGCGACCCCAGCCGTCGGGCGCCCTCGAAACCGAGGCCCAGCTCGACCCCCTTGATGGCGTGGATCGACATCATCGCGCCGGCGAGGCGGCCGTCCAGCTTGGTGTCCCAGGAGATGTAGCTCCCGAGCCCCACCGGCACATGCCGAACCACCACGTCGAAGATGCCTCCGAGCGTGTCTCCTTCCTCCTTGGCCCGGTCGATGGACGCGATGACGCGGTCCGCCGCGTCCGGATCCAGCATTCGCACCGGCGAAGCGTCCGCAGCGGCGTTGAGGTCGGCAGGAAGCTCGCCCGGAAGAGTGGCCTCGATATCCCCGATCGAGGTCACGTGCGACCCCACCGTGATCCCGAACTCCCGAAGCAGGGTCCTGGCCACGGCACCGCACGCCACCCGGGCGGCCGTTTCGCGTGCGCTCGCCCGCTCGAGAATGTCGCGGGTGTCATGCCGGTCATACTTGAGCACTCCGACCAGATCGGCGTGTCCCGGGCGCGGCAGATGCATGCGGCGCAGCGCCTTGGGGTTGCCCCCGGGATCCGGCGGAGCATGGCTCATCGCCGTGGTCCAGTTCTTCCAGTCGCGGTTCCAGAGCAGCATCCCGATGGGTGAACCCAGCGTCTCCCCCAGACGCACGCCGGAGATCAGCTCGATGCGGTCGGCCTCGATCTGCATGCGCCGGCCGCGACCGTAGCCGGCCATGCGGCGCTTCATGTCGGGATCGACATCGCGCTCGATCGAGAGCGGCATCCCCGCCGGCAGCCCTTCCAGAATCGCCAGCAGGCCGCGTCCGTGGGACTCGCCGGCCGTCCGAAAGCTGATTCGCCTCATGTGTTCGAATCTCCCGGAGAGAGGTTGGGCGGAGTGATAGCCAACCCTCCCTCGGTCGTCAACCCGGCGCGTATGCCGGGGCCCGGACGGAAGCCGGGCCCGCAGGCCGCGGCCGTGCCGCGCTCAGGTCTCGATATACGGCGTCACCAGGATGACCAGATCGCGCTGGATCTTCTGCCTGCGGTCGACCCGGAAGAGGGCGCCGACCACCGGGATCCTCATCAGCAGAGGAATGCCCGAGCGGCTCTCGATCTCCTCGGTTACCGTCAGGCCGCCGATGACCACCGTCTCACCGTCCCGCACCAGCACGCGGGAAGACGCTTCCTGCGTATGGAAGATGACTCCGGCGTCGGATGCGGCCGGGGTGAACTCCGCAAAGGAGCGTTCCGCGTGGAGGTCGAGCAGGACGTGGCCTCCCTCGGTCACATGCGGGGTTACCTCAAAGACGATACCCGTCTCCTGAATCTCCACTGCAGCCGTGGGCACCACCGGCGACTGGAGTCCTCCCGCGTTTCCGGCACCCGCGTCCAGCACCCTGATTGGCGTTCGCTCACCCACCAGGATGCGGGCGGTCTGGTTGTCCAGCACGGAGATATACGGGGCCGCCTCCATGCGCGACAGGTTGAGTGTCTCGAGCGCTTCCAGGAAGGCCAGCAGCGTGTGCCGTCCCAACAGCAGTGAGGTCAGCACAGACAGCGCGGACCCCGATATGCGGGTTGCCGCGTTGCCGAGTGCGGAGATGGAGCTCCCGTCCAACACCACCATGTCGCCGCTGACCGATTCGCCGGCCTCGTTCACGGGAGTCGGTGCGTCCGCCACCCGGGCGTCTTCCCCCGGATCCGCTGCGCCGGATGGGAGCAACAGGTGGTGGCCGCGCGAGTCCCGCAGGTCATAGGCGACGCCGAGTTCCTCCAACCCGGTTCGGTTCACGAAGACGATCCGGGCGGAGATGGTGATCTGGGGAGCGCGGATGTCGAGTTCCCCGACGAGCGCTGCGACCTGCGCCAGCACTCTGGGGACATCCATCACGATGACGCTGTTGGTGGCCAGCGAGAGAGATGCGCTGCCGCGGTCGCTCAGAAGCGATTGCGCGGCGGGCAGCAGGTCGGCGGCCGTCGCGTAGCTCATGTGAAACACCCCGGTCTCCAGGGGTTCAACGTCCTCGCGCCGATTCAGGTTCTCGATGTCGTCCACCCGGAGAATGCCGTTTTCCAGCTCGCGCGCGGCCAGCCCGTGCGAATCGAGGATGACGCGGAGGGCTTCGTCCCAGGGCTGGTCCCGGATGTCGGCCGACACGATGCCGGACACGTCGGCACCGGGAACGATGGAGATGCCCGCGAACTCCGAGAATGTGAAGAGAACGTCCCGGAGCGGAGCCGAGACGAAGGTGGCGGTGATGCGCGGTTCCCCGGGAGGCGGCTGAGTGACCTGCGGTGCGGGCATTGCGGTGGCCGCCACGTCGGCGAGGTAGACATCCTCCCAGGGGCCGGGCGCAGCAGGGGATGCCGCGCCGTATGCGAGGGAGGCGTCTATCCACGGCCACCCCAGGCAAATCCATGCGGCCAGCATTCGTCTCATCGGCCCGCCCTCCCTGGTGGTCGACTCAGGTGCAGCTGACGTTGCTCTCCAATGCCGAACCGGCGGATCTCGACGATCACGTACTCCCGCTCGACCCGGACGACTCTCATTTCGCCGAGAGCCACACCCTGGCGAAGGCGAAACGTGTGTTCACCGTTGGCGGCCGCGGCCGCCGGGATCGCCGTCCTGGAAGTGACCAGAGCGACGCTCTCCCGGGCGTTGGGGGAATGGATGACGCCGATGAGTCGAAGATCCTCGAACCTGGCACCTGCCGAGTTACCGGGCAGAGGCCGTTCAAACGGGTCACGCCGGTCGCCTCCCGGGTAGACGAAGACCTCCCGGTCGAGACTCGGTTCGCCCCTCTCGTCGCCCGGGTTCGCTTCGGACTGCGTCGCAGAGGCGCCCTCTGCGCCGGGAGACGCAGGAGGTCGAGCCTGCGCGATGACGGCCCAGGGGGCAAGAAACGGGGTCACCAGGACGAGCACGAGCACCGGTGCCGCATTCATCGGACGACCTCCGTTGGCGCTCCGGTCGGCTCGTCGAGCGTGGGATCGATCCCTGCCGCTGGACGCACAAAGGTCTCGATCCGAAAGTGGGCGCGCACCGCGGGATCCTCCTCCGGGGCCGGATCGGGGATCGAAGTCATCTCCAGTTCCATCGGCGTAACAATGCGCGGCAACGACGCGACCGCCGTCAGGAAGCGGGCCACTTCGTGGTAGCCCCCCACCACCGATACCTCATAGCTCCGCTTCGTGTAGAACGGATTCGCCTCCCCCTCTCCCGGGCGCATGAAAGCCAGGTCTCCCAGCCCCGAGCGCCGGGCCTCTGCCGCCAGTGACTCCAGGAGCGCAGGGACCTCCTCGTTGCGGGGGATCAGCTGCTCCAGGCGCGCAATGTCATCTGCGTAGCGTCTCAGCCGGCTCGCGAGTTGCGCGGTCCCCTCGGGCACCAGGTTCCGCGCGCGTTCATTTCCGGCTTCCAACTGCTCCAGCCGGCGCTCCAGCTGCTGCACCTCCCCATCCCGGCTGCGGTGCTCACGGTAGAACAGGGCCGCGGCCAGCGTTACCAGCACCGCCGCCAGCAGCGCGGGCCGTGGACCCGGGATGGCGATCATCATGCCGGGTTCCCCATCGTTGGGCGCGGCCTGTAGGAAACCCATAGCACAAAGGCGCTGAGGACCCACTCCCCACCGTCCGGAAGTCGTTCCGGGACCTGCTCGGTACCGGCCAGGCTGACGGAAGTCAGGAAGGGAGACGCCTCCAGCCGGTTCATGAAGCGCGTCAGGGCAAAGGTGTTGGCGGTCCGTCCCTCGATCTCCACCTGGACCTGGTCCCCGGCGCCCGCTTCCGCGATACGCGTCAGCCAGGTGAACTCCGGCACCGCAGCCGCCACTTCATCGAGGATGTGGGACCAGACATACCGCCCGCGGTCGAGTTCCCGGATGACACGCTCGCGTGCGGCCACGGAATCGCGTCCGGCACGCAATTGCTCCGCAGTGGAGATCAGGCCGGCCAGTTCGGTCGAGTCGCCCACGGCCTGAGCGACTCGATCCTCCAGAACCTGGCGCCGATCACGGGCACCCGGGTGGAGCAACGCCAGTACCAGGAGGGTGACCAGCCCGGGAACGGCCGCCACCAGGTGCCACGGCGACCCGGCTCTCGGAGGCGACGTATCCGCTGACGATCGCCGCCCGCGCGCGGCCGGGTCCGTCCCCCTGGGCATCAGGTTGATTTCAATCACCGGTCTCGACTCCGTGGGGATGAGCGCAAAGCCAGGCCCACCGGCAACAACAGCATGGGCGCGATCTCTTCCAACTCGACATCAACGCAGGCATCGGGACGGACGGGAATCTGTTCGAAGGGGTTGGCGACGTGTGTTTCGATGGAGAGGATGCGGCCCAGCGCCTCGGCCAAGCCCGGGATCCGGGCCCCCCCGCCGCTCAGGTAGACGCGCCCCAGACCCAGGTCAGCGGGCCTGGTTTTCAGGAAGGCCGACGCCCTCCCCAGCCCCACGGCCATTTCGTCCGCCGCGAACTCGATGACCGTCTGCAGGCCGGGCGATACCCGCTGGCCGCGAATCATCGCTTCCGTGGACCGCGCCTCGAGGCCCATCTCCCGCTGGGCTGCCTTGCACAGGGAGCGCACGCCGAAGTGGAAATCGCGCGTGACCGCGGGGATGCCTTCTTCCACAACCACCACCGTGGTCGTCTCCCAGCCAATGTCGGCGGCCATGACGACACCCTCGGCCGCTTCGGGATGGTTGTGGATCAGGGCATTGCCCAGCGCAAAGCCATCCACATCCAGGACCTCGACCGCGAGCCCGGCGGCGTGCGCGATTTCGGTGGCCTCATGCACGAGGTCGCGCTTGGCCGCCACCAGAAGGACATCCATGGGATCTCCGGGGTTGAGGATCTGGAAATCCAGTTCAACGCTGGCTGTATCGAAGGGAAGGTGCTGTTCGGCTTCCCAGCGGATTACCTCCCGCAACTCGGACGGCTTCATGCGCTCCACTTCGATCCGCTTGGCAATGACACCGTGACCGGCGACGCCGGTCACTACCTCGCGGCGCTTCAGTCCGGAGTCCCGGAACAGTTCGACGACCGCTTCCGCCAGGGAAGCTCCGGCGCGCGCATCGTCGTCTCTCTCCGTCAACGCGCGCATCGCGACCCGGGAGATCTCGGGACCCTGCCCGGCATGGCTCATCTGCACGACCTTGAGGTACCGGCTCCCGACATCGAGCCCGAGGGACATTTGTCCGCGCCTGAACCAGCCCATCGACGCTGTCTAGACGGGCTCGAGCCAGGAGCCCGCCGGCAGGGCCCGCATCGTCCCCAGTCCGGCATGGCTGAGCGCGCGCAGCCCGGCGCAGGCGGACGCCTCCACCCGAGCCCGTCCTTCCAGGAGGACCCGGTCCCCCGAGCGGATCCACCCGGCAACGCGGGCATCGTCGGCAAGGCGGACGGCCTCCGTCGCCAGCACCAGCCCCGCGAAGGTTGTGTTCGCCAGCAAGTTCGCGCCCCCGTCAACCACGAGCACCCCCTGTCCCTCGCCCCCGGTCACCTCCAGCGACCCGCGGACAACGACGACCGGCAGGTAGGCCCCGCAGCTTCCGGCAGGACTCAGGGGCGTGCCCCAGTTGCCGGCCGCAGTTGCGGGACAACCGCTGCCCAGATGGACGCGCGTACTGCCACCAGGGACGCCGAGCGTGATGTCCGCCAGCTCCGCCAGATCCTGGAAGGAGAGGACCCCCAGATTCAGCGACGGCGGATTCAGGTCGAGCGCCAGGCGCTGCTGCCGTGCCGGCTCGAGCGTGGCAGCCGGGGGCACCCAGCGCCCGCTCTCGGCTACTACGCCATGCGGGAAGATCGAATCCGCCACCGGAAGCTGTGGTGCGCACTCGGCAGCGCTCCAGGCCAACGGCGGAGCCGTAACGCGGTCGCCCGCTATCAGGGCCGAACCCGTTACCGAGATGCTGGCCGGAGCAGCGACCGCCGCCGGCAAGGCGCCGAGGCGGGCGCCTGCGTCGAGCGCCCAGGTCAGCCGCCCCGTCTTCGCGCGGGCTGCACCGTCCATCATGCCCTCCCCCGCAAGCAGGTAGATCTCGCGTGTAAGGCGATGGGCCGCCACGCGATAGGAGCCGCGCAGCCCGTGCGCACCCTCCACCACCGTGCTGTCCCCGACCGGCGCGGCCGCGAGCAACCCGGCCGCCGTGCCGGCAACCGCGCGCACTCCGCCCTCCGCGGCGAGCCGGGCGATCAGCAGCTCGCGCTCCGCTCCGGCTACCGTCAGTTCCTGGTGCGCCAGGTAGTGGAGGAGATGTCCGGCGGCGGTGGCAGCAAGCAGTACCATGAGGATCAGCGGGATGGCGAATCCCCCGTCCCCCGCGACTCCCGGACCGGCGACGCTCCTCACGGCCAGGCCTCCCGCGGCCACACGCGTACCGAGTCGATTGTGGTCGCACGGGGAGCCTGTCCGAAGACCAGCCGCAGATCGAGTCCGGCCCCGCGGCCCGACACCCCCGAGGCGACACCCGTGCCTGTTCGCAGGATCTGCGCGGTGAGCGGCTGGCGCCCCCCTCGACCCGGCCGGTAGCGGAAAGCTCCCGCGGCAACATGGTAGCTGCCCCGTTCGAATACCCGTCCCACGACCGCCTCCGGTACCGTCGGATTCAACTCCCATACCTGACCGCGGGCACCATCGCCGCAGGCGGCGGGCCGAGCCCGGACGAGTGCCGCGACGCGCCACACCCCATCGGCGGCGAGGACGAGCACGGAGTCCTTGGCCGGGTCGGGTCGGCGCAGTCCGGCGTAACGCACAACCCACAAGGACCGGGATGCGGAGACGCAACGTACCCCCGTTCCCCGAAACGCCCGCATGGCAACGGAATCTCCGACACCTGCCACCCAGTCGACCCGGGCAAGCCCCGTCCTTAGTTCCTGCGCGAGCGTGTACCGCGCGATCCTTCTCGTTTCGCGCATCTCCGCTTCTCCTGTCACGCTCCCAAGGGCCTGCCGAAGCGTCGTCAGCGTCTGCAGTGCCGCCGCCATGACCGCGACCAGGAGCACCATGGCAGCAAGGGCTTCCACGATCGATGATCCCCGACGGGAAGCGGCTGCCGGCGGATGTGGGCTGCCCATATCAGGGTGCCGGTACGGTAGCCGTGACGCGCAACAGCTCCGCTCTTGTGGTGTCGTGCGCGCTGGCCCGGATGACGACCTGCAGGAGCCTCCCTCCCAGGGGAACCGGATCCTCCCAGACCAGCACCCCCCACGGGTATTGGCGTGTCCCGCCGCCTGATGCCCCGAAGAGCCCGAGGGAGTCGGCGATTTCCCCTGCGGCCACCACCGCCGCAGCCAGTTCTCCGGCGCGCCGCCAGGACCGAAGCGACGCGGTCCCAAGCGCGGCCGTGGCCAGCAGACCCGTGCACAGGAGCATGATGGCCAGCATGGCCTCCACGAGCGTGAACCCCGCTGAAGCAGTCGCTGCAGAGGGCGCCCGCCTCGACCCACTCATCGCCGCGATACCCGCCCGTAGGTGGAAATCACCAGCGACGCATGTGTTGCGCCCCGCCCGAAGCGAAGCGTACGGGCGGACATCCGGCCCAGTCCGAGCGCATTGAATTCGATGGTCGCGAGCGTATCCTGCCCCGAAATGTCGAGCGAAACCCCGTAGCGGTCTCCCAGGTCGACACGCTCCCGGACCGTGCCCCCGAGGCTGCGCTCGATGTGCCCGCGGCGCGGCACGATCGTGACCTGCGAGGCGCCGGACCCCAGCGCGTCAATCCGGGCGCGGGCGAGAAGCGCCGCGCTGGCTTCGCGCGCCTGCGTCACCGCCCAGCGATCACGGTGCAGTTGCAGGGCAGGCAGCCCCAGCGCAATCCCGATGCCGACGATCGCCAGCACCACCAGGCACTCGAAGAGTGTGAATCCCCCGTTCATGCCATGAAAGATGGCGTCCGGGGATCCTGCCGGGGATGGCGTTCCGGGACTACGGAATGTCGATCCGGGACTACCCGGCTTCCAGAACCTCTCCGGCCGCTATTGCGGCCGCATGAGGATGGTCGCTACCGAAACTGCGTGGGGATGGTGAGCACCTGACCCGGGTAGATCCGGCTGCCCCGCAGGTTGTTTGACTGTCGCAGCGCAGCGATCGTCGTCCCGTGCGCGCGCGCGATGTCCCAAAGGGAATCCCCCCGCTGCACCCGGTAACTGAAACTCATGGCCTGCCGCACACCGACTCCGCCAGCCGGGATGGTCAAGACCTGACCCGGATAGATCCGGCTGCCCAGAAGGTTGTTCGACTGCTGGACCGCCGCGATCGTCGTCCCGTGCGCCCGGGCAATATCCCAGAGAGCGTCTCCGGATCGCACGCGGTACGATCGGCTGCCCCCGTCCGCGGCCGCGACGTCTTCTGCCGAGGCTGCCTCCGCCGCGTCCGCCACCCGGGTCTCCGTCGCCTGGACGGCTCCCGTCCTCAGGCCCTCCACGTAGCGGGTGTATGGTTCGGGGTACAGAGCGATGTGATAGTGGGGGGGTCGGGACTCGCGTGTGGCCTCCAGGACGCCATTGGCTTCCAGGGAGAGCAGGACGTCCTCCAGCCATGCGCGGCAGGGACGATGGTTCGACCGGCGCAGGTCGATGGCCATGCCGGTGGGATGCACCGAGCGGCTGGAGGCGTTGCGGGGTTGCCGGTTGAGCGGGCGGGTCAGGCTGGTGACGACCATGACCTCCCCGCAGGCTCTGTGATACTGCCCCGCCAGCCGCTCGACGAAGGTGCGAACCTGGGGGCGGCCGTAGGGGAAGCTGACCTCGTCATCGATTTCATAGTCCCGGTTGCCGTGCAGGGGCACCAGGTAGCCCAACTCCACAAACCGCCGCACGTGCGCGGGGCTCCGCAGGTAGGTGAAGTCGTGGGCCCGCGCCTGGACGTTCTGTTCCGTCAGCGAACGGGATGACCCGCGGAGGCTCTGCGCGGCGGATGAGGAGGGCGCGAGGCCCGCCGCCAGAAGTGCGCCGAAGACCAGGACTGCTGCCCGAATGCCGTCTCGTCCCATCGTCTCCCATCCAGATTCAGGCTGTAGCGGGAGGGTGATCGGATCGCCCTACTCCGACCATCTCCAAACTTCATTTGTTTAGAGCGCGCAGCGTGTATTCTATACGCCGATTCTCCCTCGTCCGCAAGGGTTTACAACGACATGGCGGGCCCGCAGCCGGGGCATGCGTCCGTGTCCATTGCCGGCCGGACGGTCCTATCCGGCGGCGGCGAAGTTGGCGGCGACGACGTCCCAGTTGACCGTGTTCCACCACGAGGTCAGATAGTCGGGCCGGCGATTCTGATAGCGCAGATAGTACGCGTGCTCCCAGACGTCCACGCCGAGAATCGGGGTCTGCCCGTCCATGAGCGGGCTGTCCTGGTTCGCCGTGGAGCGCACCACGAGGCCGGAATCGGTGGCGACCACCCAGCCCCAGCCCGAGCCGAAGCGGGTGATGGCCGCGGTGTTGACCCGGCTCTTCAGCTCGTCGACGGAAGCGAAGGCAGCCTCGATCGCGGAGGCCAGGTCACCACTGGGGGCATCTGCGCCGCCGGGCGTCATCAGGCGCCAGAACAGCGCGTGATTGACGTATCCGCCGCCATTGTTGCGCACCGCGCCGCCAATGGCCTCGGGGACGTCGCCCATGTTGCCCAGCAGGTCCTCCACGCTGCGACCCTGGAGGTCGGGATGCGACTTCAGCGCGGCGTTGAGATTGGCGGTGTAGGCCGCGTGGTGCTTCGAATGGTGTATCTCCATCGTGCGCGCGTCGATGTGCGGCTCGAGCGCATCGTAGTCGTAACCGAGGTCCGGAAGTGCGTGGGGATAGGCCATGGTCGCAGGCTCCGCTGTATGCAAGGGGACATTCTCCCGGGCACCTTGCCGGGACGAGGCGTGGTATGTTGGGGAATCGGCATCGTATCTTACAGGCAAGCGCCCCGGAGTTCCACCACTGGCCGCGGGAGAATCTGGAAGCTGACGACGAACCCGCCGCGCATTCTTCTGGTCGACTGCGACAGCTTCTTCGTGCAGGTAGCGCGCCTCGAGGATCCCGATGGCGCGGGACGCCGGCGGCTGCTCATCGTCGGGGGGACGCCGGAGGGTCGGGGCGTGGTCGCGTCGGCCTCCTACGAGGCGCGCAAGCACGGGGTCCGCTCGGCCATGCCAACCGCACAGGCGCTCCGTCTGTGTCCCGGAGCCGCGGTGGTTCCCGTGCCGAGGGCCGCGTGCGTGCGGCGCAGCCGGGAAGTTCGGCGGGCGCTGCAGGAGCTGTCTCCCGTGGTCAGACCGGCTTCCATCGACGAATTCTACCTGGATCTCTCGGGCACCGAGCGGATGTTGGCCGGGGAGTCGCTGGAAGACACCGCCCGGCGCATCCGCGATACCGTGTTGGCGCGCACCGGCATCTCGGTTTCCGTGGGAGGCGGCACCCGGCGCCTCATCGCCAAGCTCGCCACCGGACTCGCCAAACCGGCGGGCGTCTGCATCGTGCCCCCGGGAGAGGAATCCGGGTTCATGCGGCGGTTCGACCTCGAGGACATTCCGGGGATTGGCCCCGCGTTTCGCGCGGCACTCGAGCGCCGGTCGCTACGGTCCGTTGCCGACGTGCTGCGGGTCCAGCCGGAATGGCTCGAGCGCTGGTTCGGAGCCCGGCGCGCCCGCTGGCTGCACGACCGCGTGCGGGGACTGGACGGCGAGGACGCGCTCCCTGTGCGAGAGCGGAAGTCGGTGAGCGTGGAGCGGACGTTCGCCGCCGACCTCTCCGACGACGATGAGCTGGACGGGGTGCTGTCGCGACAGGTGAACTCGGTCGCGCGCCGCGTTCGCCGACTCGGTGGGGGAGCGCGCACGATCACCGTCAAGATCCGGGACCGGGACTTCGCCACCCGCCAGTGCAGCTGCACCCTGCCCCGCCCGGTGGAATCCGACCAGGCCATCCTTCGCGTGGCACGCGAGCTTCTTGCCGAACTCCGGTCCCGGCGCCGGACTCCCGCGCGTCTCCTCGGGGTCGCCGCCAGCGGATTGTCGCGCGAAGGCAAACGAACGCAACTCGCCTTCTTTCCGGAGGCCGATGATCCGGATCCGGACCGTGCCCGCCGCATCTCTCAGGTGATGGACGTCGCCCGAAAGCGGTTCGGCGATGGCGCCCTCGGCCCCGGGCGCAGCGTCGATGCCCGGAAATAACCGGGCTCGGCGCACCGCTGTTTCGCTATTCGCGGGGTGTTCCCCGCTGCCGCAGCCACGGTTTGCGCGCAAAGTAGCCGTTGGCCTCCTCGGCTACCATGGGAGCAAGCATGAAGAGCGCAATGAGGTTGGGGACGATGACGATCGCCAGGAAAATGTCGCCCAGGTTCCAGATGACCGTCAGGGGCAGTACCGCGCCGACGAAGTGCATGATGACGAAGACCAGCTTGTAAGGCAGGACCGCGTTCGCCCCCAGCAGGTAGTACGCACAGCGGTCGCCATAGTAGCTCCACGAGATAGCCGTCGATATCGCGAAAAGGAGCACCGAGAAAACGACGATCATGTGCCCCCAGTCGCCCAGCGCGCTCAATCCTCGGCGGAAGCCCTCCATGGTCAGGGGCGCGCCGCTCTCGAAGGCTTCGCCATGCAGGGACGCATAGGTCTGGCCGTCGTCTGCCCGGGCAAGGCCTTCGGGCGGCACGACCGTGCCGGTGAAGGGTGTGGTGTGGGCCTCGTCAACATACAGCATGTCGACGTAGGCGTCGTGCCACGCGATGTGAACGCCGCCCGGATCCGCGGGGGCTCCGTTCTCGAAGCGGATTTCAGCCGGCGCGTTCGCGCTCTGGTTGTTGCCCATGCCGTCCACGGTGACGTACCCCAGGTCGCCGCCCCCCAGGGTGACTTCCGTGGGGATGCGGGCGTTCCATACGCCGGTGGTGATGATCACGAGTCCCGTCATCGAGCAGATCACGATCGTGTCGATGAAGGGCTCAAGCAGCGCGACCACGCCCTCCGACACCGGCTCGTCCGTCTTGGCCGCGGCGTGCGCGATGGGCGCTGAGCCCTGGCCTGCCTCGTTGGAGAAGAGGCCGCGGCGGACACCCCACATCAGCGTCACGAGGAAGGCGCCCACGCCGGTCCCGGCCACGCCCGCGGTGGGATTGAAGGCTTCGCGGAAGATGAGACCGAGTGCGGGAACGATGTCGGCCGCATTGAAGAGCAGGATGACCAGCGCGCCCAGGCAGTAGACCGCGGCCATGACCGGCGCCAGGATGCCGGTAACCCGTCCGATCCGGGTAATCCCTCCCAGGATGACCAGGGCGACCACGCCGGAGGTTACCAGACCGCTCACCGTCGTCGGGATGCCGAAGATGGTGCGCATCGAATCGGAGACCGTGTTGGCCTGAATCGCGTTGCCGGTGAGGAAGGCGGTCAGCCCCAGCATGATGGCGAAGAAGACGGCCATCCACTTCCAGCGCGCTCCCAGCCCGCGCTCGATGTAGTACATCGGACCGCCGCTTACCGTCCCCTCCCACTTGTGAGCGTCGTGATCGGGCGCCTCGACCTGGCGATACTTCTGGGCGAGCGTCACCTCGGTGAACTTGGTGGCCATGCCGAGCGCGGCCGTGACCCACATCCAGAAGAGCGCACCCGGGCCTCCCCAGTGGATCGCGATGGCCACACCGGCGATGTTGCCGATGCCGACGGTTGCGGACAGCGCCGTGGTCAGCGCCTGGAAGTGCGAGACGTCGCCCGGTTCATCCGGGTCGTCGTATTTGCCGGAGGTGACGGCGAACCCGTGGCCCAGCCTGCGCACCTGCACGAAACCGAGGCGCAGGGTGAGGAAGACGCCCACGCCGAGGAGCAGGATCACCATGAAGGGAACCGTCTCGTCCCCGACGGAGATGCCCAGTTCTACGATGTAGCGGTTCCCCAGGTCGGATAATCTCTGAAAGAAGTCCACGGAGGCTCCTCGGCTGCGGGGCGGATCGGGTGTCGGAATCGGGAAGGATGCCCCGCGAGCGGACCGCGGTCAACATGGACCGATCCCGGGACGGCCGGGCGCCGCGCGCCGAATCGCGCGGGGAGCGGCGCGGAGAACCTGGCGAAAAACGCTCGGAGGGTCGGGCGGACCCGGTCAGGACAACGGCCGCGCGAGCGCTTCCCCGAGGCGGATTTCCCTCCCGGCAGTCAGGCTCGGCACCCATTCATGGCTTCCGCGCTCAAGCAGCATGACCACGCATGACCCCAGGAGGAAGGCCATGATCTCATCCCCACGCGAGATGTCGAGCGCGGGCTGGTAGATCCGGCGGCGCTCGGACGGCGGGCGGCGGTTGGTCACCCAGCCACCCTCCCCCCCGCCCCACCCCGGGTCGAACGCGGTGGAGATGCGCCCGACGTTGTACGCCCCGACCGCCACCAGCGCGATGCGCCCGGCGTCGCCCGCGAACGAGCAGACGACGCGTTCGTTGGTGGCGAGCAGGTCCGGGATCTCGGCGACCGCGGCGGCGTTCACCGGGAAGAGCCCGCCCGGGACATATGACGCCGAGCGGAGCCGACCCGCCACCGGGGCGTGAATACGGTGATAGTGCCTGGGCGCGAGGTAGATGGTCGCGTACAGCCCGCCGTGGAAGGGCGTCGCGGCCTCTTCGCTCGCCAGCAGGTCGGCCGCCGAGTAGCGCCGATCCTTCGCCTGCACCAGCCGGCCGTCCGCCACGGTGCCGAGCCGGGTGAGCACGCCGTCCACGGGCGACGTGACCAGCGAGGCGTCCGACGGCCATTGCCGGGCGCCGGGCGCGAGCCGCCGCACGAAGAAGGAGTTCAGGCTGACGTAATCGCCAGGCGACCGCCCGGCCTCGTCCATCCGCGCGCCCACCATGCGCGCGAAGCCGCCGATCAGGGGCGCCCGCAGTGGGCGGGGGATTTCCGCGTCCGCGAGCCGGCCGAAGCCGCGGCTGGCGACCGCACGCGGTAGCCGGGACAGGAGTGCGAGCAGAAGCCGCCCGCCCCACGAAGCTCGCGATTGACCTTGCTGCGTTGAGTTCTCCAATCGCCCCCGTCACCGTACGACGTTGATCATGTCGAAGATCGGAAGGTACATGGACACGATCATGCCCCCCACCACGATCCCCAGAAGGGTGACCATCGCCGGCTCGAACGCCGCCAGCAGGGACTCCACCGAGCGCCCCGCCTCATCGTCGTAGAAGTCGGCGATCTTCGCCAGCATCTCGTCCAGGCCGCCGGTCTGCTCGCCGACGTGGATCATCTGCAGTACCATCGGCGGGAAGACCCCGGATGCCCGGAGAGGCTCGGCGATGGTGTTGCCCCCCGCGATCGATCTCCGGGAGTTCATGACGGCGTCATGCACCACGCGGTTGCCCGTGCTCGCGGCGGTGATCTCCAGCGCCTCCAGAATCGCCACCCCGGAGGCCACCAGGGTGCCCAGCGTACGGGCGAATCGCGCCATCCCCATCTTCAGACACAGCGGGCCGACCACCGGGGAAGCCAGCAGCACACGGTCCAGAACCAGGCGGCCGCGAGGGGTGGCGCGGGCGCGCCTCAGCCCGATCCACGCTCCCGCAGCGAAGAGAGGAGGAAGCCACCAGAGAGCCCGCAGACCCTCGGAAAGACCGATGACCAGCCGGGTGGGTAGCGGCAAGGGAAGATCCGACGCCGCGAACATCTCCTGAAAGGTCGGGATCACGAACTCGAGCAGGACCAGCAGGGCACACGCGGCCACCACCACCACCACCGCCGGGTAGACCAGGGCGCCGCGCACCTTGCGCGAGAGGCGGTCGGTCCGCTCGAGCGAGTCGGCCAGGCGCGCCAGCACCGTATCCAGCACGCCTCCCGCCTCCCCCGCGGCGACCATGCTGACGAACAGTTGATTGAATACCGCCGGATGCTCGCCGAGCGCTCCCGCAAGGGTCCGGCCCGCTTCGATGTCGTAGCGCACCTCGCCCACCACCGCAGCCAGCCTCCCGTTGCCGGCCTGTTCCGCGAGCACCCCCAGACTCGGCGCCAGGGGCAGGCCGGACTGGATCATGGTGGCGAACTGGCGCGCGAACACTGCGATGTCGCGTGACGGCACGCGGCCTCGGAACCGTGAACGGATCCGATGCCATACTGCTCCGCCACGCGGGCGCCGTTGCGGCGGAGAGACCGCTCGCGATCTGCCCGCCTGCCCGAACGCCGGAGGGAGTTCTTCCACGGCCGCTAGGAGGACCGCGGGTCGCCGAGCGACCGAAGAAGCTCCGCGGGATCGGGGGAAACCCGCATCGCGTCCTCCGTGGAAGCCTCTCCGCGCATGCGGAGCTGGCGCAGTGCATCGTTCATGGTCTGCATGCCGTGCTTTCTCCCCGCCTGCATCATCGAGGGAATCTGATGGACCTTGCGGTCGCGGATGGCGGCGCGCACCGCCGGTGTGCAGATGAGCACCTCGCACGCCGCGACACGCCCGGGCCCACGCGCCCGCGGCAGCAGGTTCTGGGTCACCACTCCCTCCAGCACAAGGGCCAGCTGGGCACGAACCTGCGCCTGCCGTCCCGACGCGAAGACGTCGATGATGCGGTGGACCGAGGCCGCGGCCGAATTGGTGTGCAGCGTCGCCAGCACCAGGTGCCCGGTTTCCGCAATGGTCAGCGCCGCCGAAATGGTCTCGGCATCCCGCATCTCGCCGATGAGGATGACATCCGGGTCCTGCCGGGTCGCCGACCTCAGGGCGGCCGCGAAGCTCATCGTGTCGGAGCCCACCTCCCGCTGGCTTACGATGCAGCCCCGCGAGGGATGAACGAACTCCACCGGGTCTTCGATGGTGACGATATGGCCCTTTCGGGTCTCGTTGATCCGGCGGAGCATGGCGGCCAGCGTCGTCGACTTCCCGGAACCGGTAGGCCCGGTGACCAGCACCAGGCCGTGAGGCCGCTCCACCAGGCGGCGCACAACGCCCGGAAGGCGCAGGTCCTCGAGCCGGGGGATCTCGTGGGGGACTCTGCGCAAAGCCATGGCGGGCCGTCCGCGCTGGCGATAGCAACTGCAGCGAAAGCGCGCGATGCCCGCCAGATCGAAGGCGAAATCGATCTCGCGCCCCGCTGCGAGGCGTTCCCTTCCGGCCTCCGTGAGCACCGAATTGACCAGCTCCGCCGCCTCGCTCGGAGTGAGCGCGCCGCCGTGGCGTACGTCGGCGAGCGCGCCATCGATGCGAAGCCTGGGCGGGATTCCGGCCGTGAGGTGCAGGTCGGACGCGCCCCTTTCCACCATCTCCTCCAGCAGCGCACGCAGCGCGGGTGGGGATCCGGGCCCGTCCTCAACCGGGCCCGATGCGGGTTCCGGGAATGCCGCAGTCGCGTCGGTCATTGCCGCACGAAGAAGTGGGCGCGCATGGATTCGAGCGTCGCCGGCCCGATCCCGCGCACCTCGATCAGGTCCTCCACCCGCCGGAAGCCACCCACTTCGTCACGGCGCGTGATGATTCGCGCCGCGAGCGCGGGACCGATGCCACGCACCTGCTCGAGCTCCTCGGAGGTGGCCCGGTTGAGGTCGATGGCGGGCGCCACCTGATGGTTCGCGGATGAAGCGGAGCTCCGGGCCGTCCGCGGCGTTGCGGTGACCGCCGCGCGCGCGCGCCGTCCCCCACCGCCCGCCTCCAGGGTCAGGTGCGGCGCGAGCCGCTCTATCGTCGCCGGCCCGATCCCGCGCACCCGCGTGAGCGCCTCGAGATCCCCGAAGCGACCCTCCGCAATCCGTGATTCCACGATTGCGCGGGCGGCTGCGGGCCCGATGCCGGGCAGTCGGTCGAGCTGCTGCTCGTTCGCCGTGTTCGGGTCCAGACGCTCACCCGGGGCAAGCGGGGCCGACCGCCGCTCGTGCTCGTCGACCATCTCCCGCGAGTCCGCGGCCAGGTCGTTGGCCGAAACCGTGTCGGCCTCGAGGGTGAGGGGAGGCTGCACGGCTTCCAGCCCCGCCCGCGCGGCGCCCGCCAGAAAGAGGACGCCGGCCGTGATCGCCAGGGTGCGTGATTCATCGCGTGTCATGCTTCGACGATCATCGCACGGCCGGGGCGAAGGAATGGCGGTTTGGGACTTCCTGCCCTCGAGCGCGCGTCACCCGTTCCAGGAGCGGATCGCCGAATGCAGCCGCAGGCCCGGTCCGGCCATCCTCAGGGAAGTCCCGCGAAAGCTCCCGCGTTGTACACGAACTGACCCCAGAAGCCGATCTGAAACTGGGTCGAGCCCAGCCGTTGGCCGATGTTCGACTGACGGTTGGTGTAACTGGCCTGAAAGCCGACCTGCAGTTCGGAGACGACGGTGTCCAGCGTGAGGTTGAAGGTGGCGTTGCTCTGGTCCACGAAGGGCACGCACTCGTCGTTGCCGGAGGTGATGCGACAGTCGCTCTGCCCGGCCTGATTGTAGCGCAGCGACGCCTGGATCGGCCGTTCCAGCCGCGCTCCCAGTTCTCCCGGAGGCGTGAAGCTGCCGCTCATGGTGAAGACGTGGGTGTTTCGGCGCCGGCGGGTGTCGCCCGTGGGATCGGTGCCTTCGCCGCGGGTCATGGTCGTCCGGTAGCTGGACGAAAAGCCGCCTCCCCAGCGCACCGACACGTCAAGCGGGATGGTTGCGTCCTCCTGCAGCCGCTGCTGCTGGGTTCCCGTGCCGAAGGAGAGTCGGCGGGTGTCGACGCGGTATCCCGAGTTGACGGTGAGGCGCTCGACCACCGGTTGCATGAAGGACGGCAACGGAACCGAGGACGCCCTCAGGACGATGTTGGGCCAGCTGCGGGTATTCGCCGCGCGGTCGCTGCGCGTGTCGAAGGTGGCGATGTCGGTGATCGAGTAGTCCACGCTCGCGGTGATTCCCGGGACGAGCGTGACCCCCGAACTCGTGGCCCAGCCGTTCCGGTCCACGAGGGTGGCCGCGGTGGCTCCGTCCACTACCCGGAACCCGTCGAGGTCGCTCAACCCGAATTGATACCGTACATCCGGGTCCAGCACCTCGCGGTTGAAACGCGAGGTGATGCCGTCCTGCCAGTTGACCGTGAGGGGCGAGAGCGCCCCCGCCAGACGGCGGATCGTCCCCGGGCGAGGAGCGTCCGACACGCCCGGCCTGGGAGGGCCGCCCCGGGCGAGCGTCCCCGGGTCGAAGGTGACGGAAGCACTCGCGCTCCGCTGTCCGCCCACGTTGCGCTGCAGGTCGCGCAGCGTGTCCGCCTCCACCACCTGGCGCCGCACCAGTGTGGCGTTGCGGTCGGAACTGTAGGTGGTCGTCCAGGTCAGCGTCCACTGCAGCCAGTCGGCGGGCCGGGGTCCCCAGCGCATGTTGGTGCGAAGCCGGCGATTGGTCTCCCACCCCAGGTCGACACCTCCCGGTGACCACCGCTCCCGCGCCAGCAGCGGCCGCACCGCCGGATCCCTGACCGCGAGTTCCGGAGCCAGCAGATCGCGGGTGGAGGTGAAGTCGCTGGTTGCGGTCACGGACTGAAAAGGCCGGAAGATGATGCGCGCATCCGTGTCCACGCCTCTCCGGGGAGACCGGGTGCGGGTCGCGGTGGAGTCGCCGGGCAGGCGCAGGATCTGCTCGTAGCGAAAGGTCTGGTTGCGCTGGTTGGCGTAGGACGCCCCGAACCCGATCCGCTCCGGGCTCCAGCGCAGGCGGCTCGCCAGCACCCGCTCTTCCAGCGATTCCGGGAGCAGAGCACGCACCACCCCCCCGAGGAAGCCCGGGACGACCGGCAGGGTGCGCGGCTCCAGCGCCCGGTCGTAGCCCACTCGCGCGTCCACCACCCGCGAATCCGAATCCGAGGTCGCGGTCGCCGACTGCGACGACGAGTATCCGGCGCGCGCGCTCAGCCCGTCCAGGAAAATCGCGGCCAGCGGGTTGCTGGAGGGCGTCCGCTTGCGGAACGACAGCCCGACGCGGGTTCGGTCGAAGGCGACCTTGCGCAGTCCATCGAGCCGGTCGGCGCGGATATCGCTCCTCAGCAGGAAGGTGGGATCCTGGCCGGAGGTGGTATGCGACACGGTCAGCGGCAGCTCGATTCCCCAGGAAGCGGGTGTGAAGCGGCTCAGCTGCAGCGTCGAGTTCGCCGTCCACTGCTGGTCGCGCTGGTAGCTGGGATCGCCTTCCAGCTGGCGGAACAGGGCGCCGCGGTCGGAGAGCGAGATGCGCGTGGTCATGAAGTCGGACGCGTTCAGGTCCACGTTCAGATGGCTGGCGAGTCCGCGGTCGGTGACGGCCCTGGAGAGACGGAAATCATTGATCCACACCTCGCCGTCGTCGGGGAAGTCGCCCTCGTTCCAGACGCCCAGCGAGAGCTCGCGCACCTGCGAGAGATTGGGGGCGCGCGCCCGGTCCTGAAGCACCACGGCGTAGGTCGAGTCGGCGCTCCATACCACCAGCGCCGGCGCGCCCGCGGTCGGCGGATCCTCGATCAGCCGCTGCTCCGCCTCGCTGCGCAATGCGAGCCAGCGGTCGAAGTCCACCAGAATCTCCGGGAGCCAGTCCTCGGCTCGAGTCCCGTCGGGATCCACGGCTGGTTCCAGCGGTGTCCGGTAGAGATAGAAGTTGTCCTCGTCGCTCCCGACCTTCAGGAAGAAATACGTGGGACGGTCCATCCCCCAATCGCCCCGGCGCGCGAGTGCCCAGATGCGCGCCTGCCTGTAGGTGAGGAAGTTCCTGGGACGCTGGGGAAAGCGGTGATAGACCTCCGCCCTTTCCCCGGGAGGAAGCCCCCTGTAGGTGATGCCAAGCGCCTTCTCGCTGAACTCCACGCCCTGCGCCCCGAGGGCGCTGGCGGGATCGTCGAGCTGCTCCACCACCCCCGGCGGCGGATGGTAGGCGGCGCCCACCTCCACCGCGCCCACCGGGCTGACCTCGATGCTGCCGCCGGTTCCCGGCTCGTCTCCCGCCATTCCGGTGAGCACTCCCTCGCCCGCGCGCTTTACCCAGCGCGAGCCCACCAGGCGCATGCGCGCCAGCACGGCGGCTCCCTCGCCGTTGCCGGTGATCGTGAGACGCAGGTGCTTGACGGCGCGAAAATCCCCGTCGGTGAAGATCCCGCCCGGATTGATCGCCTCCGGTCCTCGCAGCGGAATCCGGTAGAGGCGGAACCGGGTTCCGGTCTCAATGGTGTCGCGCACCAGGTAGGAGGAGGATCCGTCGAGCTCCACCAGGTAGCGCATGTAGCGCTCGTCGACATCCAGATGGCCGTCCCCGTCCAGGTCTTCCGAGTCCGGACGTCCGTTGCCCCGGGTGCAGTTGACCCTGGGGTCGCCGACGCGGTAGACCACCGCCCGCGTCGCCAGGCACGCCTCGTCCCACAGCCCGCGCTGGTCGAGCTGGTCGTTCCAGATCTCGCCCTGGCGCGGGTCGGCTTCCTGGTCGAGCGCACCCAGCCCCCAGGCGTTGCCGCCCTCGCGGGTTCCGCCGGTCAGCCCGTTCCGGTCCACGAACAGCGCGTCCTCGCTCACCGTCCCCAGGTCGAAGACGAGGGTGAGCTCCTCGCCTCCCGCGATGTACAGGTCGAGAAACTCGGTACGGGTCAGGTCGAGGCCGGTGCTCGCGAGATTGGCGGTGATCGAGCGCCAGCGCCTGCGGTCGAACCGTCCCCCGGCGGCACCGTCGCCGACCCCGAACGTGAGCAGCAGCCCGGGCTCGCGAAACTCGTTGCCCGCAAAGTTGATCTGCCGGTCGATGTCGTTTCGGGGGAGAAAGCCCTCGAAGACGCCCGTGCTGTCCCCGCTCGCCCCCTCCGTGATCCAGGTATGCTGCCACTGGAGGGAGGCGATGTCGCCCGCCCCGAGTTCCGGCGGAAGGGCCTCGAGCGCGCCGTCGCGGAACTGTGGCGCGCTTCCCAGCCGCCAGCCCGTGCTCAGGCTGGAGAGCGGCAGGTCGCTCGTGGAATCGAAGTCGTGCAGGTAGACGTCGCCCTCGGTGTTCGGGCTCGGCAGGGAGAGCGCCATCTCCCCGTTCACGCTCAGCCGCGAGACTCCCGAGTGCGCCAGCCCCGGGATCCGGTCCAGTGCCCGATCCAGCGCCGGCAGTTCCAGATCCATGCGCCCGTTGAGGCCGCCCAGCAGGATCGAAGCCGGCTCTACGCCCAGCTGAGGCCGGCGCAGGAGCCCCCTCTCGCGCTGGTACAGCCCCAGGAAGTTGAGCTCGCCCGCATCCCCGAGCGCATAGCTGGCGTTCATGCCGAAGACCGAGGTCGGAGCGATCTGAAAGAGGGCCTGCTGCTCCCAGGTGGCGCGCAGGTCCGCCTGCGGGTCGGTGGCGAAGAGGTTCTCCGCGTCGAGCAGCTGCACCTGCCCCATGTCGTAGTCGATGACGTAGTCGTCGCGCGCTACCAGCGCGCGGTCTCCGAAGAAGAGCCGCTCGCTGCCGTCGCGGATGCCGAGCGCACCCAGCGAGAAGGACGAGATGAGCCCCTCGCTGCGCACGCGGAAGGGAATCGTGAGCCAGTAGAGCCCGGCGTTCTCACGCTCGTAGGGATCGACCGCGTCGTAGATCTCCGGGTTGGCGTCCCCCGCAAGGATCTCGGAGGTCTCCTCGGCGGAGAGCCCCAGCGAGTATATCGGCGGTGGCTCGGCGAAGGGCCTGAGGGTCGGGAAGATGATGAACGTGCCCGAAACCGCGGGCTGCTCCTCGAAATCGTCGGCGGCGGGCTTGTAGACGTAGGCACGGTCGATGACGTCGACGGGAGATTCTTCGTCGAGCCCGAGCAGCTTCAGATAGGTGATGTCCTCCCCGGCGAGGCCGCGGGTGAAGGTCCTCCCCGCGCTCAGCTCGCCGACGGAGATGTCGAGGGAGACCGACGGGATCTCAACGTCGTTCGACCCCGACACCCGGTAGACCTGGTGCATCTCCAGGTCCCAGGTCGGCCGGCCCGGCTGGTGGTTGGGCTCCGAGGCGCGCAGCAGCGAGAGGCGCGGCCGTCCGCCCTCGTTGTGAATGCGCTCCGGGTTGTAGTCGCCGATGGTGTCGCCGGCCGCGGTGACGTAGGTCACCGCCAGCATTTCGTCGCGGCGCAGCGGGCTACGGAGCGCGATCCAGAGGCCGCTCGGGTGAACGAAGTAGTCGACGCCCGCCTGCAGGTAGCGGAACCACCCGGATTCCGTCACCATGTCGTCCCCGAGCGTGGCCGAGGCGTCGGCCTGGATGTAGCCCTCCACCTGCTGACGGGTGACGGGGTCGTTCTCGAAGCGGTAGAGCTGAATCGGTTCCGCCCCGGGGATGGCGGAGGAAGGCACCGTGCTGGGATCCGCCCCGAGGACGTCGATGTGCGGGTAGTCGAAGAGGTTGCGCGGGTCGGCGAGGAAGAAGAACTGGCCGCGCACGTAGTCGGCGTTGTCGACCACGATGGTGTCCTCCTGGACGAAGGCGCGGTCGGTGCCCGCCCCCGCCAGGCGGAACTCCCGCGAGGACAGGTCGCCCCGCTGTTGCGCGAACACGGTCTCGAAGTCCACCGGGCCCACCTGGCCGGTGGCCCGCAGCCCGAAGTTGCCGGCCGGAATGCCCTCGGTGAGGAAGCGCGAATCGGGCAGCCCGAAGGTCACGTCCCCGACCTCGACGCCCTGAAGAATCTCGTCCTCCACCCCCTGATAGAAAACGTTGATGTTGTTGGTGGCCGAGAACTCGCGGGTCTGGTCGTAGTCGACGTTCACCACGATCCGCTCCGAGATGGTGCCGCCCATCTGGACGCCGAACTGGAGCTCGGGCACGAGCCGGGGCAGGAGTCCCGGCTGGCACCCCAGCTGGACGCCGGCGTCGCACGGACGGAAGCGGGTCCAGTCGCCCCCGAACTCGCCCCTGCCCCGGATGCGCACGTCCAGGTCCCGGAACTCGATCGGCCCGGCCCCTGGGATGACGGCGGCCTCCGGCTCGGGTGGGAGTTCGGGGAGGAAGCCCACCGGGCCGGCATCCGCCGGGTCCGCCTCCGGGGAGGGGCGGGTGATGCGGCCCGCGAGCACCGCGCCCGGCCGCAGGAGGGACGCGGCGCCGGGGCCCGGTTGCCCGAGCACGGAGGGCCGGAACCATGGCGAGCCGGCGCCCGGCACGGGATCGAAGGCGACCGGGAAGAGCAGCGGGACGCGCGCCAGCCCGAGGGGGACCAGCACCGGCGGGGGGAGGGGCGCGGAAGCGAAGGAGGGCGGCGGCGGGAGGAGCCCCCGCCATTCCACCGCGCCCGGGCCGGGAGCGGCCTGCGCGGCGGCGGCGGCCGGGGTGACGAGCCCGAACGCCGGAAGCATCGCGGCCACCCGCCACGCCACCCCAGCGGGACCACGCGCACGCTGCCGGTGTACGGTGCGAGTTGAGAGAGGCTCGCTCAACGCCCAACCCGCAACCGGCTACGGATGAACATTCTCACGCGCCATCTGATCCGGGCGCACGTGGCGCCGTTCTTTTTCTCGCTCACCGTGCTCACCGGCCTCTTCTTTCTCAACCTGGTCGCCCTGCGGATGGGCGCGCTCATGGGCAAGGGACTCCCGTGGCAGGTTTATGCCGAGTTCATGCTTCTCTCGCTCCCCCACACGCTCGCGCTCACCATCCCCATGTCGGTGCTGGTTGCCGTGCTCTACGCCTTCTCGGAGCTGGCGGAAGCGAACGAGATCACCGCGATGTCCGCGGGCGGCGTGCGTCCCGGCAGGATTCTGGTTCCCATGCTCGCCGCGGGTACGATTACGGCCGCCGTGGTCTTCCTGCTGCACGACCGGGTTCTCCCTGAGTCCAATCATCGTCTCAAGAACCTCATGGTCGACGTGCAGGGAAAGAGCCCCACGTTCCGCCTGCGCGAGCAGGTGATCAACGAGATCCAGGCCGTGAACGGCGCTACCCGCTATTTCCTGCAGGCGCACAGCATCGACCCGCTTACCAATGAGCTCGAGGATGTCACCATCTTCGACGTTAGCGAATACGACCAATATCGCACCATCTATGCCGACCGGGGCACGATGGCGTTCGACGAGAGCGGCACCGATCTCTTTCTGACCCTCTTCGACGGCAATGCCTACGAGGTGAGCGACGTGCGGCCGGCCGGCTTCCGGCAGCTGGCCTTCGCCCGCCAGATCATCCCCATGCGCGGTGTCGCGGACGTTCTGGAGCGCAGCGACAGCGAGCAGCGCGGCGACCGGGAAATGTCGACGGCCATGCTGGCGGAGGAGGTGCGCAAGGCCCGCGAAGAGCTGGCTGAAGTGCGGCGCGCGAGCCTGGGGCGTTCCCGTGGCGCGCTGCGCGAAGCCCTGGGACTGGAGGCGGTGGAAGGCGAGGAGATCGACGATCTGCTGCCCCCCGGAGCGCTGGAGAGCCAGCGCCGCATCATCGGCGACCTGGGGCTGACCCCGCCCGACCAGCTCACGGAGGCGGTCACCGCCAGCCTGCGCACCAACGCCGTGCGCGCGGAGGGACTGCTGCTCAATGTGAACCGCTACCGGGTGGAGTGGCACAAGAAGTGGGCGATCGCCACCGCCTGCTTCATCTTCGTGCTCGTGGGCGCCCCGCTCGCGATTCGCTTCCCCCGGGGCGGGCTCGGTACCGTGATCGTGCTCTCCGGCGCCATCTTCGCCATCTACTGGACGACCCTGATCGGAGGAGAATCGCTCGCCGACCGGGGCCGCCTGGAGCCGAACGTCGCGATGTGGATCGCCAACGCCGTCTTCCTGGCGGCGGGCATCGGGCTGGCCTCGCGCATGGGACGCGCCGTCTCCGCGCCACGGGATTCGGGCCACGGCGGCATCCGGCAGCTGCTGGTAAACCGGCTGAGGCGTCCCCGCCGGGCGGGCGCGGGCGTGGCGGAAGGAACCGCGGACGCATGAGGCTCCTCGACCGGCTGGTCGCGACCAGCTTCCTCCGCATCTTCGTGGCCTTCGTGGCCGCCGTGCCGCTCCTGTTCGTGGTCGGCGACCTCACCGAGAACATCGACGAGTACCTCGACCGCGGGCTCCCGATGGTGGAGGTTTTCCGGGCCTACGGATTCCAGATGCTCCAGTTCGTCTTCTGGTCCTTTCCGATGGCGACGCTGATCGCGGCCGTCTTCACCATTCACGCCATGACCGTGCATCGGGAGATCGTGGCGGCCAAGGCGGGCGGCATCTCCTTCCATCGCCTCGCGGTGCCGATGCTGGCCCTCGGCGTCGCGCTCGCCGGGGTGTCGTTCTACATCAGCGACATCGTTCCCCGCGCCAATCGCGCCGCCTTCGACATCCTCGAGGAACGCAACTTCAGCCGGGACTGGCGCATCAACTTCGTGTACCAGACCGAGGAGGGGCACAGCCTTTCGGTGCGCCGCCTGACCGTGTTGGCCGGGGAGCTGCAGGACGTGGTGCTGGAACACCGCCCGGTCACCGCGGCGCCGGGCACGGGACCGTCACTGCACGCGGTTGCGGACCGCGCGTACTTCAACGACGAATCGGGCTGGACCTTCAGCGACGGGTACGTGCGACGCCTGCTCCCGGATGCCCGCGAACAGACCTATCAGTTCGGCAGCATGAAGACGCGCGGGTTCTCGGAACGGCCCGACGAGCTGCTCGAGGCGTCCCGCACCGGCAACCGCATGTCCGACGCCCAGAACGACCGCCTGGCCCAGATGACGCGCGCGGACATCGATCGGCAGGTGGGGATCATCGAGCGCAGCGGAGGAAGCGCCGCCGAGTACCTCGTCGAGCGCGAACAGCGCGGCGCGCTCGCGCTCGCCACCTTCATCATGGTCCTCTTCGGGCTGCCCCTGGGGACGACGTCCCAGCGCGGGAGCGCGGCCTACGGCGCCGGGGCGTCGATCGCCTCCATCACCCTGTACCTGATCCTCTTCCGGGTTCTGGGGGCGGCGGCGGGCGCGGGCGTCCTCTCGCCCACCATCGCCGCCTGGACTCCGAACGCCATGTTCCTGGCGATGGGCGCGTTTCTGATGGTTCGCGTACGAACGTAGAGAAGCAGCCCCGGAAGGACTGGGTCCCTCCCGGGGCTGGCGGATGTGCGTTCAGGCCGCAAACGGGCCCGGCCGATTCAGCTGACCGGGCGCTCCTTCGGCAGGATCTTGACCGACCACAATCCCGAGTTGATGTCGGCGAAGAAGACGTTGCCCTTCCACGGCATCACGCCCCAGGCGGCCGGCGCGTTCGGGATGTAGCCGAGAGGATCGTGCGCCTTGAAGACGGAGATCTCGCGTCCCTGCGTATACAGGTTCCCCATCAGGTCGCCGGAGATGTCCACCATCCGGAGTCCGCCCTCGTAATATGCCTCGTAGAGGATGTCGTCCTCGACCCACATGTTGTGGGTGCCGTACTCGGAGACCTCGTAGCGCGCCACCATCTCGGGGTTTTCGGGATCCGTGAAGTCCACGATCTGGATGTAGCCCGTGGTCGCGCGGGGGTAGCCGCCCCGTCCCGTCTCCGGGTCGTACTGGATCCGATGGTCCGGGCCCGTGCCCGCCCAGGCGAGCCCTTCGCGGCCGACGATCTCGTCGCCGGCGATAAGGTAGAACTTGCCGGTCGACTCCTGCAGATAGGGGAACACGGCGTGCGTCTGTCCGGAGGGAAGCGGGATGTTGGTCACGAACACGGGGTTCTCGGGGGAGCCGCCCCAGCGGCCGTTGCCCACGTCGACCACGACGATGCCGTTCTCCCACTCCGCCGAGTAGGCGATGCCGTCGTGCACCCAGACGTCGTGCACCCTGCTGTCCGGGTGGTCGTACTCGCCCACGTAGCGCGGGTTGTAGATGTCCGCCATGTCCAGGATGACGTACTTGTCGCCTGCGGAGAGGACGAAGAGGTGCTCGTTGGTCGCGAACATGTTGTGTACGCCGCCGGTCACGCCCTCGTCCCAGGTGGAGGCGATGGTGGGGTGCGCGGGATTCGCCAGGTCGAGGATCACGACCCCGTTGCGGCGGTTGGAGGCGCCTTCGCGCGAGATGACGCCGTAGCGGCCGTCGGGTGAGGCCTTGACGTCGTTGGTGGTGCGCGCGTCCACGATGATGGAATCGGTCTTGACGATGTTCGCGGGATCGGTGATGTCCCACACGAAGGTCACCCCGTTGCCCATCTTGGAGCCCGTGAGCGCGTAGTCGCGGCCGTCAACCCCCTCCCAGATCCACAGGTCGGTGGTGAAGACGCGCGACTCGCGTCCCTGCCCTACGATCTCGAGCTCCTGGACCGCGCCGCGCCGGCTGACCCGCACCGACTCGCGCGCCGACAGATGGCCGGCGGTCGCGACCACGGTGTAGAGCCCCGGCCAGTCGGCCACGAAGCGGCCGTCGTCGACCTGTCCCGGCCCGGCGGGCGCCACGATGCTGTCGTCGGGCATGTAGGCGAGCGACCAGGTGACGGGCGCGCCCGCGACCTCGTTGCCGGCGTCGTCCAGCACGGCCGCGGTGAACTGCACCACGTCGCCGGTGAGCAGGTCGCCCCCTCCACCGGCAAGCTGGACGGACGCGGCCGGGAAGGCCTCGACGGTGCGCTCGACCGAGCCCCGCACCCCCTCCACCGTGGCCGTCACGGTAACCGGGCCGGGCTGGTGGGCGGTGACGTTGCCGAACGCGTCGACCGCGGCCACCTCGGTGTCGGAGACCGACCAGGCGACCTCGGCGGTCGGGCGCGCCGACCCGTCCGCGTGGAGCGCGGTCGCCGTGTAGCGCACCGTCGTGCCTGCGTACAGCAGGTCGCCGGCCGCCTCCACCTCGACGGTCGCCACCTCCGGCCAGTCGACCACCACCGGAATCGTGAGCTGGGCCACCGGCGCTCCGCTGGCGGGCATCACCACCATGGCGCGCACGTCGTACTGGCCAGCCTCGAAGGCCTCGATGTTGCCATCGCGGATGCGCAACGCCCGCCGCGGCGCGCTCACCCGGATGGGAATGCTAACCGCCGCGCCCGCCGCGTCGTAGGCGGTCACCCGCAGCGGCACGACATCCCCCACCCGCAGCGACAGCTCGGCGGGCTCGGCCTCCAGCCGGGTCACGACGGTGGGATCGGGTTCGGGGGTCTGGGCGTTTGCCGGCGTCGCGGGCAGAAACGCGCCAACCGCGACCACGGTCACGAGGAGGAATCTGAGAGAACGCATGGGGCCTCCTTGAAGCGTGCAGAACAACCTTCAACTGTCAGAATAGCGGGCGCGGGCGAGTCGCGGAAAGAGTTCCGGCTCCATCGACAGGATCACCGGCGCGTATCTGATGACGCCCTGGTCGTCGATCGTCGCCAGGAGCCTGCCCCCGTGCCAGAACTCGACGGCGTCGGTCTCGCTGACGAACGCGTGATAGCGCATGAATGCGCCGGCATATATGGTGCGTCCGCGAATCGCGGCGGCTTCCTCCGACGTAACCTCAACCCGTTGAACCGTGCCCGCCGCGACCGTGTCCGCGGGGCCTGCACCGCGAGGCGGTGGAGCTGGCACGCAGCCGGCCAACAGCAGCATCACGCACAGATACCTGGTCACCTGCGTTCCTTCGGCAGCGCCTGATTCGGGTTTCTCCCGGCGCAACGCCGCCCGCCTTCCGTTCCCACGCGCGGACTTCCACCGCGAGACGGTACTTCCGCACCGGGACGGCCGCCAGCGTTGACACGGCCAGACCGGGAATGAACCATTAGCGCCTTCCGGCAACCAGCAGCACGAGGCAGCATGGAGACATACCCCGACCTCACCCCCACCGAAGCGCGCGTCCTCGCCGCCATCGACATGGACGGGCTGCTCGGCACCATCTCGCGGCTGGTGGCGATCCGCACCGACCAGGGCCGGGAGACGCCCGCGCAGGAACAGATGGCGGAGTGGATGGCCCGCGCGGGCATGAACGTGGACGTCTGGGAGATCGACTTCGATGAGCTGGCCGCCCATCCCCGCTTCAGCATCGAGATCGAGCGCGGCCGGTCGCTGGGGGTGGTCGGCTCGCTCGGGCGCGCGGACGGACCGGGCCGCTCCCTCATCCTGAACGGCCATGTCGACGTGGTTCCCGCGGGCGACGAATCGAGATGGACGGTCCCGCCGTGGCAGGGCACCATCCGCGACGGCAACCTCCTGGGCCGCGGGGCGCTGGACATGAAGGGGGCGCTCTGCTGCGGGCTGTACGCGGCCCGTGCGATTGCGGACGCGGGCGTGGAGCTGAACGGGAAGCTCCTGCTCCAGAGCGTGATCGCCGAGGAGGACGGAGGCGCGGGCACCCTGGCCGCCATCCAGCGCGGCTACACCGCCGACGGCGCGGTGGTCATCGAACCCACCTGCCTGTCCCTCGCACCCGCGCAGGGAGGCGCCCTCAACTTCCGCATCCACGTGAGGGGACGGTCCGCACACGGCGCCCTGCGCACCGAGGGCGTCAGCGCCATCGACGGCTTCATCCCCATCTACCGGGCGCTGCAGGCGCTCGAGACGCGGCGCAACTCAGGCGTCGCAGACCCGCTCTTCGCCCACTACGAAGTGCCCTTCCCTCTCTGCGTGGGAACCGTGCGCGCGGGCGAGTGGGCCTCGAACGTGCCGGAAAGCCTCTGCTTCGAGGGCCGCTACGGCGTGGCCGTAGGAGAGGAGCCGGCCGAGGCGCAGGCGATGTTCGAGAAGGCCGTCGCCGACGCCGCCCGCTCGGACCCCTGGCTGGAGCGCCATCCCCCGGAGGTGGAGTGGTGGGGCGGGCAGTTCCACCCGGCGGCCACGGACCCGTCCGACCCCATCGTGCGCACGGTCGCGGACGCCTTCCGGGCCATCGAGGGGCGCAAGCCTCGCATCGAAGGGATGCCCTACGGGGCCGACATGCAGCTGCTGGTGAACGTGGGCAACACGCCTACGGTGATGTTCGGCCCGGGGGACGTGCGCAACGCCCATCGGCCCGACGAATGGGTACCCATCGCTGAACTGGAGACCGTGACGCGCACCCTCGCGCTGACGGCGCTGCGATTCTGCGGACACGGGGGCTGACGCTCAGCTCTCCTCCAGCTCCACCGCTTCCCCGATCGCCCTCGCATACCATTCGAGGGTCTCGATGAAGCGCGCGAACGCCTTCTCGTACCTCTCCTCGCGCGGCTCCCCGTCGTCGTCGAAGCTGCGGCCCACGGCCGTGACGGCCATGTGCGCGACCGGGAGGGCCTTGAGGCGCAGGAAGAGGAGCTGCAGGTGGTTGTGGACCTGGACACCCCCGAAGGCGCCGGCCGAGAGCGTGACGATCCCCACCGGCTTCCGTTCCCACTCGCCATAGATGTAGTCGAGCGCGTTCTTGAGCACGCCGGGGATGGAGCCATTGTACTCGGGGCTGACGATCACG
>JAJDVR010000211.1 GCA_022826025.1 Gemmatimonadota bacterium | reverse complement strand
GGGGTCGATGTTGAGCACGATGTTCTCCGGATCGCGATCCTCCACCATCTCGCGCAGCAGCCGCCACTGCTCGTTGCCGACCAGCTCCGCGGTGGGCTGGGTGGGCGCCGGCCGCGTCGAGCGATACGCCTGGAAGACCCCGCCCTGGTCGGTCCCGCCGAGCGCCAGCCGCTCGACCGTGCCGTCGTCCTGGCGGTTGAAGACGTAGATGGAGCGCCGGCGGGCGGCGAAGGTGGTGGGCGAAGTGATCGACCGGAAGACGGGATCCTCGGCGTACTCTCGCATCGACAGAATCCACATGCGAACGTCGTATTCCGCCATCAGCGCCGGCAGAATGCGCCCGATGCGCAGCTCGAGCCACTCCTGCTGCTCCGCCGCCTGCTCGCGTAGCGAGGGCAGGGGTTGGACGCGAGCCGGAACGTCTTCCGGGATGTAGACGGGCTTTTGCGCGGCCAGATCGGCCGCAAGCGCGGGGGCGAGCGCAAGCAGGAAGAGCGCCGCGCCGCCGGAGCGACACCGCGCGTGTGCATCGATAGTCATGGCTTATCCTCCATTGCGGTTACGGGCCTGCCAGTCCACGGTCGCCACCGACGCCAGGTTGACGATATCCTGCACCGCGCATCCCCGCTCGACGATGTGTACCGGCTTGGCCATGCCCAGCAGGATGGGACCGATTGCGTCCGCGCCCCCCAGATGCTCCAGAAGCTTGTATGCGGCGTTGGCGGCCGAGAGGCGCGGGAAGACCAGGATGTTGGCCGGCCCGGTCAGGTGGGTGAACGGGTAGACCTCGCGCAGCGCCACGGGGTCCACTGCGGTGTCGGCCTGCATCTCGCCGTCGATCTCCAGTTCGGGATCGGCCTCGCGCACCAGCTGCACCGCCTGCGCCACGCGCCGGGACTCGTCGTGCGGCGCCGAGCCGAAGTTGGAGAAGCTCACCATCGCCACCCGCGGCGGGATGCCCAGGTCGCGCACGAAGGAGGCGGTCTGGAGGGCGATGTCGCGCAGAGTCTCGGCGGAGGGAGCGATGTTCACCGTCGTGTCGGCCAGGAACACCAGGTGGCGGTTGCGGAAGGCCAGCATGTAGAGGCCCGCCGCCCGCATGTCCCTCTTGGCCCCGATCACCTGCAGCGCAGGGCGCAGGATCTCGGCGTAGTTGGCCTCGATGCCGGCCACGATGGCGTCCGCCTGCCCCTCCTCAACCATGCTGAGCGCGAAATAGATCGGCTTGTACAGGTTCCACTGGGCCTCGGCGAGCGTGAGGCCCTTGCGGGCGCGGCGCTGGAACAGCTTTTCGGCGTAGTCGTGGCGGTCGTCGGGACGCTCGGCGGCGTAGACGACCTCGACGCCCGTCATGTCCAGCCCCATCCAGCCCGCCTTCTCGGCCACGCGCGGCGGCCGCCCCAGCAGAATGGGGCGGCAGGTTCCGGCCTCGGCGAGCTCGGCGGCGGCACGGATCACGTCCTGGTTGTGGCCTTCCGGGAAGACGATGCGCGCCGGCTCGCGCCGGGCCTGCGCGCGGATCCCGGTCATGACCGCGCGCCCCGGACCCAGCAGCGCCTGGAGGCGGTCCAGGTACTCCTCCAGGTCGAGCTGCCGGCGCGCCATGCCGGTTCGCATGGCCGCCTCCGCCACCGCGGGCGCCACGTGGAAGAGCACGCGGTGGTCGAAGGGTTTGGGGATCAGGTATTCGCGCCCGAAGACGATGTCTTCGTGGCCGTAGGCCCCGCGCACCGCCTCGGGCACCTCCAGCCGCGCCAGCTCGGCGAGGGCGCGGGTCGCGGCGAGCATCATCTCCGCGTTGATGCCGCGCGCGCGCACATCGATCGCGCCCCGGAAGATGAACGGAAAGCCCAGAACGTTGTTGACCTGGTTGGGGTAGTCGGAGCGCCCCGTGGCCATGATGGCGTCGTCCCGAATCGCGGCCACGTCCTCCGGCAGGATCTCCGGATCGGGGTTGGCCAGGGCAAAGATGACGGGATCCTGCGCCATCGACGACACCATGGCGGGCGTCATGATCCCCTTTACCGAGAGCCCGATGAAGATGTCGGCTCCGTCGAGCGCCTCCTCCAGGGTGCGCAGTTCGGTCTCGACCGCGAACGGGGCCTTGTACTCGTTCATCCCCTCCTCGCGGCCCTTGTAGATGACGCCGCGCGAGTCGCACAGGAGGACCTTGTCCGGGTCCGCGCCCAGCCGGTGGAGATGGTGGGCCGTGGAAATCGCGGAGGCGCCGGCCCCGCTGAAGACCACGCGCACGTCCTCGATTCGCTTGCCCACCAGGTCGATGGCGTTGAGGAGCGCCGCGGCCGCGATGATGGCGGTGCCGTGCTGGTCGTCGTGGAAGACGGGTATGTCGAGCGATTCCCGAAGCGCGCGCTCGATGACGAAGCACTCGGGCGCGGCGATGTCCTCCAGGTTGATGCCGGCGACGGTGGGGCTCAGAAGCTCGCAGAAGCGGATGACCTCCTGCGCGTCGCTCGAGTCCACCTCGATGTCGAACACGTCGATGCCCGCGAAGCGCTTGAAGAGCACCCCCTTGCCCTCCATGACCGGCTTGGCGGCGAGCGGGCCGATGTTGCCCAGCCCGAGCACCGCCGTCCCGTTGGAGACCACCGCGACCAGGTTGCCGCGCGCGGTATAGGTGAAGACCTCGCTCGGGTTGGCCGCGATCTCACGGCAGGGCTCGGCGACCCCCGGAGAGTAGGCGAGGGTGAGCTCGCGCTGGGTGGAGAGCGACTTGGTCGGGACCACCTCGATCTTGCCGGGGCGGCCATCGGTATGGTAATCGAGAGCCTGCTGGCGTCGGTCTGCCATGGATGTGCGTCTCTGAGAAGGTCGAAGGGTTCAGCGCTGTGCGCGCGGCGTCCCCGGGATCCTGATCCCGGAACCTTAAGCGCCCAAAGCTGGATGCGCTCGAACAACGACGCAAACCCCGGAGCCCTACGAACCTCCCGACTGTTTCTCGCAATACACCTTGACCGCGTCCATGTCCGCTGCAATCGCCTTGCGAACCATGCCCTTCATCAGCGGCACCAGGAGCCGGGCCGCGAAGGTGAGGGGGGTTGCTTCCATCACCAGCGCGAGGCGGGTGCTCCCGTCTCCGGCCGGTTCGACTTCGAAGACGCTGTCCCACTGGACGCCGCCCGCCTCGGAAAGAAAGCGCACCCGTTCCGGCGGCGCGAACTCGGTGATCTCGAGCTCGACCGTCGCCTTCCGTCCGCGCATCACGCGGGTCTCGCGGAAGCGCGTGCCCAGGCCGGCCCGGATCTCCGATACGAACTCGACTCGCTCGATATCGTCTACCGCGCGCGAGAAATGTTGGACGTCGGCGACTGCCGCGAAGACGACGTCGGGGGGCGCCGCGATGGTGCGCTGGACCTCGGTTCGGCTCAAGGTTGCCTCCCGGGATCGTCGTCGGAACGCGCCTCATCCCCCTCGCTCCCCGGCTTCGGGAAGAACTGATCGATCAGCACCGGGTTGCCGTCGGGGTCGATTACCACGATGTGCGCGGGTCCGGTGTCGTCCGGGTCCGTATCGGTCGACATCTCCACGCCATCCGCCACCAGCGACGCCCGGATCTCGCGCACGTCGGTGAAGATCTCCGGGCGCGACATGTCCTGGGCCAGCCCGGGATTGAAGGTGAGGATGTTGCCCTCGAACATCCCGTGGAAGAGACCGATGATCGTGGTGTCGTTGACCATGATCAGGTATCCGGTGCCGTCGCCGCCGGTCTGTCTGAACCCGAGCTTCTCGTAGAAGGACCTGGAGACCTCGAGATCCTCGACCGAGAGGCTGACGGAGAAGGCGCCGAGTTGCATGGGGGTGGTCCCGGGTTGACATGAAGGTGGTCGTCCTGTTCGGAAAAAGGACGCGGTGCGGGTTGAAATCAAGGGATGATCGGGCTCGATGCCGGCTCCCCCAGGTGCCGCCGGTAGAACTCCACCATGCGTCGGGCCGCGTCGACCGCGCTCTCCCGCTTCCAGGACGAGATGACGTGGCCCTGATCCAGGTATGAAGCGAGTTGCGCCGGCTTGCCGAGCCGCCGGAGGGCGCTGAAGAGCTTTCCGGCGTCGTGATAGGCCATGTCCGCGGTGCCGTGCACGATCAGCACCGGGGTGGAGATCTTGTCGGCGTTGTAGTAGGGGGAGTTGTCGAGGTAGCGGCGCACGTCCGCCCACGGATGCGTCCCCATGCGCGCCTGCCCGCCCTCGCTCCAGGCCAGGAAGAACCCCCCTCCGTCGATGTCGATGCGCCCGTAGGTGCCGAACAGATCGAAGATGCCGGAGATGGGCACCGCGGCGCGGAAGATGTTGGTGCGGGTGATGATCGAGCCGGTGCCGTAGCCGCCGTACGACTGACCCGTGATCGCCAGGCGGTTCAGGTCGACGTAGCCGAGTTCGGCCGCCCGGTAGACCTGGGGCAGCAGCACGTCGACCATGTCGCGGATCGGGTTGCCGGCCTGCTCGTTGGGACCGAGGGTCAGGTCGCACAGCACCACCGCGTAGCCCCGGCTGGTGAAGACCAGGTTGGGGACGGTGAATACGCTGCCGCCCCCGAAGTCGGCGGCGCGCCGGGTCACGTCGCCGCCCGGATACATGGTCACGATGGCCGGGAGACGGTCGCCCCGCGCGGCCCCGGGGGGGAGCAGCACGGCCGTCTTGACGGAGGCGAGCGTGCCGTCGTGAAGCGGCACGGTGGTCTCGAAGACCTCCGCGGTGCCGACCTGCACGTTGTCCAGGCGCGGATCGATGTGGGAGATGCGCTCGCGGGCCGAGAAGTCCGCGTCGAAGCGGAAGATGTTCGGGGGCGTGTGCATGTCCTCGTACTGGCCCACGATGAGGTCGTGGCTGCCGCCGGACGTGAGGTTGACGAGTTTTGCCCGGGCCTTCCAGAGCACCTGGCCGCCGGGGGCGGCCGCGCCGAAGCGGACGACCGCCTTGTCGCCGGTCGAACGCTCGGTGAGGAGGACGGAGATCGAGGCGCCGTCCGGCTGCCACGCCGTCCGCTCGTCGGCCTTCAGGAGCTGGTCGTACGTCCAGCGCCCGTCGTCGATTGCGTAGGTCGTGGGCGTGCCGCCGTCGAGGGGCACCACCGCGAGCGCACGAGGGCGCGGATCGCCGTAGCTCCGGTCGTCAACCACGTCCGTGCCCATCACGGCGGCCCGGCCGTCGCGGGTGAAGGCGAAGACGGTCGGGGCCACGTCGCCCAGCTCGGGGGCGAGCGGGACGGGCGCGGCGGGCGACCCGGAGCGGAGGTCGAGCAGGTGCATGCGCTTGCCGTCGAGGTACATCAGCCGGTCGTCCGACGGGTGCCAGACGTAGCTGCCGCCGAAGTAGTCGTTCCGGGTGAGCGGGACGTTGCGCACGACGGGAATACGATCTCCGCCGGCAGCCGGCACGACCGCGACGTCCATCACCGTGGACTGGGTCGTGTCGCTCTCCGGCCTGAAAGTCGAGAGGTATCCCAGCCATCTGCCGGAAGCCGAGAGGCGGAGGGTTCCGGCCGGGATCTCCGCGTCCTGCGGGACGAGCACGCGCGTTTCTCCGCTGGCGGCATCGACAGCCTTCACCGCCACGAGGTGCTCGCGCGCATAGTGGTCGGTCATCGGGGTGGGCGGCGGTGCTTCCGCCCCCAACGCCGCTGCCGCCTCGCTCCCGCTGCGCAGCACCACAACCCCGGCCGCGTTCTCCGGCCGCACTTCATCCGGGCGCACCGGGTTGCGGAACCGCCCCTCGGGAGCAAACCCGACATACAGCACAGAGCCGTCCGGACTCCACCGGGGCTCGTCGCCGTGCCACAGTTTCGGCTTCACGGGTTCATCGGACAGCCGGTGCGACGTGCCCGCCGCGACATCATAGACCCACAGCTGCGGCAGCCCGTCGGCGTCCGAGAAGAACGCGATCGCCGTGCCGTCGGGCGACCACACCGGCCGCCAGCAGGCCCCACCCGGGCATACCTCGACCGTGCGTCTCGTGGCCATCTCCGTGTAGCGGATCGTCGCCCCCACCATCGAACTCGGCGTCCCGGCGGGCTGGTAGCGCTCGTCCAGGTTGGCCGTGGTGTCGGCGGGAGGGACCCGCACCTCGTATGCGACGAAGCGCCCGTCCGCCGAGACCGCGAACTGCGTGTCCCAGAGGAAAGCCGCCATCCCGAACGCGAGGTCGTAGGGAAGGGCTCCGGGGGGATCGTCAGCGGGAGACTGCTGCGGACTCGCAGTGGCCGCGGTCGGGAAAACCATTGCGGCCACGAACGCTAGACGGACGATGGTGTTCATCGGAGTCCTCATTCTCATGGAGTCGCTCCTCCCGGCAGCTGCGAAACCCGCTACGGAACCGACCCGGAGGTAGTCGAGCTTAACGCCCCTTCGCCCACTTCGCCCGGGGAGAAACACGCCTGGTTGGCTGCGTGACTGGACCGGGTCGCAGATCAGGCGTCACATTCTCGCCAGCCCATTCGTTCTCGCGGACAGTGACAGCAACACCTTTGGATGGAGTCGGCTACCTCCATGACCCGCGTTCCGTCGACGGCGCGCACCGCGCTGGCCCTTGCGATCGGGCTGACGGTCATCCTGGCACCGGCCTGCTCGGATGACCCGCTTGACCCCGGCCCTGCCGAGCCCGCCGAGCCCGCGATCCCCGAGCCCCCGGACCCCGGCCCGGGCGACTCGATCATCGTTCCGCCGCGCTCGGCCTCGGCCGAAGCCGCAGTCGTCGAGAAGAGCAACGTCTTCGCCTGGGATCTGCTCGCTGCCGCGATGGCCGCCGATCCGGAAGAGAACGTCCTCGTCTCGCCGCTCAGCGCCTCCATGGCCCTCGGGATGGCGCTCAACGGAGCCCGCGGCGCCACGTACGATCAGATGCAGGCCACGCTCGGATTCGCGGATGTCGCGCCGGACACCATCAACAACGGCTATCGCGGCCTGATGACGAGTCTGCCGGCGGCGGACTCGACCGTGAACACGCAGATTGCCAACTCCGCGTGGTATCGGGACGGATTCGAGGTCGAGCCGGGCTTCCTGAACACGGTGCGCGCGTTCTTCGATGCCACGGTCGCCGGGCTCGACTTTTCCAACGCCTCGGCGGTCGACACCATGAACCAATGGGTCTCGGAGAAGACCAACGGACGTATCGAGAGCATCATCGAGCCGCCCATCGACAGCCGCACGGTGCTCTTCCTCATCAACGCGGTCTACTTCAAGGGTCCGTGGCGGCACGCGTTCGATCCGGCGAAGACGACCGATGCCCCCTTCCACATCGCTGAAGGCGAGTCCGAGTCGATCCCGATGATGGACCAGACCCGCGAATTCCCCCACGGCCGGGACGGCAGCCTGCAGATCGTGGACCTGTCATTCGGCGAGGGGGCCTTCGCGATGACGGTCCTGGTCCCCGGAAACGGGAGCAACATCGACGGCGAGATCGGGTCGATGGATGAGACGCGCTGGGAGAGCATCCTTGAAAAGATGACCACGAGAAGGGTGCGGGTGGTGCTCCCCAGGTTCCGCGTCGAATACGACAAGAGCCTGAAGGAGACGCTGCAGTCGCTCGGCATGACGGACGCCTTCTTGCCAAACGTCGCCGACTTCACGGGCATCTCCGCGACTCCTCCTCCGCTCTACATCTCCGAAGTGAAGCAGAAGACCTTCGTCGAGGTGTCGGAGGAGGGCGCGGAGGCGGCTGGCTCCACCTCGGTGGGGATCGGGGTCACGAGCCTTCCCCCGTCGGTGATCGCCGACCGGCCCTTCGCCTACCTGATCCGGGAGCGCGAGTCGGGCGCGATCCTGTTCGCGGGCGCGCTGGGGAGGCCGCCGGGGGAGGAATAGGCGACTCCGCTCCGGCATTCCTTGAAAATCCTCACTTGCACTGCGGATTTTCAAGGAATATTCGCGGACCTGGGCGGTTTCGGCCTGGATGAAACGGGAACGGATGCCTGGCGCTCTCTCTGGGGCCGTGGCGGCTTCCCGCGCGCACAGCACCCGGGCGATGAGAGATACGTGCTCGACGACCGGATCTCGGTGCTTCCGGCGGTGGAGATCGGATCCGTGGCGGGCGGCATCACCCCGAAGGGTTGGTAGTCCCGGGATCCTGTATTATATTGTATATAAGATTATATATCTATATATAGATGTTGTACATATACTCCAATGAAATATTTGACTCTAACAATAGAATATGAGGCAACAAGATGAACCGCACCGTCGTCGCTCTCATCGAAGCGGAATACCAACGCTACAGGCTCCTCGGGGAGCGCGCCTTCCGCCAACTGGACGCCGAGCAACTCGTCGCCGGTTCCGGGCACGCCATCTCGATCGCGACCATCGTCTGGCACGTCGCCGGCAACCTGGAGTCGCGCTTCACCGACTTCCTGACCACGGACGGGGAGAAGCCCTGGCGCAACCGCGAGTCGGAGTTCGAAGCGCGCGACGTCTCGCCGACCGAGGTCGCCGCGAAGTGGGACCGGGGCTGGGGCGTGCTCTTCGACGCGCTCGCGGAGTTGACCGACGACGACCTGACCTCCGGGGTGACCATCCGCAGCGTCCCTCATCGTGTTGATGAGGCTCTGCTCCGCTCTCTGGCCCACGCCGCCTATCACGTCGGGCAGATCGTGTACCTGGCGAAGTCCTTCCGCGGCGACGACTGGAAGTACCTGAGCATTCCGCCCGGGCAGTCCGAGGCCTACAACGCCAATCCGATGCTGGAGAAGTCCTTGACGTACGCGGAGAATCTGGAACAGGACGAGTGAGGATGTGCGGGACGGGACCGGCAGAGGCGTGACCGAGAGCATTTTTCGCCAGGCGGGGGTAGAACGAGGTCGGAAGGGAAGGAGTTCGCCGCCTGCTCGTTCCGGCGGCCCGCCACGGGGGTGGATCGAATGTTCGGAAAGTCCACCACGGTATCTCTGCCGCTGAGTCTTGCCTTGGCCGGATGGCTTGCCGGCTGCGGATCCCCCGATTCCCCGAGGGTTCTCACCACGCTGCAGGACAGCACCGCCACCGTCGACATCCTCGAAACGTCGGCAACGTGCACAAGCTGCATAACCGTCGAGCACGTCGTGGCTCTGGGCGACACGGTCGCCCCGGGGTACATCGACTGGTCGATTTACGCGGCCGTTGATGACTTCGGCAACTACTGGGTCGGAATGCCGCGGGAATCCGTGGTGAAGGTCTGGGGTGCGGAAGGACGTTTCCTGAGGCAGGTCGGTCGCAGGGGGGACGGACCCATGGAGTTCCAGCGCCCGGCTCCGGTTGGCGCCGACGGCGAGGGACGGATGCGTGTCTTCGACCTCGATAATGGACGGGAAACCGTTGTGAACTCCGACTTCTCATATGACTCCGACAGGTCCCTCTTACCGGGGTTCTACCATCTCGCAGTACCGCTGGGGGAGGACGGAAGATACCTGGTGAACATAAGCAGGACGACGGCCGGATCAGGGGGCTTGCCGCTCCACATCGTCGATGGTCTGGACATGCGCCATTCGTTCGACCGGATGGTAGGTCTTGACGCACCGGGCAACGCGTTTCGGGTATTGGCAGTCGATGGGCAGAAGCGGATCTACAGCGCTCGAGCGGGCGACTATCTCATTCAGGCATGGAGCGAGAGTGGCCGCAGGATCCTGGGGCTCCGAGGACCGAGGCTGAACGAGAGGGAGGGGTCACCTGGACTCTGGTCACCCGACAATCCCCCACGCAATCAGATCTTCGCGATGCAGGTTGACAACGAGCGGCGACTCTGGGTGATCGTTCATGTTCTGAAGGATGACTGGCGGGATCATATGGCGCAGCACGTCATGCCCAATGGCCGGGTAGCCTATGGGCCCACCGACGGTGACATGAGTGCCATCTTCGAGAGTCGCATCGACCTGATCGATCTCGCGAGCGGCTCGTTCATCGCCACCCGCCGTCACGATGCGCTGTTCGAGGCCTTTATCGGCGATGGGCTGGCCATCGAGAATACCGAGACCGAAGCCGCCTACCCTCAAATGGTGGTCTGGCGGCTCGGTTTCGACTCAAGCAGGTAGGTCACCCTCCCGCCTGGGCGATGCGGCGCGCCATCCACTCCACGTCTGACGTGCGCGTCAGGTGGCGTGCGTCAGGTGGCGTGCGTCCGAGAGGCGGACCGACGGGCTGAGACGTGACCGAGAGCGTTTTTCGCCAGGCAGGGGTAGAACGAAGTCGGAAGGGAAGGAGTTCGCCGCTTCGTTCCAGCGGCCCGCCACGGAGGTGGATCAAATGGTCGGAAAGTCCACCACGGCAACTCTGCCACTGATTGTTGCCCTGACCGGCTGGCTATCCGGCTGTGGCGCCCCCGACTCCCCGCGGGACCTCACGACGCTGCAGGACAGCACCGCCACCGTCGACATCCTCGAAAGTTCGACCATGTGCTCGAACTGCATCACGACAGAGCGCGTCGTGGCTCTCGGCGACACCGCGGGACCCGGATACATCAACTGGTCGAGGTACGTGACGGTGGACGATTCCGGCAACTACTGGGTCGGCCAGCAGCAGGAAGGCGTGGTGAAGGTCTGGGATGCGGAAGGAAGATTCCTGAGGCAAATCGGCCGACGGGGGGACGGGCCCATGGAGTTCCAGCGGCCGGCGCCGGTGCGCACCGACAGCGAGGGCCGGGTGCATGTCTTTGACCTCGATATCGGCAGAGAGACCGTCGTGAACGCCGACTTCTCCTATTACTCGGACAGGTCCGTCTACCCGGGGTACGCCCATCTCGCGGTCCCGCTCGCGGAGGACGGGAGGTACCTGCTGAACATGGGCACGTCGAGAGCGGGGTTGGTCGGCATTCCTCTCCACATCGTCGATGTATCGGGTGTTCTCCATTCCTTCGACCGGATGGCGGGCCTTGACGCACAGGGCTCCTCACCTCGGGTATTGGCGGTCGATCGGCAGAAGCGAATCTACAGCGCTCATCCCTACTATTACCTGATTCAGATATGGAGCGAGAGCGGCCGCAGGATCCTCGGGCTCAGAGGACCCAGGCTGAACGAAAGGGAACCATCACGCGAGCCCTCGTCTCCCGACAACCCTCCACGGAACCGGATGTACGCGATGCAGGTCGACGACCAGCAGCGACTCTGGGTGGTCAGTTCCGCTCGCAAGGATGACTGGCAGGATCACATGGAGTATCAGGTCATGCCCAATGGCCGGACAGTTTATGGGCCGGTCGACGATGACATGAAATCGATTTTCGAGATGCGCATCGACCTGATCGATCTCGCCAGCGGCTCACTCATCGCAACCGGCCGTCACGACGCGCTGGTCGAGGCCTTCGTCGGGGATGGGCTGGTCGTCGAGACGGTGGAGAACGAACGGGCCTATCCCCAGATGGTGGTCTGGAGGCTCGGTTTCGACGCAAACAGGTAGGTCAACCTCCCGCCTGGGCGATGCGCCGCGCCATCCACTCCACGTTTTTGCCGTGCGCGTCATGCCCCAACGGGTGCAGATCAACCACCTGATGGGTGATAATCACCCACCTCGTGGGTCGTTTGCACCGTCGGGAGATCAGACGGAACGTGGAGGAGTCGCCGCCCTCTCGGACGCGATATGCCTGAACGTGCGCGCCAGCCCCTCGCGCAGGGTGTGCGCCGGCGACCAGCCCATCGCGCGGATGCGCGCGGTCGAGAGCACGCTGCGGCGGAGTTCGCCTGGGCGGGCATCCCTGTGCATCCGGCCGGGCCGGGCGCCCGCGATCTCTTCCAGGAGGGTCGCCAGCGTGTTCACGCTCGTCGCCTCCCCGGTGCCCACGTTGAAGGCTCTCGCGTCGATTCCGGCGTCGTCCTCGAGCGGCATGTCGGCGGCGATCAGGTTGGCGGTCGCCACGTCTTCCGCGTAGACGTAATCTCTCGTCTGCTCGCCGTCGCCGTAGATGTCCAGGGGCTCGCCGTCGATCAGGCGGTTGCAGAAGATGGCCACCACGCCCGCCTCTCCGTGGGGATCCTGCTTGGGGCCGTAGACGTTGCCGTACCTGAGCACCGCGTAGTCGAGGCCGTGCACCTCGCGAAATGAGTCGAGGTAGTGCTCGCCGGCGAGCTTCGACACCCCGTAGGGGGACACCGGGCGCTTGGGGGCGCTCTCCGGCGTGGGATACACCTCGGGCTCTCCGTAGACGACGCCTCCGCTGGACACGAAGACCACCCGCCGGGTCCCCGCGTCGCGCGCCGCCTCCAGGATGTTGATGAGGCCGACGATGTTGACCCTTGCGTCCGCAATCGGATCGGCTACCGAGGCGCGCACGTCGATCTGCGCCGCGTGGTGGTTGATCAGGTCGAAGCCGACATCGCAGATCAGTTTCCGGGCGCGGGGATCGGCGATGTCCATCTCGACGAAATCGGCGCGGGAGGGGACGTTTGCGGGCCGTCCCGAAGAGAGGTCGTCCATGATCCAGACCCGATCGCCCCGCGCGATATGGGCGTCCGCCACGTGGCTCCCGACGAATCCGGCGCCGCCGGTGACGAGGACCCTTCGGCTCACGCGCGAAAGCTCCGGTGTTGGCACGCGCCCTCCCGGCCCGTCATCGTCTCCAGAGCCTCACTCTCATGCTGTGGTGGACTTCGGTATTGTATACGGTAACCCAAACCGGCATCGATGGTAACGAAACTGGACCCACCCCTGACCCTCGTCGTCCTCGCGGCCGGCCGCTCCACACGATTCGGCCGCCTGAAGCAGCTCGCGCCCATCGGCCC
>JAJDVR010000286.1 GCA_022826025.1 Gemmatimonadota bacterium | reverse complement strand
CTACCCGCCGATCTCCAGGTCGCCGATGTCGTACCAGTCGATTGCGCGGTCGGGGAAGCCATCGGGATCGTCGGGACCGACGGGACGATTCACCAGGACCACAAGCGTCGAACCCCGGAGGTCGAAGGCAACCGCGCGATCCCGGACCTGCACCACGCCGACGAGTCGGGTGTCCGCGTAGATGTCCAGATGCGAAAACCCATCCTGGAATCGACGGGTGAGAATCCAGAGTCGGTCGCGGTCATCGAAGATGGGACGTCCGAGGTTGTAGCGAAGGGGCGTCCGGCGGTATCTGTCCACGGAGGTCTCGGAACCGAACATGCTCATACGCTGCCTCGCCGCGTATGCCTCCACCTCAGCCTCGCTTCGCAACTCCTCGACGTACAGGGGAGCCTCAACCAGCGTGGCATCGTCGCCGTCGCGGTCCTCCAGGAAGATCATCAGCCCGCCGCAGGCCGGGAAGACGATTCCGCCCGTCGGTGTGGGCACGCCCCGGCTGAGTTCGCTCGATGGTCCCCAGTCGCATCCGGTTTCCACGAGATCGACGGGAAAGGCTCTCTCCCAGACAATCGTGCCTGAAGCGAGGTCCAGTTCCGTGTGCAGTGTCGTGATCCCTGCCGACAGGTCGCCCGAGCGACTTGCCATGCCGTAGCCGAACACCGTCGACCTGAAGGAGGCGCCCACCCTGTAGGGCCCGAGGAAGGGAAGGCTCACTTCGGAAACGCGCGTGCCTGTTGGTTGAAAGATGGTCATTCGGACCAAACCCCAGTCGATGGCGCCGATGGTGCCGTCTGGTCCCCCGACGACTTCCGCGAGACTGCGGAACTCGCCTGGACCTTCGCCCGGTCTGCCGAAGGCTCCTGCTTCCTCTCCATTCCGGCCCAGGCAATGGATGCGGTCTTCATAGGACTCGATCACACACGCGGTGGTCTCGTCGGCCAGGGCGATCGAGTTGATGCCCGTAAGAGGAGCTCCCGAAGTGCCGACCGGGTCCATGCGAATCACCGGCGCCGCCTCGGGAGTCGACTCGCACGCGGCGCAGAGAACCACGATTGAAGCGAGCGAGACGGTGGGATGCGCTCTCGTCATGAGACCTTCTCTCCTGGTCGGCGTGCCCTGATCGTGACTCGAGTCCGAGTACGGCACCGAGGCGGTGGTCGCGGTTCTGCACAATACCCGACCCAATTGGCTGGGTCCCCTCCAGCTTGTCACCAATCCCATTGGAGTGGACCCAGCGCTCCGGGATCCCCTCGTGGCGAGTCCCGGTTGATCGTCCTCGTCAAACAGACTAGTCTTATGACTAGTCAGACTGACGATCCATGGCTTGGAGGATGCTTTGACCAGAGTCTGGCAGGTTCAGGAAGCCAAGGCGCGCTTCAGCGAGATGCTGGAGTCGAGCGTGTCGGAAGGCCCGCAGCTCGTAACCAAGCGAGGCGTCGAAGCCGCGGTGCTGGTTTCCGTTGACCACTGGCGCCGGTTGCAGAGGCTGGCGCGGCGGAATCTGAAGGAGTTGCTGCTTGCGCCGGAGGCCCGTACGGAGGACCTGATTCTCCGGCGGCAGGAACATCGCCACCGGGCCCTTCCGCCGCTCGAGTAGATCCATGTACCTCCTGGACACCAACGTCGTGTCGGAGTTGCGACGGCCGAAGCCTGATCCTTCCGTCGTTCGCTGGATCGAGGCGGCGCCGGCCGACCGCCTCTTCATGTCCGCGGTCACCGTGGGCGAGATCCAGGCCGGGATCGAGAACGTTCGTGGCCGGGATCCGGCGAAGGCACAGGGACTGACGGCCTGGCTCGACGACGTCATCGCCTCGTACGGGGTCCTCCCGATGGACGCCGATGCGTTCCGGGAGTGGGCGCGGATCAAACATCGCCGCCCGCGCGCGCTCCTTGAGGACGCGATGATCGCGGCCACGGCCGTGACCCACAGGCTGACGGTCGTAACGCGCAACGTCCGCGACTTCCGGCGATTAGGGGTTGCCTGGCTGAACCCATTCGAGCCCGGGTAACTCACCCGTCCGCGATCAACGCCTCCTTGACGACCACCTGAGGGAGCCCCGCGCCCGCGAGCCGCCGGTTCAGGCGTGGCAGGTCGTCACCGAGCATCCGCTCGAGGATGCGCAGCTGCACCTCCAGTTCCGCCGACAGCTCGTCGAAGACGGCCTGGTAAGCATCGATGGGCGTGCCGTCGCCCCGCTCCAGGTGGCTGCGCAGGCCGGTCAGGCGATCGTTCAGCTTGATGGGGAAGGCGATCTTGTCCTTCGGGCTCTGGTTCCTGAGCTGGTAGAGCTCTCCCGCGACGGCCTCGATCCCCGCCGCGAAACCGGACGCTTCGTCGCTGAGGCCGGCGTCATTGCTCTCGGCGACGATCCCGTCGATCTGGGCACGCAGGTCGCGCGCCAGCAGCACGCTCGTGTTCGCCCGGCTCTCGGCGTCGCGGATCTCCATCGCCAGGCGGAACTGGTCGGTGAAGGCAGCGCTGGGGATGTCGCCGAGTCTCGGATCCGGGAGCACCTGGAAGGCGGCCTCCCGGGTCGTGCCATCGACGGTGAGCCGCGCCCGGTAGCGCCCCGGCGGCGCCCAGGGCCCCACTGCGGGGTTGCCCCCCTCCAGGACGATGCCTTCGAAGGTCACCGCGCCCGGATAGCGGAGGTTCCAGCGGGTCCGTTGGGTGCCCGCATCAACCCTTCCGTCGACGAGGGTTCGCACCCGCTCTCCGTCGTCCGTCAGGATGTCGAGCCGGGCGCCCCCGGACGCGCCCACCCGGAAGTCGATGACCGCGGGGACCGATCGGCGGATTGCGTCGGCGGGCTGGAAGAGGTGGACCTCCGTGCCGGCGACGTCCGTGTCCAGCTGTCGCAGCGTCTCGATGTCGTCGAGGACCCAGAAGGAGCGGCCGTGGGTGCTGATCACCAGGTCGCGCTCCTGGACGGACAGCCCGGTGACGGGTGTGTCCGGCAGGCGGAACGAAAGGTCGCTCCAGTGCGCGCCGTCATCGAAGGAAACGAAGACGCCGTGCTCGGTGCCCGCGTAAAGGAGCCCGGCACGCTTCGGATCCTCCCGAACGACCCGCACGAAGGCACCATCCGGGATGCCGCCGCTGATCCGGGTCCAGGTCGCACCGTAGTCGTCGGTCTTCCACGCGTACGGCGCCCGGTCGTCCATCTCATACCGGATTCCGGCTACGAACGCACTCCCGGCGTCGTGCGGGGACACTTCCACCGTCATGACGCGCGTGTGCGCGGGCATGTCCGGAGGGGTCACGTCGCGCCAGCTCCCGCCGCCATCGCGCGTGACGTGTAGGAGCCCATCGTCCGAGCCTGTCCAGATCGTCTCCGCTTCATGCGGCGAAGGCGTGATCGCGTAGAGCGTGCCGTAGATCTCGGGTCCATCCTGGTCCTTGACGATCGGGCCGCCGGAGTCATCGAGCGTTTCCGGCTCGGCTCGCGTCAGATCGGGGCTGATCTTCTCCCACGACTTCCCGTCATCGAAGGACCTCCAGAGGTGCTGCGAACCGACGTACAGGGCATGCGGGGCCGTCGGCGCCACGGTGATGGGGTAGGTCCAGTTCCACCGCTCGGGCATGTCGCGCGCGGGCTCGCCCATGACGATGCGCGGCCAGGGCTGGATGTCGGTGACCATGCCGGTCGCCCGGTTGTAGCGGGTGAGCGTGTTGGTCGCGCCGGCGTAGAAGATGTCGGGGTTGGCGGGATGCTGCGCGATGTAGCCCATCTCGCCTCCGCCCACCGCGTACATCCACTCCGTGCTCGGGCCGCGCGGGTTGCGGAGATGCCCCGGCTCCGACGAGACGCACGCCGTGGAGTTGTCCTGCTGCGCGCCGCACACGTGGTAGGGAAAGTCCGAAGTCGTCGTCAGGCGATAGATCTGCGCCGTCGGATACCGCATCGAGGTCCAGGTCCGGCCCCCGTTCACCGTAACCACGCCGCCCCCGTCGTTTCCGTTGATCATGCGCAGGGGGTTCGTGGGGTCGATCCAGAGGTCGTGATGGTCGGCGTGTGTTTCGGGCACGCTTTCGAGCGTCCTCCCGGCATCCGTCGAGCGCATGAGCCGGAAGTTGAGGATGTAGAGCGTGTTGCGGTCGACGGGGTCCGCCTCCAGGCGCTGGAAGTAGAAGGCCCGCTGCCAGATGTCGCGATGGCCGTTGATGAACTCCCACGACCGGCCCCCGTCGTCGGACCGGTAGAGCCCGCCCCGCTCGGCCTCGAGGTTCGTCCACACCCGGTCCGGGTCGGCGCCGGAAACGGCGATCGTGATCTTGCCGAGGACCCCGTCCGGAAGGCCCGGGTTGCGCGTGATCTCGGTCCAGGTGTCGCCGCCATCGGTCGACTTGAAGATCCCCGACCCCTCGCCGCCGCTCCACAGCCGCCACGGCTTCCGGTACACCTGCCAGAGCGTCGCGTACAGCACGTCCGGATCGCTCGGATCCATGACCAGGTCGACCGCCCCGGTGCGCTCGTCGCGGAAGAGGACCTTCTCCCAGGTCCTGCCCCCGTCGCTGGTCCGGAAGACGCCGCGCTCGGGGTTGGGCCCGAAGGGATGGCCGAGCGCCGCCACGTAGGCGCGGTCGGGATCGGTGGGGTGGATGCGGATGCGCCCGATCGCGTGGGTCTCGGCGAGGCCGAGGTGCCGCCAGCTCTTCCCGCCGTCGTCGGAGCGGTAGACGCCGTCTCCCTGGAGGACGTTGGCGCGCAGCTGCACCTCGCCCATGCCGATGTAGACGATGTCGGGGTCCGACGGGGCCATTGCGACCGCTCCAACCGAGGCGCTGCCGACCTGACCATCGGTCACGGGAGTCCAGGTGGACCCGCCGTCGGTGGTCTTGAAGAGCCCTCCGCCCGTCGCGCCGAAGTAGTACTCGAACGGGCGGTCGGCATGCCCCGCGACCGCGATCGAGCGTCCGCCCCGGTCCGGGCCGATCGAGCGCCACTCCATGGCGGGAAGGAGTGAGATGTGGTCCTGGCCGGTCAGCCCGGGCGGCACTGCGACGAGCGAGATCGCCCAGAGTAATGGGAGCGCGAGGAGCGGGAATCGAATGACCGGCGAGGGGTTACTGACGTCCATGCTGCCTCCAGATCGGGTCGCGAGCCGACTCGCGGAGTACGTCGTCAGAACAGCCGCTGCAATCCTACGACGAGGCCGACGATCACAGTCGCCTGCACCAGCAGCAAGCGGTACATCTGCGCTTTCAGGTTCTTTATGTCCTCGCGCACGTCGGCGATTTCCCGACTGAGCTTCGTGATATCTGCCCTTCGCTCGGTCGACTCCACCTTCAGGTCATCGCGCAACTCGGCGATCTCGGCCTTCAGCTCGGTCCGGCAGTCCGCGATCTCCGTCTTCAGCTCGGCCCGGCAGTCCGCGATCTCCGTCTTCAGCTCGGTCCGGCAATCCGCGATCTCCGTCTTCAGCTCGGCCCGGAGATCCCTGATCTCCGTCTTCACCTCAGACCGGAGCTCCCGCACATCGCCCTTCGTTGCGGCATTGCCTGCGAGCGGCCCGCCAAACACGGACACAAGGGCCTCGGCCTGGGACGTCTCGAAGCCTGCCGCCTCGAGCATTCTCGTCGCCTTGAGCGTATCCAGTCCGGTGGTATCCATGGCATCAAACATGTACCCGCACCATCCCCCGCAGCAACATTGTAAGCGTTGTCCTTCTCATCCTCTCGAGCCCCGGGAGGGACGGGTCGAGGTGATCCGACCGGCGCCCTTCGCGTATCTTCAATCTCCGGATTCCCGCGGGCGGAGGAATGGCGGAATGGGGTGAATCGTCGAATCGCGGATTCGCAGGTGGCGGTGATCGAGCCAGCACGGCAGTTTCCACCCTGCGTGCGCGCTGCGCGGCTGCAATGAGGCGTTCCGTTCGAAGGGGGATGCATCGATGAGCGAGATCACGCTCAGGGTAAACGGGGAGACGCATACGCTCGATGTCGATCCGTCGACGCCGCTGCTGTATGTGCTCCGCAACGATCTCGGGCTGCGGGGGCCGCGCTTCGGCTGCGGTCTGGCCCAGTGCGGGACGTGCACGGTGCTGATGGACGGGCGCGCGATCCGCTCGTGCAACCGCCCGGTGTCGCGTTCGACGGGAGAGATCACGACGCTGGAGGGATTGCCCGAGAACGGTGAACTGCATCCGGTGCAGCAGGCGTGGATCGACGAGCAGGTGCCGCAGTGCGGGTACTGCCAGAACGGACAGATCCTCACGGCCGCGGCGCTGCTGAGCTACAGCCCGAATCCAAGCGACGACGAGATCCGCGAGGGCATGAACCGGGTCCTCTGCCGCTGCATGACCTACTACCGGATCCAGTCGGCGGTGAAGCGCGCGGCCGAGGCGATGGCCGAAGGGGAGGACCGATGAGCGGCGGGCGGCGCGATGCCCACACGGGGCCTGAGCCGATGAGCGGCGGGCGGAAGGTAGCCGATGCGGTGGACGACGCCCTCGCGCGCTGGGGCGGAACCACTTCGCGGCGCGACTTTCTAAAGACATCCGGGCTGTTCGTCTTCGGGTTGAACGGCTTGGGATCGGCCGGGGCGGGCCGATGGGGCTTTGGGACGGAGCCTGCCGGGGACGCTTCGCCCGAGGCGGCTTCCTGGCCCGATCCCGACTTCCTCCAGCTCGACTCGTGGCTGGTCGTGCACGAAGACGGCAGCGCCACCTTCTACGTCGGCAAGACCGATGGCGGGCAGGGGACGGGGACCGCCACCCAGCAGATGATGTGCGACGAGCTCGACCTCGCCTTCGACAAGGCGACGGTGGTCATGGGCCGGACCGACATGACCGTGGACCAGGGCGGCTCGGGGGGCTCGGATGCGATCGAGCGCGACGCCATGGTCGGACGCCGGATCGCGGCGGAGGCCCGGCGCGTGCTGCTGGAGATGGCGTCGGAGCGCTTCGGGGTGCCCGTGGAGCGGCTCAGCGTGGACGAGGGCGTGATCTCGCTGCGCGACGATCCCGCGCGCACCGTCAGCTACGGCGAACTGATCGGTGGACGGCGCTTCGATGTCGCGCTGACCGGGGGCAACATCAACGCGACCACCGGTGTCGCGAGCATCAAGCCGGTGCAGGACCTGAAGCTGGTGGGCCGGTCGATCCCGCGCTACGACATCCCCGGGAAGGTCGATGCGTCGCTCGAGTGGGCCGTCGACGTAAGGCTCCCGGGGATGGTGCACGCGCGGCATGTGCGGCCGCCCTTCGCGGGGGCGACGCTGGTGGGCATCGACGAGTCGTCGGTGCGCGACGTGCCCGGCTTCATCCGGGTCGTGAGCGAGGGCAACTACGTCGCCGTGGTGTGCGAGCGTGAGGAGCAGGCGATCGAAGCAGCGGAACGCCTCGTGGTCGAGTGGGAGAAGCCCGCCACGGCCCCCTTCCCGGCATCCGACGACCTCTTCGACTACATGCGGGACGCCGAGCGGGTGCCGGGCTCGGGAGGACGCGGGGCGGCGCGGACGCAGGGAGATCCCGACGGGGCGCTTGCGAGCGCCGCGACCGTTGTCGAAGCCGCGTATGACATCCCCTTCCACGGGCACACCGCCATCGGTCCCGCGCACGCCCTGGCCGACCCCTCCGACGGCCGGATGACCATCTACACCAACGACATGAAGCCGTACAGCCACCGGACCGGGATCGCCGAGTTCCTGGGGATGGATCCGGAGCAGGTGCGGGTGATCTGGATGGACGGGCCGCAACTGTACGGGCGCACGGCGGCGGACGACGCGGGTTTCGAGGCGGCGTACCTGGCCAGGGAGCTGGGTCGCCCGGTGCGGGTGCAATGGATGCGGCACGAGGAGACGGC
>JAJDVR010000217.1 GCA_022826025.1 Gemmatimonadota bacterium | reverse complement strand
TCGCGAAACGGCTCTTCTCAAACATCGGCTTGCTCGCGGATTCGGATGGGTGAAGAAAGTCCTGCGCAAAATCCACCGGACCGGCGCGGACGGCAACCGGTCTCCTTCGTTTCGCGCGCAGTGTGCCGCCTCCAACAGGCTCCCCTTTCCGTCCCGGGGACCCGCCGGCCGGTTCGTCACACGGACAGGCGACGCTTATCCTGCATCGAATGTCGCCCCATCCCAGTGGAGATCGACCGATGAACAGCTCCGCATCGCGACGCAGCTTCCTCCGCATTCCGCTCCTCTCCCCCGCGCTTCTTCTGCTCCCGGGCCTGGCCGCCGCCGCGCCGCTCTCCACGCCGGTCCCGGCCTCGGCCGCCCAGCAGGCCTACGAGTACCCGGACCCGTTCCCAGGGGGGTACCCGTCGCTCGCGGGCGCCGGTGGCGCGGGGCGGATGTACATGGAGAGCTATTTCCCCCCGCCGGTGACGGCTTCCCCCACCTACCCCGCGTGGTCGCCCGACGGTGAAGAACTGGCGTTTGCGTACCAGGGGAGGATCTGGATCGTCCCGGTCGAGGGCGGAACCGCGCGGCAGGTGAGCAGCGGCCCCGGCTACCATTCCCAGCCCAGCTGGTCGCCCGACGGGCGGCAGGTCGCCTACGCGGCCGACATCGACCGCAACTTCGACATCTTCGTGGTGGACGTGGCGACGGGCGCATCGCGGCAGCTGACCGACCACCCCTTTCTGGACCTCCGGCCCCGCTGGTCGCCCGACGGCTCGCGCATCCTCTTCACCACCGAGCGCGACGGCACCTTCGACCTCTGGGCCTACGACCTGGCACGCGCGGCCGCCGAGCCGGTGATCGCCGATCCCGACGTGAACGACATGGCCGGGGACTGGGTCGGTTCGAGCGGCGACATCGTCTTCGTGTCCCGGCGGGGCGAGGCCGCGCTGGGCTCGGGCTCGCTCTGGCGCTGGCGCGCGGAGACCGGGGAATCCGAACTCCTCATCCGCATCGAGACCAACTACCAGGCGGCGCCGGTCGTCGCCTCCCACGGGGGCATCGTCGCGTACGTCACCGACGCGTCCGGCAACAACGATCTCTACGCCGTGCCCAGTGCGAAGTCGCTGCGCGGCATCCAGCCGGTGCGCCTCACGCACACGCGCACGGACGAGTACTTCCCGTCATGGTCACCGGATGGCGAGCGCATCGTCTTTGCCCGCAACGGCGGCACCGACGACCAGCCGCGCACCATCGACAGCGGGATGGGCTTCGCCCTGTACACGGTCGGGCGGGGTGGCGGGCAGCCGCGGCGCGTGCGCATCGACGGCTACGCGTGGTCGGAGCCGACCGGCCAGCTGCGGGTGCGCGTCACCGACTCCGACGGGGAGCTGTTGCCGTCGCGCATCTATCTGACGGGCGCCGACGGGCGGGCCTACTTCCCCCACGGCAGCTATCCGCGCGTCGTCAGCGTGACCGAGGACTACTACTTCCACAGCGACGGCAGCTTCACGGTGACCCTCCCCGCCGGCGAGGCGAGCCTTGAGGCCTGGCGCGGCTTCGAATACGAGCCCGTCTCGCGCCCCGTCGAGGTGCGGGCGGGCGAGCACACCATCGTCGAGGTCCAGCTCGACCGCTGGATCGACATGGCCGCCGAAGGCTGGTATTCGGGCGACAACCACATCCATCCCAACTACGGAGGCCACTACTTCATCACCCCGGCCGATCTCGGCGACAAGGCGCGGGCCGAAGACCTGAACGTGGCCAATGGCATGATCGCCAACTACTGGGGCAACAGCCGGGTCGAGGATCTGGAACACTTCCTCGGGCGGCCGCATCCGCATCCGCACGACGACCCCCGGACCATCGTCTACTACAACGAGGAATACCGGCCCAGCTACTTCGCCCACATGTCGCTGCTGAATCTGGTCGAGCTGATCACACCCTTCTACATCGGCTCCGTCGGCACCGCCCATCACGCCCTCTACCCCGACAACGCCCACGTACTTCGCCGCGTCCACGAGCAGGGCGGCATCGGCGGCTACGTGCATCCCTTCGGGCTCCGGCACCGCGACCCGAATGCCGCCGGAGCCGGCTCCGCCCGCGAGTTGCCCGTGGATGCCATCCTCGGCCTGGCGGACTTCGTGGACGTGGCCTGCATCTGGAGCGACGAGCTGGGAACGGCCGAGGTATGGTATCGCCTGCTCAACACCGGATCCCGCATTCCCGCGACGGCGGGCACGGATGTGATGTCGGACATCTGGCGGCACCCCGCGGTCGGCACCACGCGCACGTATGTCTACACCGGCGAGGATCAGCTCGACTACGACGCCTGGGCCGACGCCATGGCGGCGGGACACGCCTTCGTGACCAGCGGCCCCATCCTCACGCTCGATGTCTCGGGCAGGGGAATGGGCGAGGAACTGCAGGTCGCCGCGGGCGACATGGTTACGGTGAACGCCACCGCCGAGTCGCTATTCCGCATGCACCGTCTGGAGATCGTCCAGGACGGGCACGTGGTGCATGCCGTCGAAGCCGACGGCGACGGCAAATCGCTGAGCGCCGAGCTGGAGATCCCGGTCGAGAACTCAGGCTGGATCGCCGCGCGCGCCCTGGGGCCGCCACAGCACGGCGCCATGGACAGCTACCTGTTCGCGCACGCCAACCCGGTCTTCGTCATCGCCGACGACGAGGCCATCCGCTCCCGGGAAGACGCCGCATTCTTCGTGCGCTGGATCGATCAGGTGCTGTACGAGCTGCGGTTCATGGATCGCTGGGACGACCCCGCGCACAAGGAGGAGGTTCTCGCCACCTTCGAGGAGGGACGCCGCCTCTATCAGGCTCAGGTGGACGATCCCTGACTCCCCGCCGTCGGCATCAGGTGGTCCACGAAGCGCCCGGTTCGAGCCCTCAGTGCCGGTGGTCCTCGCGTCCCTGGTGCAGGACCACATGGAGGAGGGTGCCCGCCACAAAGGCTTCCAGGAGCTCGCTGTCGACAAAAGCCAGGTCGGTCATCACGCCACTGCCCACCACGTATCCCGCCACTGTCGCGACCATGATGGCACCCACCCCGCCGCCTGCCACCAGCGTGCCGTGGCGCGGCACCACCAGCCACCAGATCAGGAGCCCCACGGTCACGCGGTGCAACACCACCGTCAGGACGAAGGCCGGGGAAGCGCCGGCCGTGAGCGCGCTCCCCTCCAGCAACGCATGCACGGAGATGCCCAGCACGGCGAAGAGGATGGTCACGTCATCGGTGTAGCGGGCCAGGGTATGGGACAGTCGCTCGACCACGGCGACCAGCCCGGCCCCGAGCGCCACCACGACGACGGGCACCAGGCTCCGTTCGGACCAGGCATGCGGCAGCACCTGGATCGCCACGAGCACCGGGAGCACGACAATGACGGCCGTATCGAGCAGCCGGACCGTGCGCGCCCGGTGGTGCAGCGTGACGTAGATGAGCACCCCGGCAAGGGGGGCGAGCAACGCTGAAACGAGAGGGAGCATGGACTCAACATTAGCGGGTTCGTCAACTTGCGCGGAGAAACCCCGGGGGCTATTCCTCTACGGTTAGACGTCTTCTGGATCGTGGAGAGGAATGTCATGCGTGCACTCGCGGCGTCCGGGCTCATCTCGGGACTTCTGCTGGCGGGCGGAAGCAGCTTCGTCGGCCAGGGTGCGGCCGGGCCTGATCGGGGACCCGCAGCGCGCGCAGACGAGCCCCATGCCGCCATCGCGAGCCGGGGCTCCGGCACCGTTGCCAACGAAGAGCTCACCGCCGTGGTGGTGCGCTACTGCCAGGTCTGCCACAACGATTTTCTCCAGACCGGCAACCTCTCCCTGATCGGCTTCGACGTCGCCGCCGCCTCCACCGCGCCGGAGACTGCGGAGAAGATGATCCAGAAGCTGCGGGCCGAGATGATGCCGCCCCCGGGGATCCCTCGTCCGGGGGGCGACACCCTCCGCATGCTGGTCGAGACCCTCGAGGCCAACATGGACCGGGCCGCCGCCGAAGCGCCCAACCCGGGCGGCCGCACCTTCCAGAGGCTGAATCGCGCCGAATACCAGAGTTCCATCCGCGACCTTCTGGAGATCGAAATCGATGCGGCGAACTTCCTCCCGCTCGACACCAAGAGCGCGAATTTCGACAACATCGCCGACGTGCAGGCGCTCTCGCCGACGCTTCTGAGCGCCTATCTCAAGGCGGCCAGCGAAATCTCGCGCCTCGCGGTCGGCAACCCGCTCGCCGGGAACCAGGAGACCACCTACCGGATCCCCCGGCTGGCCTCGCAGCGCGAGCGGGTGCCGGGCGCGCCCTATGGCTCGCGTGGCGGCACCTCCGTCGTGCACAACTTCCCCGCCGACGGGACCTACGAGTTCAGCGTTTCCTTCCACTACTCGCCGGAAGGCTACCTCTTCGGCCGAAACGAGCCGGGCGAGCAGGTGGACATCTCGATCGACGGCGAGCAGGTCGCGCTGCTCCCCATCGACCGCTTCATGGGGGAGGTCGACCCCGGCGGGAAGGGCCTGATTCTCGAAACCGGCCCCATCCAGGTGCGCGCGGGCCCGCACCGCGTCTCCGCTGTCTTCATTCCGACCGAGCGCGGGCCGGTGGACGATCTCTTCTCGGCGCACGGGCACAGCATCGCCGACACCCAGATCGGGATCGGCTACGGGCTCACCATGCCGCCCCACATCCGCGATCTGGTGATCAAGGGACCGGCCAGGGTGACCGGCGTCTCGGACACCCCCAGCCGGCGGAAGGTCTTCTCCTGCCGTCCGACCGGGCCGGAAGAGGTACGGCCGTGTGCCCGCACCATCATCGAGCGGATCGCGACCGACGCCTACCGCAGGCCGGTGGACGACGCGGACCTGACCGGCCTGATGGCCTTCTACGACCAGGGCGAGCAGGAGACCGGCTTTGAAGGGGGCATCCGTTATGCGCTGGAGGCGATCCTCGCCAGCCCGCACTTCATCTTCCGCTTCGAAGAGTGGCCGGAGGGAGTGGAACCGGGCGAGACCTATCGCATCAGCGACGTCGACCTCGCATCCCGCCTCTCCTTCTTCCTCTGGGCGTCACCTCCGGACGACGAGCTGGCGACCGTGGCGCGCGCCAACCGGCTTTCGGGACGGACGTTGCGCGAACAGACGCTGCGCATGCTGGCCGACCCGCGCTCGAGCGCGCTCAGCAGCCGTTTCGCGGCGCAGTGGCTGCGCCTGTCGGACCTGGAGAAGCTGAACCCGGACATGGTGCTCTTCCCGGACTACGACCAGCAGCTCGGCGATGCGCTCATCCGCGAGACCGAACTGTTCTTCGACCATCTCTTCCAGGAAGACCGGCCCGTCACGGAGTTCATCACGGCGGACTACACCTTCGTGAACGAGCGCCTGGCCAACCACTACGGGATTCCCGGGGTGGTCGGCGAGGAATTCCGCAGGGTGCAGTACCCGACGGAACGGCGCCGCGGCGTCTTCGGCCACGGCAGCGTCCTCGCCCAGAGTTCGCTCGCCAACCGCACCTCCCCGGTTCTGCGCGGTAAGTGGGTCATGGAGGTCATCCTCGGCACACCGCCGCCACCGCCGCCACCGGGCATCCCCGACCTCGACGAGACCGAGGGTACGGAGGGCACGCGCATGCTCACGACGCGCGAGCGCATGGAGATCCACCGCGCCAACGTCGTTTGCAACGCCTGCCATCAGTTCATGGACCCGATCGGGCTGGCGCTCGACAACTTCGACGTCACGGGCCGCTGGCGCATTCGCGAGAACGGCATCGCGCTCGACACCCGGGGCCAGCTCTACGACGGCACGCCGCTCACCAGCCCCACCGACCTGCACGAGGCGATGCTGCGGCTGAGAACCCCGGTGTTGCGCAACTTCACGGCGAACCTCATGGCCTACGCCCTGGGGCGCCGCGTGGAATACTACGACATGCCCGCCGTGCGCCGGATCGTGCGGCGAGCCGAAGAAAACGACTATCGTCCTTCCGAGTTCGTCCTCGGCATCGTGGAGAGCGACGCCTTCCGCATGCGCAGGGCGGCGGAGCTGGCCACGGAAGCACAACGCTGAAGGCAGATAACGAGACAGCAGGACAGGGCCTGACCCGTCATCGACAGGAGCACGACATGAAGTTCATCACCGGAACCCACATCCCGCGGCGGACCTTTCTCCGAGGCTCGGGGGTCGCGCTCGCGCTGCCCCTCCTGGACAGCATGATTCCCGCGCGCAGACTCTGGGGCGATGTGGCCGCCGAAGTGCAGAAACCGCGCCTCATCGCCATCGAGAACTCGCATGGAGCGGCGGGCAGCAACGAGTGGGGCGCCACCCAGAACCTGTGGGCTCCGGCGAAGCTGGGTCGTGGCTTCGATCTGAGCCCGAGCGCGCTCCAGCCGCTGGAGGGCTTTCAGGATCGCCTGACCATCATCAGCAACACGGATGTGCGGCAGGCCGAGGCCTTCGCGCCCAAGGAGATCGGCGCCGACCACTTCCGCTCCAGCGCCACCTTCCTGACGCAGGCGCATCCGCGGCGGACCGAGGGCTCCGATGTCTATGTCGGCACCTCCATGGACCAGCTCTTCGCCCAGCGCTTCGGCCAGGAGACCGCGATTCCCTCCATGCAGCTCTGCATCGAGAACGTGGACCAGTCGGGCGGCTGCTCGTACGGGTACGCCTGCGCGTACACGGACTCCGTCAGCTGGGCCTCGCCGACCGATCCGCTACCCATGACCCGGGATCCGCGCGTGGCCTTCGACCAGCTCTTCGGAGCCGGAGGCACGCCCGAGGAGCGGGCGCGCCGGCGCCGCACCCAGGCGAGCATCCTCGACTGGGTCACCGAGGAGGTCGCGCGGCTTCGCGCCGCCCTCCCGCCCGAGGACCGGATCCGCATGGAACACTACCTGGAAGACGTGCGCGAACTGGAGCGGCGCATCGAGCGCACCGAGGCCCGCAACACCAGCGGGTTCGAGCGCGAACTGCCCGAGGCTCCGGTGGGCGTGCCCGACTCCTACACCGAGCACGTGCAGATGATGTTCGACCTGCAGGCGCTCGCCTTCCAGACCGACATGACCCGCGTCTTCTCACTCAAGATGAGCCGCGACGTGTCGTCCCGCGTATTCCCGGAGAGCGGCTGCGAGGGCGGCTTCCACCCGCAGTCGCACGCAGCCGGCAACGAGGGCGTGCTGGGCTTCTACCAGATCAACAAGTACCACGTCGGCCTGCTCCCCTATCTGCTCGAGAAGCTCGACAACACGGCGGAAGTGGATGGCACGCTGCTCGACAACACGATGGTCGTGTACGGCTCGCCCATGGGCGACGGGAACCTGCACAACCACCGGCGCGTGCCCTTCGTCGTGGTGGGCGGACAGGCCATGGGACTCGAGGGCGGACTGCACGTCAAGGCCCCGGATGGCACGCCGCTGGCCAACGCCATGCTCACGCTGCTCCACAGGCTGGGGCTGGACGACCTGGACAGCTTCGGCGACAGCACGGGCGAGATGCTGATGAGGCTTCCCGCCTCCTACGCCGACGACGCCAGCTCGAGCTCGTAGCCGGCAGGCTGTGTTCGAGCGAGCATCACCGCGGCGCTGACGGCCACGGAACGGAAAGTGCGCGCACAGAAGGAGGGCCGATGAAGGCCGCATGGAAGATCAACCTGGTGTGTCT